>NZ_DATCRU010000063.1:0-76631 GCF_036568825.1 Mucilaginibacter sp. | reverse complement strand
CGATCTTAAAACTACAAGGCAATGGAAAAATTACTACCAAAGAAATCGTAAAATTGTAAACGTATTGCAGGATAATTATTCACCTGTAAATCTATAACAGGATTATCTCAAAACCTGTAAACTTTTTTTAGGACGAGACAGTAGGTAGTCTTAGACTACAAGCATATTCATTCGAAGTCAGAGACTTCGAACAGCGCGGGCTAAGAACATGCATTGCGGGCACCAAAGCATGAGCCTCATGCGCATGGTGTAAAACACTGGCCATTACAACCCCCATCCTGGCGCAAGTATCCGGGTTGCCAAGCGTGCCAGGGTACTTGTGCCTTTCGGACCGGTAAGTTTCAAACAATCAACGGATTCTTCATTGTTTTTTTGCTCCCGTTCTAATTCCTGTCAGGTAAGATGGGCACAAGTACTCCAATCCCCTTTCCCTGCCCAGATACTTGCGCCAGGTTCAGGGGTGCTGAATTGGATAAGTTTAATCATTTAATTTCAAATTCACCGGAAGTTATTTTATAATTTATAGAATTCATTGTTTCGCTATATTTTAAAAGAAATTTAAATTTCTTCCAATAGCGTAGTTTGTCTTTTCCGATCCTATTGAAACGAAATTTAACCGATGTCGCTTCTCCGGGTTTCAATTTTATGATGCGGGGTGGAATAGAATAATAATTCTCATTATAATCACCTAGCCTCTCATCCCATTGATTATCGACCAGAATTTCAAGACCCAGTTCAAAATATTGCGTTTTTAAAGACTTATTTTGAATTGACACAGTAACGACATCATTATGCGAATAAATTGATCGTGTCGGCGTGACCTTGATATCTGGTTTTACAATGATGCTTTGGTTTGCGGCGGCTGGTAACGCCCACAAAAAAATGCAATACAAGATGTATCGGAATCGAGGATTATTGATCATCATTTCAATTTTCCCATATTTTGAAGTGTGATAGGTTAGATAAATATAGTCAAAATAATATTCTATCACACTCGATCTTGTAAGGTTCTTGTTATACTACGTAATCGGTCTAAGTCCATGCATTACAGGCACAAAAGTATGCGCCGCCGCATGCGCATGATGTAAAACACTGGCCATCACAACAGATGCGATACTAAAGTAGATGATCAATCCTGTAACGTCAACCAGCGTAGCTACAAACGGCGCAGATGATGTGGCAGGGTCGAAACCCAGCTTTTTTAACAGCAAAGGCAGCATAGATCCGGCTAACGATCCCCACAAAACAATGCCGACTAAGGTGCAACCTACAGTTGTGGCAACCATGAGCCAGTGCGGACCATATATTTTGCTGAATGGTACCCAGGCAATTATTCGTAAAAAGCCAATAACGCCAAGCGTAATGCCCAGCATCAAACCCGAAAGTATCTCGCGGCGCATAACACGCCACCAATCGGTTATAGTAACTTCACCCAGGGCCATCGCCTGGATGATCAATGTTGACGCCTGCGACCCACTATTACCACCACTCGACATGATCAGCGGAACAAAAAATGCAAGCTGAATGACTATAGATAGCTCGTCGCTGAAATATTGCATCGCACTGGATGTCAGCATCTCGCTGAAGAATAAAATAACAAGCCAACCGACTCTCTTTTTTACCAATCTGAATAAATTGATATCAAGATAAGGTTCATCCAAGGCCTCGGTACCCCCTATTTTCTGGATATCTTCGGTATACTCTTCGTTGGCTATCCAAAGGATATCGTCTACTGTAACTATGCCTAACAAAACATTTTCGTTATCGGTAACCGGTAAGGCCACGCGGTTATTCATCCTGAATATATTGATCGCTTCCTCCTGTGGGTCATTCACTTTTAAGGAAATGAGGCGGTTATCCATCAGCGTGCTTACTTTTGTATCGGGATCGGCCAATAATACTTCACGTATCCTGATGTCATCCAGCAACACGCCATCACTGTCGATCACATAGATCACATCGATGGTTTCTGAGCTTTTTCCGTACTTGCGGATGTGCATCAATACGCGCTCTACATTCCAGGATTTTTTTACCGCTATGTAATCGGGGGTCATCAACCGGCCCACGCTGTCTTCTTCATAACCCAGTAAGATCAATGCTTCCTTGCGGTCGGCAGGCGGAAGGTGCTGGATCAATACCTTTACCGTATCGCCGTGCAGCTCGGCAAACAAAGAGGTACGGTCGTCGGGCGGAAGCTCGTTGATCAATTCGGCAATTTTTGCCCCGGAAAGTTTTTTAAGGATACGCTCCTGTACAGGGAAATCAAGTATGCGGAACACATTAACCGCGCGGTTAACCGAAAGTATCTCAATAAACCGGGGGCCATAATCGGGAAGCTCACCTATCAGAATTTCAACATCCGATATGTTAAGGTTGTTTAAATATTCCTGAAGCGCTTTCTGGTCATTTTGCTCCAGCAATAGTTCGATTTGTTCAACCATTTCATCGATCATAATAAGGCCCTCTTTTTTACATTGGTTACTAATTTAATTTTTTGGGAGATGCTGCGCAAAAGTCGTTTATTTTTTCAAATTACCTAGCAGTTTTTTTTCTGTTATCTTTGCGCCTTTCAATTGAGTGGTTGATTGTGTTGAATGGTTGATTAAGTTAAAAAATCTCCTGATCAAAACCAATTAACCATTCGACATAATCAATATAATCAACTAGTACATGGGACTACAATGTGGTATAGTAGGTTTGCCAAACGTGGGTAAATCGACACTTTTTAATTGCTTATCAAACGCTAAGGCGCAGGCGGCTAACTTTCCGTTTTGTACGATAGAACCTAATGTGGGTGTAATTACCGTTCCGGATGAACGTTTGACTAAGCTGGTGGAAATAGTTGAACCTAAAAATACTGTTCCTAACGTCATTGAAATAGTTGACATTGCCGGATTGGTAAAAGGCGCAAGCAAGGGTGAAGGATTGGGCAACCAGTTTTTGGCTAATATCCGTGCTACCAATGCTATTATTCACGTTTTGCGTTGTTTTGATAATGATAATGTGATTCACGTAGATGGTTCTGTTGACCCTATCCGCGATAAAGAAATCATCGATACTGAATTGCAGTTAAAGGATCTTGACTCTATTGAAAAGAAGATCAACAAGATCGAAAAGATGGCTAAAACGGGCGGTGACAAGGAAGCAAAAAAGGCTTTTGATGTTTTGACCATCTACAGGAATCATTTACTGGAAGGAAAATCAGCACGCACCGCGCCTGTTGCTGAGGAAGATAAAGAATATATATCGGATATCTGGCTGCTTACAGCTAAGCCGGTAATGTACGTTTGTAATGTAGATGAAGCTTCCGTAAACACAGGCAATGCTTATGTGGAAAAAGTAAAAGCTGCTGTTAAAGAGGAAAACGCTGAAGTGCTGATCATTTCTGCACAAATCGAATCTGAAATATCACAGCTTGAGACTTATGAGGAACGCCAAATGTTTTTGGATGACCTGGGTTTGGCTGAATCAGGCGTAAATAAACTGATCAAAGCGGCTTATAAATTGCTGAACCTTGCCACTTATTTTACCGCCGGTGTACAGGAGGTCCGTGCATGGACCATCACGAAAGGTTTTACTGCTCCGCAGGCTGCCGGTGTGATTCATACCGATTTTGAAAAAGGTTTTATCCGTGCTGAAGTGATTAAATACGACGACTTTGTAAAATACAACGGCTCTGAAACTGCTATTAAAGATGCCGGTAAACTAGGCGTCGAAGGCAAAACTTATATTGTGCAGGATGGCGACATTATGCACTTCAGGTTTAATGTGTAAGAACTTCTAAACACTTTTTGTCATTTCGATGAGCAGCCAGGGCATGTGAGGTGGGGCGAAGAGAAATCTTTTACGTCATATATAACCGCTTTGCATGGCGTGTTTGCATGTTGTAGAAGATTTCTCACCCACACCCCCAACATAGCCTCACCCGTGGGTTCGAAATGACATGGTTTTTATCGGTTTTGACTCAACAACCCGTCTATCCTCACAAAAGAATACCCCTTTCCTTTTAACTCTTTTATCAGCTTAGGCAGGTAGTAATAGAACTTATCCTTTCTTCTCGGGTCTGTGCCGATATGAACAAGCAGGACAAAACCATCGAGCCCGTTGGTATTGCTTTGCTCATAGTTGATTATAGACTTATAAATGACCTCGCTGCTTACATATTTATCTCCCATTTCCGGATAAGTATAATCAGCATTGCTACGTGTGCCGGGGGTGAAATTGACTAATTGCAGCCCCATTCTGCTCGTCCAGTTCGCAATCGAATCGTTATGCCATTCATAAGGCGGTAAAAAGTAATGTGCTTGTTTTTTAGAGATACCAAACCTTGCCAGCTCGGCATATCCGTTACTCAAATCATTCACAAATTGTTTATGGCTTACCATTAGGCTATCCCTTTTATTCCAATCACAGTACAGCAAATGTTTATCTGAATGGCAGCCTAAATAATTACCATCGGCTTTTAATTGATTGATAATTGGCTTAAATAACCTGTTCCTGTAAAAATTTCCGGTAAGAAAAAATGAGCCATGAATTTTAGCTTGTTTTAATGCTTTTACGATGTAATTCCCCCCATCTCCAAACTCATCTCCGGTAAAAACCAGTGCAATCTTCTTAATTTGCCTGTCACCCCTGATGATCGCACCATGATCCTTAATGACCTTACTTTGATTCAGTGCCTCGTTCTCCCTTGCCGCCAGCAAATAGATCAGTGATGCTGTGCCATCCATAGTAGGTTCGTTTGTGCTATAATCTCCTGCATCATCATGATAAACTACCAGGTCGGATTGAAAATCAGCATATTTATCAGGCAGGAATAAGGTCAGCCCTTTCAGGCTTTTAAAAATGCTGCCGTATACCGGACCATCAACCAGCGCACCATCCAAAGGATAATGATATAATAAGTTTAACGATGAATGCGGATGAACCGGGGTATCCCCGCCCTGCGGCAGACCATATACCATACACTTTCCCCACGGGTTACAGCCAAATAGCCAGTCGAAACAAGCTTGTTCCAGTTCAGCATATTGTTGATCACCGCTTAATTTGCGGTACAGATAACATTGTATGGCGAATGATGTCGTAAGATTATTGGAGCACCAGATAAACGGTACGCCTCTGAAAAAGCCGTTTTTATTTGCCTTCCGCCAAACGCGTTCGATGCCTTCTTTATAGTAACTTATGAGTTCGGCTTTGTTTTTAGGGCCTGATTTTTTAGCAAGCTCATAATGCCCGAAATTATGGAAAGGGTACCATTGGTAATGCCGTGCGGTATCGGCCCCCATCCAGGGCGTTACTTTTTCCTCTTTGCTGTAAGTGAGCGACTGGTTTAAATATTTTGATTCACCAGTAAGTTGATATAGTGCTGCGGAGGCTAATTCCATATCATCAACCCAGTTATCTTCCTCGTAATAGTATGGGGCAGTGTTCGGAGCAGTTTGTGCTACTCCGGGTTTGTCTAATCCTAATTGGTAAGCCGACTCCGATTTTTCGGTCAGCAGTTTTGAAAACGAAGGGTCGCTTTTCTGATATTCCATTGCGCCTAATGCAAATGCGCTGGTAAACTTACCGGCAATAGAAGCCACTCCGGTGGTTTTATTTTTGTACTTACCTAAACCCTGGGGCGTACCGGACGCAAAATAAACCGGTCTGCCCTTTCCAGGTCCTACGCCATAATCAACCGAATCTTTATTGGGCAGGCGGAACCCGTGGTGATCACGGTCATCAGCCAGTTGGTCAAAAAGCCAGTCTTTACGCGGATGCATCTTTAGCAACCAGTCGAGTCCCCAGCGTGCTTCGTCTAATACATCGGCTACTTTGTTCGACCCATCCAAACCATTTGCAAGATGCTGATCTCCAAACACTGCAGGAAAATCCCGGTAAGCCGCTAACAAATGATAAGTTGCATTGGCTGATGTAGTAGCGTATTGCAGATAATCAGTTGCGTCGTGCCAACCACCCCAAACGTTGATGCGGGTAGTATCAGGCATTGGGCCATACATCGTATATCCGTCTGTAGTATGACATGAATCTTTCAGAAATGGATTAAACCCGCTTCTTTGCTGGCGCATGTAATTCAATCCAAAATCAGCGGAGCCTTTATAAACATCATCATCTATCCTGAATTGAGGAGAAACAGCTGAGCCGCATTTGATATAATAAGTTCCCGGCGTTTTTATGGCGCTGAAATTCAATCTTAATATATGTTTAAATGGCCCGTAGCTGCCATACGATTTCCCTACCGAGGCGTTAAAGATCACCTTACTTGTTTTTGCATCGATCAATTGAAAATCAGTGGGAGTAACATCACCTTTAGACACCCAAACTGCTACCTTGACCGCCTTTGTGGGATATCCTAATTGATTGATCCGCACCCATGAATCAGGTGTTTTATCAACTTTCATTGCGCTAAAAATCAACACAAAACAGCACAGAAGGATTGTAAAGCAGAGCGATTTTAATTTAGTAATAGCAAAGGCGGGACAATAATTTCTCATAAACAGGTTTTTGGGGATCGCAATTTAAAATATTTACCTGTTTGTGAAGAAAGAATGTAAACAGTGAGTTTAATCAATTTTGATATATTTGCAGCACATTGTTCCCGTAGTTCAATGGATAGAATGTCAGATTCCGGTTCTGATGATATGAGTTCGAATCTCGTCGGGAACACCTGGGAGCCATCCGCCAGTTAGCGAATGGCTTTTTTATTTGCCCAAAACTCTGCTGACATAGGGCTGTCATTACCGCTGCGTTACTTTGGTATAGAAATCAAAAACAACCCACAATGGAAAACAACGCAGCAAACCAACAAGACACTAACATCATCGACGGATTCACTTCTCCTGAGTCAATTTTAGAGCACTGGCAGGGTCACCGTCGCTTAACCCGTAAAGTAATTGAAGCTTTTCCTGAAAGGGAATTATTCGATCATTGCATCGGCGGCATGCGTCCTTTTGCCGAAATGATCAAAGAGATCATCGGCGTTGCCGATGCCGGCATGCAGGACCTTTTTACGAGTGCCGAAACACCCATAAATGAACTGAGCCATCATTCGGGTAAATCGTTCATGAACACAAAGGAAGATATATTGAATACCTGGGATGATGTCACTTATAAGATTGATTCCCTTTGGCCCCTGATACCCAGGCAACGTTTTCACGAAACCATGAAGGCATTTGGCACTTATGAAGGAATTACTTCTGATATCATTTTTTATTGGATAGATAACGAGATCCATCATCGTGCACAGGGCTATGTATACCTGCGGTCATTAGGTATTCAGCCCCCTGCATTCTGGGAGAGGTATTAATGATAACAGGGGTGACATCATCAAGTCAAAAGTTATAGCAGAACTAAAGGCAGGCATCGTGCGATACCTTCCTCTAAATTTAGAGGAAGGAGGAGGATGGAGTAAAAACGCAGGACAAGCATTTGCTGTAATGCATTGGCTTTAATATCGCTCGTATATTTACCCACCCGGTCATTGCTACGCTCGACCACCCTCCCTTTTGCAAGCAAAATGGAGGGGTAAATAATCGTCTTAATTTAAAGACGTTATTTTTGCACGTTGCTCCTGTTTCATTTATTCTTTTCGTACAATCTTGCTGTTTACTTCTATTTCATTTAGTAAACCTGCCGAGCTTACCGAGCTTGTAAAGCTCTTATTCGGATTAGTGCGGGATATTTTTTCCAGGTCGTCATCCGTTTGATTTAACTCTTTGATCAGGCTATTGATCTCTTTCAGATGCGAATTAAAGAACCGTGCCTTATTATTGTAGGAATCAATCTTATAGTTATTTGCCGTTGCAGTTGCCTGTTTGGAAGTATCGGCAGGCATATAACTGAAAGGCGATAAATTGCTCACGGTCGTTTCAATTGGCACAAGTGACGGTGATGCGTCTTTAGGATCCAGTGCTACCAGGTTAAGTCTTACCGGATCAGGATTGTAGCCCACCAGGCTTTTATATTCGTCCACTATTGCAGCTATGATCCTGTGCTGATCGGCGTAGGTTTGCTGTATGATCTGGTTTTTGACGTTATTTTTAAACCCATTAAATAACAATGAAGTGAGGTCATAAGCCTTTGTTCGCAAAACAGCATTCTGCACCGAAAAATAATTGCTCATCGTTTTATTTTTGGTATACATCACGCCCAGGTTAGTGCTGAATAATGCCGGATTTCCTCCCATTAATGACAGATCGAGCTCATTGCCGAAATTGTAAAACTGCCTGCCATAGATTTCAAGGTCATCAATACGTTCATAGGATGAAAGAAAATAAAGCCTGTACCGCTGGTATTCTTCGTCAGGGTTATTGATCTGTGCGTAGCAATTCTGCAAAAAGTCCTGCACCGCTTTATCATTAAACACCTGGTATATGGTAGCATTGGCAGATGGTTTCCACCGGATGAGTGAAAGCTTTGCTTTAAACTCCAGCTCAGCAGTATTATTTACGCGCAGGGAATCAAACATCTTTGCTACAAAATAGGCCAATTGCACATTAGCCATACCCCTATGCGCTGCATTCACCATACTGTAAAGACTGTCCTGTATGGTTAAATAATTCTCGCTATTATTCCAGAAGGAAGGTTCGAGGGGTGGCAACAATAAACGGTTGGTTTTGGTATCAACAAAAATGAATGTGCCAAGCGGATAAATATTTTGGAAATTATTTTCAAGCATGGACATGCTGCTCATCGACGTGGAATCCATCTTGAGCAGAAAATTGAGCACTTTGTTATGTTCCAGTTTGATGCTTAGGTTTTCCAACGATTCAAAGTTGGCGCTTTCTTTTTGGGGGATGACTATGGGTACATAAGTGATTGCGTCCTTATTTTTTTCGAGATCAGTGAAGTCTTTTTTTACGACAATCGAAGTCACATCTTCTGCATCCTGACCATAAAATGCGATGGTATCGCCTTTGCTGATTGAAACGTCTTTTATTCTTTCTTCACCGGCCTTGAGATTTACGAGTGGTTTCAATTTAAACTTGCCCGATTTTTTGGTAATCTTATAAAACACGGAAACGGCAGTTTTATCGGTGTTTTTGATCTTGAATTTAAAGCCGTCAGCTTTGGCCAGAAAGGGCAGCAATAAAAAACAAATAAATGCGGAAAGCTTTGATTTATATATAGATAATTTCATAGACAGGGGTATATTGTCCGGTCGACTACCGGATGAAAGTTTACTATCGAAACAACATATTTAACTAATGCGATGTTTTATAACGTTTAATTATAGGCCATTATTTTTTGTTACAATGGCGTTATTAAGTAACATTTTTGAGACAGATGATCTGACATTATATAAGAAGAAGGTGAAAGTTTTACACTTTCACCATCTTCCATCTCCCTCCTTTGAATAAGAAGAAACTGGCTATGGCCATACAGGTTTCGGCTATTGGGATGGCTAAAAATACCCCTGTTATGCCCATATTGAAATATTTGTCTAACAAATAAGCTAGTGGAACCTGTAACAGCCAGAAACCGAACAAGTTTACCCAGGTGGTTGTCCAGGTATCGCCGGCACCGTTGAAGGCGCTCATCATCACCATTCCTACACCATAAAAGATATAACCCACGCTCAGTATTTGCAGCGACCGGGTTGCTACCTGCCTCACTTGCTCATCGTTCGTAAAAAAAGCAGTCAGGTAAGTGGCTAGTAAATAGGTAATGACAGTTACGCTGGCCATATAGATCACATTGTATTTAACGGTCTTGAAAACCGAATCCTCTGCCCTGCCTAATTCCTTTGCACCGAGATTTTGCCCTACCAGCGTAGCCGCAGCGTTGCTCATACCCCAGGCAGGAAGCATGAAGAACAGCATTAATCTGATGGACGTTTGATATCCTGCCGAGCCATGATCTCCGCCTGTAGTTGCTACCAACTCAGCGAGGAATATCCAACTGCATGATCCGATCACAAATTGTAGTATCCCTGGAATGGCGATTTTCAGTATAGCCTTTATCTGCTCCCAATGCGGCTTTAAATAGGCCAGGCGTACTTTGATCAGATTTTTACCATTAAATAAATGATATAATTGATATACAACACCCGTTCCACGACCAATAGTTGTAGCAATAGCTGCCCCAGTTAGTCCGAAGCCTAATACATTGATAAACAAAGGGCACAGGATAATATTAGCAATATTCGCTATCCACAAACTGCGCATGGCTATCGCCGCATTACCTGCTCCCCTGAAGATACCGTTCACCAGGAACAGCATTACTATGATCAGGCTTTCGGCCATCATAATGCGGGTGTAGTTGGTACCCAACCGTGCTGTTTCAGCGGATGCTCCCATAATGGTAAGGATATTGCTGGCGAAATAAAATCCAACAATTCCGATTACCAGGTTGACCAGTATAGCCAGCGTTACCGTTTGCATACCTGCTTTAGCTGCCTCAACCGGATCCTTTTCGCCTATGCGACGGGCTACAATAGCGGTTGCTGCCATGCTCATGCCGACTGCAAGTGAATAAATAATTGTCAGGCAGGATTCTGTAAGCCCGACAGTCTGAATTGCATAACTGCTGTGTGGTAAATGCCCAACAAAGTATAGATCGACAAGGGCAAAAACAGACTCCATTGCCATCTCGAGCATCATCGGGATCGCCAGCAACAATACTGCGCGACGTATGCTTCCGCGCGTGAAATCGTGATTACCACCACGAAGCGATTCTTTTATAAGTGTAAATATTCTGGTTGACCTGCTAATAGCAGTCGTTTGATCTGTTGCCATGAAAAAGTAATTACAGGTTAAAAAAATGAAAATGTTCAGCGAGATGCTGAAAAAGAAAAACCGGAAGTGTTATCCCCTGATTTTAAATCGCATGGGGACTATTGCTATTTTCATGACGATTAGGATTGATAAACAAATATAGAGAAATCTGTTTGTCAAATCCAAGCTGTGTGAGAAATTAAATCATCGACGGCGCTACACCGTAGGCCTTTTTAAAGGAATAAGAAAAGTGCGAAAGATTTTCAAAACCAACATCGAGGTATACTTCTGATGGTTTACGCCCTTTTTTACTGATCTGGAAATAAGCCTCTTCCAAACGTTTTTGCTGCAGCCATTGTCCTGGCGAGGTTGAAAATATTTTTTGAAAATCCCGTTTGAAGCTAGCCAGGCTTCGGCCCGTTAATCTGGCAAACTGTTCTGTCGGGACATTGAACATATAATGCTTGTTCATATAAGCTTCCAGGTCGATCTTATAAGGCTCACTGAAATCGAACAGGAATTGTTTAAGTCCGGGATCATGTCGGAGCAATAGTTCCACCGCTTCTTTTGTTTTTAATTCAGCTAATGCCGGAGTCATTTGTTCCGGATGCTCAAAATAGGGCAGCAAAGAATCAAAATAACCTTTGATAAATGGATCGTGTGTCAGTAGCCGATTGTAATCTCCATTGTATTTCCCGGGTGGTTCTAACTTATGTTCGGCAGCATAATTGCGCAGAAAATCCTGGCTGAGAAATATGTTGATCGATCTGAATTCGCCGCCATTTTTGGGTGGTATCTTTACTGTTTTAAGTAACTGGTTACGATGGATCAAGCCAATGCTACCTTCGGCAATTACAGTGGTTTCCACACCTGTAAATACTTGTGAATCGCCAGATATCAAATACCCGAGGGCATGTTCAGGCACAAACTGCTCATTACCGCGTTGCTTTTTGTCGACACAGGAATAGAGCAGGTTGTTTAATTGAATATGGATTTTATCTTCCA
Source organism: Mucilaginibacter sp. (assembly GCF_036568825.1). Lineage (GTDB taxonomy): Bacteria > Bacteroidota > Bacteroidia > Sphingobacteriales > Sphingobacteriaceae > Mucilaginibacter. The sequence goes on along the minus strand of NZ_DATCRU010000063.1, from coordinate 64,908 downwards.
TTTTAGTGCTCATAAAGATAAATGATTACTTCAACTGACTCATCAGCATTTTATCGAATAAACGGTCAGGTAGTATCTTCCGCATAAATAAAGATATACCAGCCATATGGCCTCCTGCGTAACGTGTTTTGGGTTGCTTTGCATCGATGGCTTTGCGCACCAGGTCAACAATCACTCCTGGTTCTGCGCCTTTCCCTTCATTCTTTTTCATAGACCCGGTAAATTTTTGGATCAATGTTTTATAAACTGAATCACCAGAGTTCTTCATCAGGTTATCAATAGCTATACCGGCCCATTCTGATTTTATTCCCCCAGGTTCAATCACCACCACATCAATACCAAACTGCTTTACTTCATTACGGAGACTATCGCTTAAACCTTCAAGCGCAAATTTACTGGCATGATACCATCCGCCAAGCGGTGTGGTTATTTTACCACCGATTGATGAAATATTTAATATCCTTCCATAATGCTGTTTGCGCATATGGGGAAGTACCAGTTGAATCAGTCTTGCTGCTCCTAATACATTTACTTCTAGTTGATACCGGGCATCATTAATCGATACATTTTCTATCGCTCCATAGGAACCAAACCCAGCATTGTTAATTAACACGTCTATCCTCCCCTGCTCTTTGATTATCGTGTTCACGCCTTTAACCATAGAACTTTCGTCTGTTACGTCCATTGACAAAACTTTTACGCCCAGTTTTTCAATGTCGCTCATTTTATCAACCCTGCGTGCCGCGCCATATACAGTATGTCCGTCTTTCAATAATTCTTTAGCAAATTCCTTTCCCATTCCGGCCGAGGCACCAGTTATTAATATTACCTTTTTCATGTGCTCTTATGTTTGATCATGATACAAAGGTCAGCTGAAAATGGGAGGTGATGGTTTGCTGTAAGGCTCAAAGATGCTTTGGTGTAAGGCTCAAGAGAGTCTCAAGCATCTTGGCGGCTTTTTATGGTGATTTTATACTGTTTCTGCCACCGATCTTTCCTTCCTGATCTTCTCCCGGTGCATTATACCCCACTCACTTAATGCTGTCAATACGCTGCCGAGAGAATCGCTGTATTCGGTGAGCTCATACTCCACAACCACTGCGTTTTCCGTATAGATATTTCGTTTTACAAAGCCGTTCATTTCCAGCTCTTTCAACTCATGTGATAGTACTCTGGCCGATATGCCTGTTATGGTACGCTGCAATTCGTTAAAGCGTTTGTTACCGCTGCGCAGCGCTATCAGAATGCGCAGTTTCCATTTACCGCCGATGACATAAAGCGCATCACCTATCCCGGTTAATGCCCTTGTACACTCCTCTTTTGAATGAATTTGTTTCATAATTTCTACTCACTTCTCAGCCTAACTATACAAAAGGTTATTACTAACCTTTTGTATACTACTAACTTTTTATAAGCAAATGTACATAGTTTTGCTCATCAAAAAAATACAAAAGATGAAAGCAATTAAAATTACTTACTGGGTCACAACGGTTATCGTGGCCATAATGATGATATATTCTGCCTATGCTTATTTAACACAGGATGCCATGGTACAGGCATTCCATCACCTGGGATATCCTGATTATTTCCGGGTTGAGCTGGCAATTGGGAAAGTGATCGGCGCTATATTATTGATAGCTCCTGTTTCTGCACGCATTAAAGAATGGGTTTATGCCGGTTTCATTATCACTTTCGTATCCGCCTTTATTGCCCACACCGCATCAGGTGACCCGGTTAATTATCGCGTGATGCCGGTGATATTCCTGGTCCTGCTGGTCACTTCTTATATCACTTATCACAAACGCAACCCTGTTTTACAAACTGCATAATCTGATAACTTTTATAATATACCAAAATGAAAAAGATACTAAATGTCATATCCAGTGCAAGGGGCGCAGCCTCAAACAGCACTCAATTAGTTAATGCTATTAATGAAAAGCTCATCAGCCAATATCCAGGCAGCGCTGTTAAGGTGCGCGACCTTGTGGAGCACCATTATCCTCACCTGGAAGAATCGCACTTAAACGCTTTTTATGCGCCTGCTGAAAATGCTACACAGGAGTCTAAAGAGGCTGCTAAACATTCTAATGAGGCCATAGAGGAAGTATTTGAAGCGGACATTATTGTGATCGGTGTTCCGATCTACAACTTTAATATTCCTTCTGCGCTTAAGGCATGGTTAGATCATATAGTTCGGGCAGGCAAAACATTCTCTTATCAGTCGGGACGTCCTGAGGGTTTGATAAAGGATAAAAAGGTTTATTTGGCTATTGCCTCAGGTGGGATTTATTCGGACGGACCAATGAAGTCTTATGACTTTGCTGAGCCTTACCTGAGAACGTTATTTGGATTCCTCGGTGTTACGGACATCACTACTTTCCGGGTTGAGGGTGTTAATATGCCGGATCTGAAAGAGACTGCGTTGCAGAAGGGGATTGAGAGTATTGTATTGTAATCTCAGCCTCACCCTGCCCTCTCCAAAGGAGAGGGTTTTAAGTTTAAGTCCTCTCCTTTGGAGAGGACTTAGGTGAGGCAACCCAAACAATAACTATCCGTCCGGGTTATCCTATCATGTTCACCATTCACGAAATTGCCAACGGTTTAAAAGAAATGCTTAGCGAACAGAAGTTTGTTGAAGCCTATCAATTACTGTTTTCAGAAGACGCCGAGAGTATCGATCCATTAAATACAAGTGGTCAGCCTTTAAAGGGGCTGATCACTTTATTGGACCGTGAAAAAGATTTTTTATCGCGCGTTACTGCCATCCACAAGATCACTTTATCCGAACCAATCATTGCAGGCAGCTACTTTACCATGAGCCTTAAAATGTCCTTTGAGGTAAAGGACCAGGGTCACATGGAAGTAGAAGAAATATGCCTTTATAAAGTGAAAGATGGTAAGATCGTCAGTCAGCAGTTTTTTATCGGCTAACCAACGCTTGCTGTTGCGATCATATTATCCGGGTTCGACTTGCGCTTTAGTATCACAGCGGCCAGCAGTGACATGATGAGTCCAACGGGCAATATCTCGATATAAGTATACATCGCGTTAAACAAAGGGTTCCTGTACATTTCGCCGTTGCTTTTATTAGCAATCATTTGTTGCTGAATCTGAGCCTGGGTGGCACCACTTGCTTTCATTTCGCGAATGATATGGGCCGAATACTTCTCATAAAAGTCAGGAATAAAAAAGTAATAGTCGATTTGCCATACGATCACATACATGGTTGAGGCTACCAACGTAATGAGCAGGCCAATTTTCAATGCTTTTCCAAAAGAGATAGTCCCGTCGTTGTGCTTATCACGATAATTCCTTACGCCTACAAATATCATCGAGAAAGCAATAACCATGCTGCTGTAGCCCAGCAGCATACTGCCTATGCCGCCCTCAAAGTCGGAACCTCCAATACAGCCGGAAATAGATAGCAGCATCATGGAGGTGACGATTAAACCGGCTATTAATCCGCAAATAATAATGATCTTTTTCATTTTGTTTTAAGTTTTAGTTTGCTCAAAATTGAATAAAGGGGTATTATTTCCGGTCATACTTTAGGGTGATTTTGCAGAAAGTACTGCGTTTTGGTACTAAAGTATGAGTGGTTTAAGGTATAATGCACAAGCGTTTCGCCATATCCACAGCCTGTGTGCGGCGTTTTACTTCCATCTTCTCGAATATTTGTGCCGAATGGGTTTTGATAGTATTCAGCGACACAAACAGTTTTGATGCAATTTCCTGGTTGCTTAATCCATCGGCCATTAGTTGCAATACTTCCAGCTCGCGCTTGCTCAGGTTAAGACGGCGAACTTCTTCTTCATTCAAAATAAAATCAGGACCGGCTGTCAACACTATTTTCTTCTCGACGATGACCGTTTCCACCTTAGGTTTCCTGATCTTCAATGCAAGCCAAATGCCTAATGCGGTAAACAGCACCGCTATAATGCCAAGATAAACATCCAGTTTCTGATCGAGCAGTATATAGCGTGTCTCCAGCCATTTTAACAGGAATAATAAAACAGCCAGGGCAATACCGTAAATAATGATTTGTTTATTTTTTGACAAATGACCGATATCTAAAATTACCCTAAAATAATATTTAGAAATCATATTTGTGATATAGCGATAGGTTTGAATTGAAGAGAGTACAGCGACAAAAATCCGGTGTCATGCCGAATTTATTTCGGCACCCCACAGGACATTCACACGTGCTTGGTGTGCGATTTGCAGGTAGCAGACCTTTCTATCGCATACTTTTATGATGGGGTGCCGAAATAAATTCGGCATGACCTTTCTTTGCTATTATAGCACAAGCTGATTATATAGCTTCTCAATAGTTTCTTGCGGATCAACACACAATCCCGGATGCACTTTTGAAGTTTGCACCACCGTACTGCGTGTAGCGCTAAGCCAGCGAAAACGTGATGGCATATCCAATTGGGCTATTGGGCCGCCATCCTTACTTCCCCGGCATATTTCTGCAAAGGAATGAAGGTGGCCTTTCAAGTCGTCAATATCTATCTTGTTGGAGAAAGAGCAAAGGCGTTTTTCATCGACTGCGCAAAGGCATTGCAGGAATTTCAGCTTAGGGCAATAGAGAATCACCCCTACATTGAGGAACTCTTCGCGCTCCACCTGCGGCACCACGCGGATAACAGCATACTCAAACAGGTTATTCTCTTGCATGTTGCGCCTCCTTTACAAAAATAGACGATGCCGCTATACGGGTTTCCAAAAATTGCGCATAAACTGACCGCACTTCATCCGGTTCTTCCAGCCACTCCCCTTTTATCCATTCATCTGGTACTAATGAAACGATAGTTTGTATTACATCTGGTGTCAGGATCGATTTGAATTCTTCATCAACAGTCTCCAGTTCCGATGCTTTGGATAACAATACATGATCTTTTATCTGCACAAATGGGCGCGTTGCCTGCTCTTTCCAGTTATCCCACGAGTGATGGAAATATAAAGAAGCGCCATGATCAATCAGCCATAACTCCTTGTTCCAGGTAAGCATATTAGTATTGCGCGGCGTGCGGTCGACATTGGTCAGCAAACAATCCATCCAAACTATCTGCGAGGCCAGTTTTGGGTCGACTTTAGTTACTACCGGATCAAAGGTTATTGCACCCGACAAATAGTGCAAAGCCAAATTCAAACCGACGCTGGCTTTTAGCAGATCCTGTATTTCTTCATCAGGCTCAGTACGACCGAAAGCAGTATCTAAATTGGCAAACACAATTTCAGGAACTTTAAAACCCAATGCCCGCGCAATTTCTCCGCCTATCAGTTCTGCGATCAGAGCCTTTACCCCCTGCCCTGCACCACGAAACTTGAGAACGTACAGGAAACCATCATCCGCCTCAGCAATAGCAGGCAATGAGCCACCTTCACGCAATGGGGTTACATAGCGGGTTACATTTACGGTACGCAATTCGGGGGTTTTAAAAGTCATGCAGTTTTAGTTGGCAACAAAGCTAAAAAATCGAGATCAATAAAAAAGCTGTCCTGAAATTCATCGGGACAGCTTCAAATTTATAGTTAGGGTTAGTTTAGTTTACCTTTTTTGAAATTGCTGATCGAGGAAACGATACCGTTCAACTGTTACCGGCTCCATTTTGGTTTCCACATTGATAGCAATACTTTGCGTAACAGCGCCTTTATTGGCCTCCCATTTTGGTAAACCTTTGCCATTGGGGTTACCGGTTTTGATAAAGTTGGCGAAATAGTCTTCCATGGTTTTTGAAACTTTAAAATCCTCAGGTTTCCAGTCATATACTTTATTGCCTGGCAGGTTTCCCATGGCATACTCAATTTCAGAAGCATGAGATGCACCCGGATATACGGCTGGAGCTTTTTTCTGAGCATCATCAGCTCCGCCTTTAACCACGCCGCCTGCTAATCCTGGCTTTGCGTTGCCCATTGAGGCTACCATTGCAGGGCGCTGCTTTCCGAAAATATAAGTGTATACCGGCTTGCCGCCTGTTTTTGCAACCTCATCTGCCCATTTCCAGGTGCTGTAAACGATGAAGCGGTCACTGGCTAATTCTGTGGCTGATTTGATCGCCTCCTCCGGCGTGGTACCGGGATATAATTTCAATACTTCATCGGCATTATCCGGATAAGTTTGCTTTACCTTTTTCAGATAATTCTCAGGTGTCGGTGCATCACCCCACATTAAAAACTGGTAAGGAACCTCAGCCGAGTTCCATCCCGCAAGCAACGGCACATGTGCCTGTTCTCCAGCTGCGAATATTTCATTCGGAGTTTTATCTAAAAAATAACCGTCCACAGTAGGCGACATAGGTGGCATTCCCTGTTTGGAAGCCATCTCCAAAAGCTGATCTGCCGGGATAGCACGCAATGCAGCTAACGAGGTTGCGTTGACTTTTTGACCGAAGGCAACTCCATTTTTCTCACCATCAGCCAATGGAATAGCCGGGATAGTCGGTGCGATCATACCGCCGCTTTCACCGATTGCTCCTGCAATCAGGTTTCTTGATAAAGGCGATGCCATTTGCGCACAAACTGCTATTGATCCTGCCGATTCTCCCGCAATGGTGATCTTATCGGGATCTCCCCCAAACGCTGCAATATTTTTCTTCACCCATTTCAATGCAGCATGCTGATCCAGCAGACCGTAATCGCCTGATGCATGATGAGGTGATTCGGCTGTCAGTTCAGGATGAGCCATAAAGCCAAATACGCCAAGACGATAATTCACTGTTAATGAAACGATTCCTTTTTGGGCCATGCTTTCGCCATCGTATCGTGACTCAGAGCCATCACCTGCAACAAAACCTCCTCCATAGAAATAAACTAATACTGGAAGTTTTTCTTTTGCTGATTTGGCCGGAGTCCAAACATTCAGGTACAGGCAATCTTCGCTCATCCCTGCAGAACGGAACATCATATCGCCAAACACATTCTTCTGCATCGCATTATTGCCAAAATGATCTGCTTTGCGCACACCGTCCCAGTTTTTTACGGGTTGGGGCTCTTTCCAGCGCAGATCGCCCACAGGAGGTTGTGCAAACGGGATACCTTTGAAGCTGCGGATACCGGTAGTTCCATTTGTCGTGCCCTCCAGTATGCCGTTCTCAGTTTTCACCTGGTTATTTTGTGCAAATACATTACTGCAACAGAACGTTGCGAATGCCAGTAACACAAGAGTTGATTTTCTCATGATCTATTTGATTTAATAATTGGTTTGAAACAATTCAGATTATTATTGTAACATTGTGTTACAATAATAAAAATAGAAGAGCAGAATATCAAATGATTACTGTATTTTCCGTAAAAATATATGAGCAAGGATAAACCAGTCGAAAATGAAACCGGAACCGCGGGTACCGACTTTATGCACGGACTGGCTATTGATGCTGTAATATTTGGTTTTCACGACCACCAATTAAAGGTTTTGCTGATGCGTTATAATAAAACTGGTGTGGTTGCCCTACCGGGCGGGTTCATCCACAAAAAAGAAAACCTGAATGATGCGGCCAACCGGATAGTGAGCGAACGAACCGGATTAAAAGATATTTACCTGGAACAATTCTATGTGTTCGGCGATCATGGACGATCAGACCCGCAGCCGATGAAAGATATCCTTACTGCTAACAACATCAAGCACGATGATAATCACTGGCTGCTGCAAAGATTTATATCGATAGGCTATTACGCTTTGGTTGATTTTACCAAAGTCGTACCCAAGCCGGATACTATATTTGATAGTTGTGATTGGTACGATCTGACTGCTATCCCCAAACTGATGCAGGACCATAATTCGATCATTCAAAAAGCATTGTGCTCACTCAGGTCTGATTTGGATAATAAACTTATCGCCTTTAACCTGATGCAGGAAGAATTTACCTTAGGGGATTTGCAAATCCTGTACGAAACCATTTTAGATAAAAAACTGCTCCGCCCCGCCTTCCAGCGCAAAATGCTTAGCCTCGGTATTTTAGAGCGGGTAGCCAAAAAATGGACCGGGGCTGCTCATAAAGCGCCTTATTTGTACCGTTTTTCTAAAAATATTTAATAGTTCAGGTTCCTTGTCTCCACAAGACGCGATGCATGGCGTCTCTACAATTATTTTTTATATTTATAGTACTATGTATTGGATAGTACTATAATATTTCTATATATTTGTTTATTCATCAATGACGATCAATAAAAAAGATATGGAAAAATCAGGAATAATTATGCTGGTAACCGGCATAGTCAGTTTGGCGGCATGCACGTTGGGGCATCACCATCACACCACAGTGGTTGAAAAGAGTAATAATCATTATCTGAAAATTGAATACTCCGGCGACATTAGTTTTAATAATGCAGGAACAGCAATCGCAAGCATTTCACGAAATGGCTATGTAGAATACCAGAACGATGACAAAAAACTGGAAGCAAAAAATGACGGCCATGGAGGTGTCAGCTACGAATTATATGAGGGATACGATAAGCTCCCGCTTGATAGTAAAGGCAAAGAGTTTATAGCTGATGCTGTTAGAATAATGATAGAAAAGACCCGGCATCGTTAATTTTCGGGTTATATAATCCCAAAATGTGGATAAATACATTGCCTTATAATTAATGGCAGTATAACCTTTTTGTTACAATTGCCGTTACAGGTGGGTATGAGGTCAGTATTGTATACTACTTTTGTCCTCCTTTTCCTGGTCTTTTCGGGCTGCAGCAAAAAAGAAGGAACTACCCCCGGCGATCAAAATGGTTCAAAAGGAACCAATGGCAATACCACAGGTACCAATAACAGTGGCAATACTGGTACCGGTAATACCTGTAACGTGCAATTAGCCGATGCGGAAAGCATAGAAATCTTTCCTGCTGATAACCCCTGGAACCAGGATATATCTTCGGCTGCTGTCGATCCAAACAGTTCACAGATCATTGCAAACTTTAGCAGTTCAAAACTGAAAGCCGATTTCAGCAGCGGGTTGTGGGATAATGCACCTATTGGTATTCCTTACACGGTAGTTTGCGGCAGCCAGCCTAAAGTGACTGTAACTTTCAGGGCCAATTCAAATGATGGCAATTACGGCAGTGAAAGTGACCCAGGACCATACCCTATACCGTCTAATGCTCCCATTGAAGGCAACGGTCAAGGCGATTCACATGTGCTCGTGGTAGATAAGGATAATGATATTTTGTATGAGCTCTACAACGCGAGCTATACCAACGGGCAATGGCAGGCATCAAGCGGTGCTATTTTTAATCTAAAATCTGATGCATTAAGACCTGATGGCTGGACCTCAGCTGATGCAGCTGGTTTACCTATTTTTCCGGGATTGGTTCGATATGAGGAAGTGTTAAAAGGCAAGATCGATCATGCTATACGTTTCACGCTTCAATCAGCTAATGTAAAACCAAACTCGTATATATCACCTGCACGTCATGGTGTTGGCAGCAGCGGCGGACAATATTCTTTACCTTTTGGTGCGAAACTGCGCCTGAAAGCTAACTTCAATATCACTGGTTATTCAGCTAACCTGCAAGTTATACTCACTGCTATGAAAAAATACGGTATTATCCTGGCTGATATCGGCAGCAACATGTATATCAGCGGCGCACCTGATGACCGTTGGGATAATGATGATCTTCAAAAGCTTGGACAGATTGCCGCTTCGAATTTTGAGGTGGTTAAGATGAATTGATTCTTCTGTTTGTTTGTGCGGTGATGTCATGCTGAGGTACTCGAAGCATGGTGAGCAATGACGTAGCCGGTTACATCTTATCTAATATTTTTAACTCTATAGCAAATTTTAAAACTCTATCAAAGTCAAACATTAGTGTATTTACATTTACGTATATAATAGATCCTTTTGTATCCTTGAACTTTACGATTAACCTATCAAAACAATACTGTGGCAGGAAGAGTGTTCCACCAATTGTTTTCCTCGAGAAAAAATCATAAAATCCCTTCTGGTAATCTATCGTTTTTATGTCTTTAATAGGAATAGTTTTGCTTTTTAGAAGCGGATTAAAATAACGCACTTTAATAAATTCTTGAGTCATTGTAATAACGCAACAAAAACGACAGAATTGGATATAGAAGATGAAGTTTAAAGGTAATAGATAAATAATCCAAACCCAATTTGTTATCGATTCAAATAAAAAGAGAATATTGATTGCCACCAATATAATTATACTGATTGGCGGCCTTGTCTTTAATAGAAGTTCATTACTTTTAAATCCCTCCATTATCAGACTGATTATTTTCATAGAGATTTAAAACGGAAGAATACATTTTAGGTTTTGCACCCTAAAAGTAGAAAATTTTAAATTATCGCAAAGGAATTGCCGCAATTTAACGTGTTAGCAAACCTTTTTTAATTGAATGGGCCTCCTTCAGGACAGCTACCAGTACCTCTAATTTGAGTGGTTTAGAGATGTAATTATCCATGCCTTTGCTCAGGCAGATTTCACGGTCTTCTGCCAATGCATTTGCGGTCATGGCTATGATATAAGGTTGCGTCACATCCAGTTTGCGGATATGCCCGGTTGATGCAAAGCCATCCATTTCAGGCATTTGCACGTCCATCAATACCACATCATAATTGTGTTCTGATACTTTATGTAAAGCTTCAAGGCCGTTTTGCGCCATGGTGGTTTTATAGCCCAGTTTAACCAAAATACGCTGTATCAGCATCTGGTTTACGGGGTTGTCTTCGGCTATCAGGATATCTAATGGATATTGATTGCCAAATTCAGGATCAAGAACGCTTTCGGTCTTTTCTTCAACCGGCTTTACAACTTCCTTGCGTTCGCCCAGTTCAGCATAAATACTCTTTAGCAATTGATTTTGTTTCACTGGTTTTACCAGCACCGACGCAAAAAGTCCCGGATATTTTTTACGGTTCGTGTCACCAATCGAGCTCAGCATGATCACCGGTATCGGGTGCTCAGATGCTTTAATTGCACGTGCCAGTTCGGCGCCATCCATATCAGGCATAGCCATATCCGAAATAACCAGGTTAAAACCACGGTCTTCAGCCAGGATATCCAAAGCTGCTTGTGCTGATTTGCAGGTAACTGTTTGCAGTTTCCAGTGCTCCAGCTGAGTTTTTAAAATGACAAGGTTGGTGTCGTTGTCGTCAACAACCAAAATACGCTTGCCTTCAATATTGGCTATACCCGGCATCAATTGCAGTTCGGTATTCGGTTTATCGCCAGCTTTGGTGCGGATCGTGAAGTTAAAGGTAGAGCCCTCGCCCAGTTTGCTTTCAACCCATACATTACCGCCCATCAGTTTTACCAGGCGTTCGCTGATGATCAACCCAAGGCCTGAGCCACCGTATTTGCGTGTGGTAGACGAGTCGACCTGAGAAAATGCCTGGAATAGGGTTGGTAATTTTTCTTCCGGTATGCCTATGCCGGTATCTTTCACACTAAAACCTATTTCGATCTGATCATCAGCAATAGCCTGAGACAGAAATACTTTGATAAATACCTCACCCTGGGATGTGAATTTAATCGCGTTATTGATTAGGTTGATGATCACCTGTTTTAAGCGCAAACTATCGCCTATTACGAAATGCGGCAAGTTAAAATCGATCTGGTAGATCAGGTCGAGGCGTTGCTCAGCAGCTTTTTGCGAGAACATATCCATAATCTCTTCGATGCTTTGACGCAGGTCGAATTCTTCTTCCTCTATGTCCATCTTACCCGATTCGATCTTGGAGAAGTCAAGGATGTCATTGATCACATTCAGCAAGCTATCACCGCAATTGATGATGGTTTCAGCATATTCACGTTGCTCGTTATTCAACTGAGTTTCGGCCAATAAAGAAGCCATACCGATCACACCGTTCATCGGCGTCCTGATCTCGTGGCTCATCGTAGCCAGGAAGATGCTCTTGGCCTGATTGGCCTTATCTGCTTCCTGGCGTGCATTATATTCCTGGTTTTTCTGATCTTCCAGTTCTTCGGATTGTGTCTGCAATTCTTCGTTCAGCGATTGCAGCTCTTCAGACTGTGCCTGCAGTTCCTCATTCAACGCCTGCAAATCTTCGGACTGTGCTTGCAGCTCTTCAGTTTGATGCTGAATTACGGCGGTACGATGTTTTACTTCAGCCTCAAGCTTAGCTTTTTGTTTGATGATGCTGCGAACACGGTAACGATAAAAACCGTAGATCGATGCTATTACAAATACGCCCGCCAGAGTCTCAAACCACCATGTTAACCAGAATGGCGGCACAACAGTAACTTTCAGGCTTAAAGCTTTCGACCATTCGCCCGAAGTGTTCTGACTCTTTACTTTAAAGGTGTAATTGCCCGGAGGCAGGTTGGTATAAACTGCGGTATTCTTATTGCCTACATAATTCCATCCTTTATCAAACCCCTCGAGGACGTAGGCGTAGTTCTTTTTCTTGGGCGACAGATAATCCAGCGAAGCATACTCAATTGAAATAACAGACTGGTCATGTGATAATGTGACCGACCTGGTTTCGGAAATATCTTTTTTAAGCGGGGATGGGTCATTCTTGTCCTTTGCGACATCAACTGATTTATTGAACACTTCAAAATCAGTCAGCACAAGCGGCGGATTATATGGCGTATGAACAATATGATCAGGGAAGAAGGAATTAAAGCCGTTTACCCCGCCAAAATAGAATGCGCCAGTGCTGCTTTTCAGTGCGGCATGCTGTTTAAACTCATCGCCCTGCAAACCATCTTCGGTTGTATAATTTTGGAATTTGCTGGTTTTCGGGTCATACATGGCAATACCATTGTTGGTACTTACCCATAAATGCCCTTTGTCATCTTCAAGCACGGCCTGTGCATAGTCGTTCGGCAAGCCATCTTTTGTTTTGAACACCGTGAAATGATGGGTTACGGGATCAAATTTGTCCAGTCCGCTTAAGGTACATATCCAGATACTCCCTAAATGATCCTCGTAAAGATCAAGAACTGTATTGCTGCTAATGCTATTAGTATGATCGTTATGCGGGAAACGTTTGAATGAGTTTGTCTGAGGATCAAAAAGATTTAGTCCGGCATCATCGGTACCGATCCACAAATTGCCTTTGCTATCACTTAAAAGCGAGTTGATCCGGTCGCTTCCCAAACTGGTCGGATCTTTTTCAATGTTCTTAAAATGCGCAAAAGTGTTGCTTTCAGGCTGATACAGGTTTAACCCGTCGCCAAACGAGCCCAGCCATATTTTTTTATCAGGAGTTTGCGCTATAGCATAAATATTATCGCCGCTTATGCTATTCGGGTTGGTCGGATCATGTTTAAATACCTTAAATTTCCTGGTTGCCGGGTTCATTACATTCACCCCATTACCCCAGGTACCTATCCAGATATTACCCTGATCATCAGGTTTAATATCTAATATATTATTACCGGATATACTATTTTTATCAGCAGGATTATTTTTGTAGACGGTAAAGTTGTTCGATTTCAGGTTAAACATATTCAAACCGCCACCGTCGGTACCTATCCAGATATTATAGTCCTTATCCTCATATAAACTCAGCACAAAATCATTGGAAAGCGAATTTGGCTGCGCGTTATGCTTGTAGTGTTCAAAATTGCTTGTGTTCTTCTTGTACAGGTCTATGCCTCCGGCAAAAACGCTTAACCACATATTGCCTGCTCTGTCTTTCAGAATAATATCTACCGAGTTGTTGGCAAGGGTAGTATTATCTACATCATCGTGATAATAGCTTAAAAACTGATCCCACTCGGGCGTATAAATGCTTAATCCGCCATTTTCCGTTCCTATCCACAGGTTATGGCTGTCATCCTCTGCAATACTCTGGATACTATTGTGTACCAGGGAATTTTTGTTGTGCGGATCATGCACAAAATGTTTAAACGTATGAGTAGTTGAATTATAAAGATTTAATCCTGCACCCTGTGTTCCTACCCATAAATTATGCCGGCTGCCTTCAAAAAGGGTAGTTACTTTGTTTCCTGAAATTGATTCAGGGTTTGACGGCTCGTTTTTAAACCTGGTAAAATTATTAGTGCCGGGGTTAAATAAGCATAGTCCCTCGTTATCAGTACCTACCCAAACATTATTTTCATGATCTACATAAACTGTCATGATTGCATTGTCAGACAAACTGGTAGAATCGTTTGAATTGAAATAGTGTGTGCTTTTGCCCGTTTTAGGGTCGAATAAGTTCAGGCCATCCTTTTGGGTAGCCACCCATATTTTACCTGATTTATCAAGGGCCACTTTACTTACAAAGTTGCTGGAGATAGAGCTTTTGTCTTTTTCGTTATGCAGGTAACGATGAAAACGGTTGGTATTCCTGTCAAATTTATTCAGCCCTCCGCCAACAGTTGCAACCCAGATATTACCTTGCTTATCCTCGATTATATCCTGAACATAGTTATTGCCAATGCTGGTATTATCCTTAGCGTCGTATCGGAATATTTTAAATTTGTATCCGTCATACCTGTTTAAGCCATCCGCGGTACCGATCCAGATAAAACCACGGCTATCCTGCAACAAGCAGTTTGGGTTAAGCTCCGAAAGACCTTCGGCAGTACCAAAATGAGTAAAATGTAATTGCTGATTTTGCGCAAATGCAAATGTTGATACCACCAGTAAAATAGCAGTAAAATAATATCTGATCTTCACACCCCCTATGTTTCCAATCAAATTACCCGGTCTGGCCATTAATTTTTATTAATCAGGTTTTAGACAGCGTTGCTGGTTTGCTGTATTTACACTTATACGCAAACAACAATAGATTGGTTATGGAGTAATTCGCTGGTTTTTAATCCGATACTTACCGTATTAAAACCTAAACCGTCATACTTATTTACAGCAAAAACATACTGAGGTAAGCCAGGATTTAGATGATTTACACTGCAACTGCAGCATCCTTATTATACTTATTCCGGTAGTCGACAGGCGGCATGCCTGTGATACGTTTAAACACATCGCGGAATGCTTTGATGTCGGTGTAGCCTACATCATACATCACTTCGTAAATGGTCTTCCTGCTGCTCTCGAAACTTTTCTTAGCTGCTTCTATTTTCACGCGTTGGATGTATTCGACTACCGTGTTATGGGTCGATTTTTTAAACCGGCGCTCAAAGGTACGGCGCACAATGCTGAACTTATCTGATAATTCGTCTACAGATATTTTGTTGTGGAAATTATTTTCGATGTATTCCTGGGCATTTTTAACCACCTCATCTTCATGATCTTTTTGTCCCTGGAAAATAATAAACGGCGACTGATCATTCCGTCCCATATCGATCACAAAAAATTTGGAAGCCAGGATAGCCATTTCTCGGGTGGTGTATTTTTCAACCAGGTACAAAAGCAGGTTCCAGTAAGAATTTGCGCCACCGCTTGAGTAAACGTGATTTTCTTCGGTGATAACCTTCTCGTCAACTAAATCGACTTCAGGAAACATATTCCTGAACTCATTTGCGAACAGCCAATGGGTTGAACATTTTTTACCATTTAATAAACCTGTCGAAGCCAGTAAAAATGCACCAAGGCATAAACTGGCTACTTCAGCACCGCGGCGGTATTGTTCCTGTATCCATGGAATAAACTCTTCGTTTACTTTTATCGCTGCATTCAAATCGCCGCTTAATGGGGGAACGATGACCAGGTCAGATTTTTTTACTTCATCCAGCAATAAATCAGGGCGGATAGTAAAAGCACCATCGTTCAGCCTTACTTCCTTGCTCAACCCTACCAATTGAACATTGAACAACGGCGGTTTACCCGCATTTTTTAGAAAATTATTTATTGCGGTAAACATATAGCGCGGATCGGCTATACCTTGTAATACAGCACTTTCGAGCACCAGGATGGAAACTGTTTTCATGTGATATTCAGCTAAAGTAGTTTGTCGTAAATAGCCCTTCAGATTGTCGTATTTACGCGTTTTACAACCGGTTTATTGACACTAATTTGCATCATTCAATCAGTGAAAACAAAAAATTATGAAAAACAATTTGCAAAACACAATCGCCGCGGCAAAAGATGAGTTTCTGAAAGCTCTTGATCTGTTTGACCAGGACAATATCAACACTGTTCCTTTTGAAGGCAGCTGGACCGGCGGCCAGGTTGCCGAACATATATTAAAATCAGTATCGGGTATATTGGAAACATTGAATAGTCCATCAAAACCAACCGAAAGAAATCCGGAAGAGTTTGTAAAACCATTAGGTGATGCTTTCCTGAATATGGATATCAAATTTCAATCACCTGATTTTATTATCCCTTCAGATTCTCCGAAAGATAAATCCTTCCTGCATTTATCACTGGCAAAAACTTTTGATGGCATTGAATATGCCGCAGGAAAAAATGATCTTACCGAAACATGCACAACATTTGAAATGCCGACAATAGGCTTGCTTACTAAAACAGAGTGGATACAGTTTGCGGGCTTTCATACAAGAAGGCACGCTCACCAGTTAAGGAATATAGCAGATCATTTAAAAAAAGCAGAAATCGAACTATAAATCTCTGAAACGACAGATATTTTATAATTTAACAAGAACCAATTAAAACGCAAAACAATGGCAGCAGTAAATCCTTATTTAAACTTTGCCGGTAATACCGAAGAAGCTTTCAATTTTTACAAATCAGTTTTTGGCACCGAGTTTTACCGGGTAGTACGTTTTAAAGACGCACCAAACGGCGACCAAATACCCGCTGAAGTGCAGGACAAGATCATGCACATCTCCTTACCTGTCGGCAACGGCGTTATCCTGATGGCGACTGATATGATCGAGTCAATGGGCCAGGTATTACAACCGGGGGATAATTTCAGCTTATCTCTCAGTCCGACCAGCGAAGAAGAAGCCCTCCATTTCTATAACGGTCTTTCTGCAGGCGGAAATATCGAGGCGCCGTTTAAGAAAGAATTCTGGGGCGGTTACTTCGGTATGTTTACCGATAAGTTCGGCCTTCGCTGGATGATCAATTATGAACCAAATCAAGGTTAATAACCATTAAAATCAAACGCAATGAATCCGAAAAGTATAAAAATCACCTACTGGGTGCTTAATATCCTGTTCTGCCTGTTTCATGTGATGGATGCAGGCGGTGGCCTGGCAAAAGCGCAGGCTGGTGTAGATGCAATGAATGCAATGGGCTATCCCATATACCTGATGGGCTTTTTAGCCGTACTTAAATTGCTGGGTGTAGTGGCCCTGCTGCAAAACAAATACAAAACCATTAAGGAATGGGCATTTGCAGGATTTTCATTTACACTGATCGGTGCGGCAGTTTCGCATATCTGCGTGCATGATACGCCACTATTTATTGTCATGCCTATTATATTCCTGGTGCTGCTTTTTGCGCTGTACTATTTCTGGCGGAAGATGGAACAAACAACACTTCAAACTGCATAACACATTATAACGATGGTTCAATATAATTGAACCATCGTTTTCATTTAACAACTATATTTATCAGGCGCTGAT
Source organism: Mucilaginibacter sp. (assembly GCF_036568825.1). Lineage (GTDB taxonomy): Bacteria > Bacteroidota > Bacteroidia > Sphingobacteriales > Sphingobacteriaceae > Mucilaginibacter. Next base: position 47,481 of record NZ_DATCRU010000063.1, on the reverse strand, counting down.
ATCCAATCATGTTTTATATTGGTCATAAGCAAGGCATTATCAAACTGCACGGAACCCTTCGGAAATACCGCTTCGTCCTCAAAAAAACTTGACTTTACATTTTTAACCTCAAGCGGCTTTACCTTCCATTCATAGGTATTAAGGAGCAAGCCTTCATATTTATTTCCATGGGGTGAATACCCAAGCGATCCAGCTTTAAAAAATTCTGAGGCGGTGTCCAGATCTTTAAATATTGAATGATCGCTAAGATGATCTGTGAGTTTCGCATCAACGCTGATCGTTGTTCCATCGGAGCTTTCAAAAGCGATATGATAGTTGGTACCATCTTCCCTCACATCAAATTTTGCCTTGTAATGCCTGCCCGGAAATATCCGCCCTCCCGTTAAAGAATTAAATGCTGATGAGGTATCCCTTCGGGGTATATACACACCTTCTTTTAATGTTCCATTCTCCTCCCATTCTACTGCGATACGATGAGCTCCATTTTCTGAGTAGATCCCAACAAAAGCGGGTAACCCTTTCGGTCTTACTTCCTTTAGCCTGATAAGACAAATACCGGCTATGCCTTTGCCTCTGAACAATTTTGGTCTGAAGGGCTGTGGTAAAATTTGTTGTAAAACATCAGGCTGTACTGTAAAATTCACCAGCATCCGCCTGTCAATTACTCCTGTTATGGTGGGTATTCTCATTGCGTTACTAATGTAGCTGATAAGAATGATATTTTTAGTTCAGCAATATTATAACCACTTATCTTTGATAAAGAATTAAAATCTATGCAATGGAAAACGATTACCTGGAAAGCTCGATCAAGCAGTTTGAATATTACAGATTATTGGGTGAAAAATCTATAGCCCAATTGCCTGATGATAAACTGTTTTGGCAATATAACGAAGCTAGCAACAGCATAGCCATTATTGTACAGCACTTATGGGGTAATATGCTATCGCGATGGACGGATTTTTTAACGACTGACGGCGAAAAGGAATGGCGTAACCGCGATGCTGAATTTGAAGGCATCATAAACACTAAAGAAGAATTATTGAGCAAATGGAATGAGGGCTGGGATTGTCTTCTGAACGCACTAAAACCATTAACTGGCGAAGACCTCCAAAAGATTATCTATATCCGCAACCAGGGGCATACCGTGATGGAGGCAATTAACCGGCAATTGGCGCATTACCCTTATCATGTGGGACAAATAGTCTATATCTCCAAAATGGCGGCTGATGAGGATTGGAAAAGTTTGACTATCCCGAAAGGAGCCTCGCAATCATTCAACGCTGATAAGTTTTCAAAACCGAAATCAAAGCAGCACTTTACAGATGAGTTTTTGAAAGAAGGTAAAAAGTAAGGCTTATTTAGCCGGTATCATATTATCATAAACCTCGTCAAAAGGTTTATCCTTGTGCTGCTGCCAGAGTGTCGAGTATTTTACTTCGATGTTTTTCAAAAGCTGGATGCATAATTGTTTGTCATCTTCGCTAAGTTCTATGGTCATCATGCTGGCCACTTTTCTCATGCGTGCAGTACAAAGCTCTATTGCCTTCGCACCAGCTGCTGTTAATTCAATGCGTTTTGAGCGCTTATCGTCCTTGTCATCGTATTCCTTTATCAGCCCCCGTTTTATCAAACGGTTCAGCATATCTGTTCCGCTGGATAGCTCGAATAAGTTCGCATAGATTACTTCTGATTTTTTTGGGTTCCGTTCCTGTTGTATGGTGAGCAGTATGCCAAATTCTTCGACCTGTTTTATGCCTGTATTTGCAATCGCATTATTAGCATAGCTCATATTCAGCTTATGAATGCGGCCGATCATCTTTAATAGCAATCCTTCACTGGTTGGTGGTATAACGCCGCCTGTTAATGGTCCTGCATTTTTCTGCTGCTGATGTGTTGCCAGGTAATGCCTGCAAAAGTCATCAATATTGGCATCCGGATACGCCATCTCAAAATTTCCCCACTCGTTTACCAACTGAATTGTCTTGTTCATGTCAATTTTATTACGATTCCGCAGTAAATATAAATAAAACTACTCCGGGATTTGATTATTTATACGAAAACGTATTAAATTTGATTAAATAACAATGAAAACGAATTAAAGCCAATAATTATGACAACCGAAACTATTTACCATGCTGCCCTGGCAACACATATTACAGGGATAACCATGATGGCAGGAACGACCTTAATGGATTACGTGATCTTTAAACAAATATGGAAGCAATATTGGGCGGATAAAACCAAGGCCCTGGCAATCAGTGAAGCTTTAGTAAAACTTCAAATCATCTTTGGGACTGGATTTCTCCTGCTACTTATTTCGGGGATTACCATGATGTACCTCACTCATGGCGTTTTTGGCGAGCAGACCTGGTTCAGGATAAAATTTGTTTTGATCCTGCTGATCATGATCAACGGACTAGGTTTCGGACGAAGGCTGGGTGTACAATTGAGAAGACTATTGCCCGAAGAAATATCCGGTATAAACATGAATGATCGGATACTAAAGATCAGGGATAAACTCAATCTCTTTCATATCACGCAATTGGCAATATTCTTGACAATTTTTATACTGAGTGTTTTCAAATTCAATTAACAAACGAAAATATCTATCAAAATGGAAATAGAGCATTCAAAACCGGCATTAAATATAGTGGTCATAGGAGCAAATGGAGGCATTGGCAAACAGGTGGTAGAACTGGCCCTCGAGGCCGGGCATAACGTTACAGCTATATTGCGTAATCCGGCTAAACTGGCTATGACGCATACCAATCTTCAAATTGTAAAAGGAGATGTCATGTCGCCCGAAACTTTTGAAGATTATCTTGAAGGCAAAGACGCTATTATTTCAGCATTGGGAACTAATGCTGTCACAAAGACAACCATATTGTACTCCGAAGGGAATAAAAACTTATTGAAAGCAATGAAAAAGAAAGGTGTGCGGCGAGCCTTTTTTATCTCGGCTTCGGCATTAGAAATAAGTCCGGTGCTGCCTTTATTTGTCAGGCTGGTTGAAAAATACATTGTTCAAAAGATATTAAAGCACATGTATGCCGACCTGCGCATAATGGAAAAGCTTATTAAAGAAACAGATACAGACTGGACCATCATGCGCCCGCCACGACTAACCAATGGACCGGCTACCGGCAAGTATCGTTTTGCAATCAACAGTTTCTTAAAAAATTGCCTCAGTATTTCGCGGGCTGATCTTGCACATTTTATGCTTAATAATATAAGCAATGAAGCAACTTATAAAGCTACAATTGAGATTGCTTATTAAAGTCAGATAAGTTTCAGACCGTTTTATTTCCCGGTTTTTTCTTTTTATTTCCGAATTTCCTGCGGTTGTTGTTTCTCTTGCTGGATGTTTTGTGTTCCTTGAATATAGGTGCATCGCCCAACTCAGATGGCAATATATTCTCATCGATGCTTCGTCCGATAAGCCCTTCAATGGTCTTTAGCTTGCGATTGTCGCGCTCATTTACCAGGGTGATCGCAGTACCGGTAGTTTCTGCACGGGCCGTACGGCCTATGCGGTGAATGTAATCTTCAGGATCAGAAGGCACATCGTAATTGATCACCAGGTCGATTCCCTCTACGTCAATTCCCCGTGAAAGTGCGTCGGTGCCGATGATAACAGGCAGTTCACGGTTCTTGAAATCCAAAAGTATTTGCTCACGTTCGGCCTGCTCAAAATCGGAATGAAAAGCGCTTGATTTGACATGCGCTGCTTTTAATTCGCGGCTTAGTTTTTTAACCTCGTCTTTAGTATTTGCAAAAATAATGGTGCTGGTGTAGTTACCCTCTTTAAGTAATTTGACAACCAGTTTCGATTTCTGTTCATTAAACACTTTATATATCTGCTGACTAATCCCTTCAGCAGGTTGCGAGGTTGCCAGGTTGATCTGTTCAGGATGTTTTAATATCGAATTGGCCAGTTTGCGTATCGGTCCGGGCATAGTCGCCGAAAACAACAGGGTTTGTCGATGTGTAGGCAGATCGCGGATGATACGCATAATATCGCCCATAAAGCCCATATCCAGCATACGGTCGGCCTCATCCAGGATGAGGTATTTGATCTGATCTAGCTTTAATATGCCCGAAGTAAGATGCGCGATCAATCGACCCGGGGTAGCGATCAGGATATCTACTTTATTTTGTATCCCGCGGCGTTGCTGTTCATAAACTATACCGTCTCCCCCGCCATACACGGCAATAGAACTTAAGCCTGTAAAATAGGCCAGTCCCTCTACCTGCTGATCGATCTGCTGGGCCAGCTCACGGGTGGGCGCTAATATCAATGTGGTGGTTTTATGTCCTTCATCCGCCTCGGCAATTTTATGCAGAACGGGCAATAGGTAAGATGCTGTTTTACCGGTACCTGTTTGCGCGCAGGCAATCAGGTCTTTGCCTTCCAATATCACCGGGATAGCCATTTGCTGTATCGGTGTGGGCGTGGTGTATCCCATGCTCAGGATACCTTCGGTCAGGTGTTCGTTAAAATTAAAATCCTGGAAATTCAAATAATTAAAAATATCGCCAAAGATACAAAACCTGTTAAAAATCCGGTAGTTATTGCTTTAGCCGGCAATATATTTACCTATAACAGGTATTTTGCTGATAATAAATATCAGAAATGATGATAATATGAAGCAGCCCAGGGCAGTCAATGGTATGCTAAGAATAGGATTGAACAACTTATAATTAACCCCCTGCCCGTCTAATAGCGTGAGGAATAGGGCATGACATAGATAAATTCCCAGGCTTAATCCACCAACTATTGCCCGCAATTTAACCATCACTTCAGACAATTTAAATGTGCATACCCTTGCCAGTAAAAATACGCCAGATGAATACAATACAATAAAAGGGCCAAGCGGCTCGTACATTACCGTACTCAATCCTTTGGTATTTACAGAGAGAAAATAAGTTCCGATGGTAATACTTGCTATACAGAGCAAAACGTAGATAATCAAAGGTATTTTTATTCCTATTTCAGGCAGTTCTTTAAAAGCCAGGTAATGCCCAAGCACCAGGTAGCCAACATAACCGATAAAATAATGAACATCGATCAAGGGCACAAAGCGTGATAAATAAGGCTGACTAAATATCATCGCCACAAACCATACTATCAAAAAGTAACGGATCTCCTTTTCCGGGGCATTACGCACAAATTTGCTGATTATCGGGATAAGCAGGTATAAGCCCAGCAACATATATACATACCACAGATGATAGTAAGCGCCGTATTTAAGCTGGTGAAGCACGGTATGAAGATTAACCCAAATGCTATCTGAGTATTCTATTTCCTCATCGTACCAGGCATAAGCAATATAGATGAGGCTCCAGAGCAGGAAGGGCCATATGATGCGTGATAAGCGGCGTTTAAGGAAATCAGTTACCTCATATTCCCTGTGCAGCAATAGGGCCCCGGTGATCATCACAAAAACGGGCACACCAAAGCGGACCAATGCGTTGTAAAAGTCGCCGATCAGCCAATAGCTTGTACTTGCATGTTTGAAATCCATCAGCAAAGGCGAAGCAGTGTGCAATATCACCACTGCAAATAACGAGACAACTTTAAGGTTATCGATCCACTCAAAAGTTTGATGTCGGGCTGTGAGGTTTTCTGGCAAGGCTTATCCGGATATTTCGGCTAAAGTACTGATTTAAAATAAAAACCCGATTGCATTCTACTGCAACCGGGAAATATAATGATTAATGTGGGGACAAATTATTTTAGCCAAGTGGCACATAGTGTCACAACGACACAATGATAGGCATAATTTTTATTTCTCCAAATAATTTATCAGTTATAATTTGCCATATTTAATGCACAAAAACCATTACCATGAAAAAGCATTTATTAACCCTCGCCTTTATAAGCCTTTGCTTCATCGCCGGTTACACGGCCAAAGCGCAAACCGCATCTGTCAAAATTAGTGGCGAAGTGGCAACCCCGTTAACGATAAATGATGATGATCTGCATAAATACACTCAAACGACTGTCTCCCGGAAAGATCATGACGGAAAAGACCATACTTACACAGGCGTTATCCTGGCTGAAATCCTGAAAAAAGCGGGCGCTACTTTAGGGCCTGATCTGAAGGGCAAAAACCTGGCTAAATATATTTTGGTCACCGCAAGCGACAACTACCAGGTAGTATTTGCATTGGCAGAATTGGATAAAGCATTTACTGACCGCACCATCATCCTTGCTGACCAGGTAGATGATAAACCGCTACCTTCCGGGGAAGGACCGTTTCGTATTATTGTTCAGGATGAGAAAAAACCGGCGAGATGTATTCGTGAAGTAACAGAAATTAAAGTAGTTGCTGCTAAATAACCAATTGTGTAAAGATTTGACAACTTTTAAAAGTTGTCAAATCTTTATAGAGCAATAATTATAACGGTTTTACCGGGCTTCCGGTCCAGTCGGTAGCCGGGGCAAGGCGTTCACCTTTCATTACCAGGGATAGCGCTTCGATCTTGGTATCATCCCCTACTTCGCTGTCATATAGAATAATCGTTCCGGCGCCTATGCTGCTTCGTGCACCTATCTTCACTGGGCCAATTTTCATTACCCTGTCCTCAAACAGGTGCGTTTGCGGACCGCAGTCAGCATTCAGGGCAGCATCGTTGCAGATGGTCACCATATCAAACTCGGTAATATCGGTTGTGTTCATCCATACCCGTCTGCCAGTTTTTACACCCAGTAATCGCATCAGCAATGGCAGCCATGGAGTGCCTTGCATATATTCCAACAGGAAGGGAATTGATAATGCCTCATAGGTTGAAGTAATGGCTTCGCTTCGCCATACTTTCCACGTCCACATCGGTTTTTGCTGAGATTTGTATTTACCGATGAACAGCCATTTCAATATAACTGTCAGCAAAAAGGCAGGAATCCCCATAAAGAACAGGTAATAAAACGGGAAATAAAGAATGATCTTCCATAAGGGCTCATCTACCAATAGATCATGTCCGTAGGCAATAAACAGAATGGAAAAACAAATAATGGCACTTTCGGGAAGTATGATGCGGATAAACTCCACCAATCCACGTGTCAGCTTACGACGACGCTTAGGTCTGATGGTCAATTCTGGTGGAAATGGATTACTTTCCTGCCGGCGTGGTAAAGGTATAGCCGGAGAGCCAAACCAGTCGCGTGCTTTATTGTCCTCCATTTGCTGCTTATCCGGCGGGGTTGATAGTACACCGATCAGCATATTACCTTCCAAATGATAGCCTTGCGGGATCAATGCACTGTTGCCTACAAAGCTGAAGCTATCAATCGTCGTTTTGTCAAGGATCAATTGCTGGCCACGAACGTCTGCTTCACCTAATGTAACCGCGTCGGCCACAAAAGCGCCATCACCTATGTCCAGCAATGGATGCGTAACACTGCTTGCCGTGGATATTTCGGTATCCTTACCAACCTTTGCCCCCAATGCGCGGAAGAACCTCGAAACAAATACTGTTGCATAAATAGGGTGCAAAACAATCAGGCTTAATGACATCATCTGATCCGAAAACCACTTCTTCACATAAAACATGCTGTAAATCGGGTAATTTCCCGCTTTTACTTTGCGCTGTAATAGCCTGGTGATTAAAATGGTTTCAGCAGTGAATAGTATGATATATACTAAAGCCAGCCCCGGCGCACCGATCAGATAGGTAAAGTCATAGTCATCGGCGGCATTATCCAGTTTATTAATGGAGATGATCGTTGGCAATAAGGGCAACAGAATAATAAAAGGAAATATCAGTATAAATAAGCTGAAAATTATCTTGTACTTCCGGCGGGTAGCTTTTGAAACCAGCAATGGCTGCGGTAAATCGGCAATGCTTTTCTTATCTACCAACTGCGCCGGGCTTCCTTTCCAAACCTCTCCCGATACAATGGTTTTGCCGGCCTGCAAATGGCTCAGGTCCTGCAGCTCGCCCCAATCCTCAACTATGCTATCACCGTCGATCATTGCGCTGCTGCCGATATAGGCGTGGTCTCCAATCGTGATCCTGCGTAATTTCAGCAAACCATCTTCTACAAAGGCATTATTTAAACTAGTTTGGGAACTGAGACTGGCATCACTTCCGATAGTGATTAAATCCTCAGCGCCAAAGCTAAAATCACTGATCTGTGCATCGGCAGCTATCTTCATCCCGAGCATACGCAGGTATGAGGGATATAATGGCGTGCCATTAAGGAACTGTGCCGGCAATAACCGCTGCATAGTTTTCACAAACCACCAACGGAAATAGTATGTCCCCCAAAGCGGGTAGTCGCCCTCTTTCATTTTGCCGATCACCAGCCATTTGGTTGCCAAACAGATGATGGTAAAAATGGGTGGCATCAGCGAGAACAGTACCAACGAAGTAATGATAGAGTAAATGATCGTCCCCGTTTCCTGGTCGACATAATAATAGCCGAGGTATGGAATAAATATCTGGAACGCAAACAAGCCATAGATGACAAGCAATGAGATAGTTTGTGCAATCCAACAGGCAAGATGCCGCAGGAATGGCACTTTTTTGTATTCACGTGCTTTCGTTTGTTGTTCCTGGGGCTGCTGATCCCATACGGTGATTAATGTGCTAAGTGGACGATGAATGTATACATCCTTTAGCGAAGCATGCGGCAAACCTGCATCACGGCGTAACTGCGATACAAAGCCCGCTGCCAATAATGAATGCCCGCCCAAATCATCAAAAAAATCCATTGATGGCTCAATGGTCTTATTCGGGAACACCCTGCGCAGGATTGCCATTACTCTCTCGTGTGCAGGGGCGTTCAGGTCGAGGGTTTCCTGAGCAGGACTGTTCTGATCAATAGTAAATGACCCTGGCGTAGGTAATGCCTTCCTGTTGATCTTCCCGCTTGGCATGCGTGGCATTTCGGGCAGGGTAACTATTGTCCCCGGCACCATGTACGATGGCAGGGTTTTAGCCAGTTCCAGCCTGAAAAGATTTTCTTCGATACAAACATGGTCTTCCATCACCACATAACCGACAAGTTGATCCTGCCCTGTGCCATCTTTTCTTACCGCTACTGCAGCTGATAAAACACCGGTTATGCCATTCAATCTATTTTCTATCTCACCTAATTCAATCCGGTAACCTCGCAGTTTTATCTGGTCATCAAAACGCCCTTGCAGATCGACGCTGCCATCTTTATTAATTATCGCTGCGTCGCCGGTTCGGTATACCCTGTCTCCTGGTAGTATCGACAATGACGCGGGTTTCTGGACAAATTTCTCCTGTGTCAGTTGTGGCAGTTTCACATAACCCGATGATACCCCCGGACCAGTGATAACCAACTCCCCTGCTTCGCCATACGGCACCAGGTTCATTTTTTCATCCACTACAGCAAGGTTGTAATTTGGCAGCGGCTGACCGATCACGATCTGATCCCCCTGATTCAATTGGCCAATAGTTGCTGTTACCGTAGTTTCTGTAGGACCATAGCTATTATAAAATTTAATGCCATCACGCGCCCATTTGGCAAGGACTTGGGGTGTACAGGCTTCGCCGCCTGCGTTTACTAGTCTAAGTGATGGTATCGTGTCTTCCATTACTGCGAGCAGACTTGGAACCGCATGCAGGATAGTTATATTTTCTCTTTTTAAGGTGTCGCCTAATTCATCAATGGCTTTCGAGGTGGTATTATCAGCTACCCAAAGCGTAGCGCCGACAAAGTAGCTTATCCAGGTTTCTTCGCACCACATATCAAATGATACGGAGAATCCCTGGTACACTTTGTCATCAGCATTGATGTTGAATATGGATTGCTCGGCGCGCACCAAATGGCAGATCTGTTTGTGACTTATCGGGATACCTTTTGGCTTACCCGTACTGCCTGATGTATAAAGCACATAGGCACAATCGCCTGGCTGAGCCCCCTCTAAATCTCCCCCAGTAGGGGAGACTTTTAATAGAGCCCTCCCTTCCGGGGAGGGTTTGGGTGGGGCTGGCACCTGCAGCATCTTGCATTCAACATTAAGCTGCTGCATACTGAAGCAGGCTGAAGCGCCCACTTCTTCCATTATCACCTCTACCCTTTCGGCAGGTATCTCCCGGTCGACAGGCACATAAGTTGCTCCGGCTTTTACAATGCCTAAAATAGCTGCATGCAATTCAAAACCACGCTGCCACCATACACCTACATAATGCCCGCGGCCAATATTGTTTTTTTTCAGGTAAGCCGCTACTTCATCGCTCCAGCGGTCAAGTTCGGAGTAGGTTAATTTTTCATCGTGGAATATAAGGGCTGTTTTATCCGCATACCGCTGTGCCGACTCAGAAAACAAGGTCACAAGTGTTTCCTCCCTGATCAGATCCGGGCGATCAGCGCCAATTATTATACTTAAATTATTCATAAAACAAGCCTTCTTATTCGCTTTCAGGTGTATAAGACGGAAAGAACATCAGAAGGTTTATACAAGTCAATAATAGTTATAGTTTGGTCATTCAATCAAGCAATGTGTAAATCTTTTAGTACTTTTCAATCTGAATATTCTGCACCTTAGCGTCTGTGATGATAACTTGCTGTTACACTGAAATTAAGCACAAATGGAGCGACCAGGAGCTTGCCGGTAAACTGGCATTACTGCCCGAAAACCTGCGCCAGGAAGCCTTGCGAAAAAGGCAATGGATAGATAAGCAATTATCAATATGCGGCAAGCTGCTGCTCCTGGAGTTACTAACGGAATATAACAGCAAATCTTCCCTGGCCGACCTAAAATACAATGAATACCGTCGGCCATGTTTTGATTGCAGGCCTGATTTTAACATTGCTCATTCAGGCCATATTGTTATTTGTGCCATGACTGATGAGGGACAGATCGGTGTCGATATTGAACAAATAAAACAGCTTGATTTTGCTGATTTTACCGACTTCTTTACTGGAAACGAATGGCATTATATTAACGATCATGCTAATAAATTCGATGGTTTTTACAATTTCTGGACACGGAAGGAGGCTGTGTTAAAAGCCATTGGTTCGGGCTTTCACACGCCTCTGAATTCTGTTGATGTATCTGACGAAGAACTCGTTTATGATGATGTGACCTATCAAATTTCGCCATTGAATATCCATCCGGATTATAAGTGCCATATCGCTACTACCGTCTTCCCTCAAAATATCGAGCTCAGGGAAATGAACTTTTAACTATTTTAGTTGACAGAATCTCCATATGAAAAAACTTTTATTAGTTGCTTGTCTTATCATTTTATCGGCCGGTTTTGCATTTGCGGATACCATTGCCATAAAACACTTTGAAGTAAAGGAAAATCCTTTTGCAAAGGGTGAGATTGCAATCGTAGCAACAGATACAGCCCATAATGTTCTTGAAAATATTAATGGATGGTTCACTTTTTCAGTCAACGGATTTAGTGAACCGCTAAGGTTTGAAAAAGGGACTGCTTTTTACAGGCATAAGCTAGACAAATCAGCTTTTTTATATGTAAAGCATGTAAATGTTTCCGGCACGCATTCATTGTTGTACTACGTTTATAAAACTGATGATAAACTGATCCCCATTCATATCAGTTGGATAGTGTTGCTGATCATTCCGGTAATACTCGTCGTACTGAGCTACATGTTCAAGCGGTTCATCATCTTTGCCATCATTATCTTCTGCATATTCCTCTACTTTAACCATCATGCAGGGCTGGGAGTCCCGACATTCTTTGAAAGCATTTTTGATGGGTTGAAGGGGATGTTTAGGTAGTTGAGGTTGGAGTAGTTGTAATGGTTGTAGAAGTTGTATTGGTTGTAAATAGTTTTATTAACTAGGAATAATCAACAACAATTTAACCATTTAACAATTCAACAATTTAACCATTCACTAATTCACTAACTCACTCATTCACTAATTGAATTAAAAAGGCAGTCCTATACCGAAGTTGAGCTGCATGAAGTTGAAGCTATCGTAGTTGGATGCTTTATAAGCGGCCTTAAATGGACCGGTATGAAATAGTTCGTTGAAGTGATTGATGAGTACCCACTGATCAGCACCGGTAAATTCCGGGTCTTTGAATTTTAATGCGGCATCAAAACGGAAGATGAAAAAACCCAGGTCAAAACGCAAACCTGTGCCAATACCTATTGCTGTAGACTGCCACAGGTCGTCCAATCTGAATTCGCCATTAGGGTTTTCAATTTGTTTGTGCAGACGCCATACGTTACCCGCATCAACAAATACAGCACCTTTTAATTTCGAGCCGAAAAAATCATCGGCAAGCTTATACCGGTACTCCAGGTTAGTTACAAATTTTATTTCCCCAAATTGATCCAGGTATTTTAAACGCTTTAAAGTGGTTGTATCTCCGGCATACGCCAAGCCCCTATTAAACTGACCAGGACCTAACGTACGTGGTAACCAGGCACGGATATCGTTGGCTCCTCCAGTATAAAAGTTTTTTTCAAACACCAGTTGCGAGCTGTTGCCATAAGGTATACCAATACCAGGGTTAATACGCCAAACTAATTGCTTTTCGCCCCCAAAACTTTTGTAAAACCGCAAGTCGATCTCACCCTTTGCATACTGGGCAAAAGTGTAACCAAAAAAGGTACGCTGCCCGGCTGTATCCTTTGGCGTATTAAATAATTTGCTTAATGCCCATAACGAGTTTCCGCCCACATCAAGCGTTCCCCTGAAATAAAGGAAATCCTTATAAGTATTCAGCTTATTGGCATTCAATTGATAAGTATACTGGCTGCCCGATGAAAAAATGGTACGCCCGATCAGGTAAACGTAAGAGTAATAGTCTCTATCTAATAATTGTCGTTTAGCTGCGGTGTCAATCTTTCCTTTTGAAAACTCAATGTCTATCGGTGTAAGGGTGTGAACTTTATCGGGAGTCTCTGTAAAATCATAAGTAATTGAGTTTGCAAAGCTTGTCCGCTCAACCAATCCTTTTTGGAAGAACAAAGAATAGTTACTTGAGAATGAAGTATGAGGAACACCATATTTACCTAAAATGGGCAAATTAAACGGGGTCAGAAGTTGCGGATAGGTGACTGTTCCACCTAATTTAAATTCCTGGTTTTCAACGCTCCCGCCTGTGGTTGAACCATTATCAAACAAAACACTATAGTTAAATTTGATCTGAAGAATGGCTGCTGTTTTAAATATATTCCGGTCGGTAAAAGTATTGCCCGCACTAAATCCATAGCGCCCGGAATTAAAAAGGAACTCACCCTCTACGCGGTTCGACATTTGCTTTAAAGGCACCAGATCGATCTTGGTATTCAGGCGGTTAGTGCTATCCGGCAGCTTCTCATAAGTAGGGTTAGGCACATTGCGGAATAAATTCAGCTCAGAAAGCCTGGAAGTGGTTAACGATTGTTTATCGATATTATATAGGTCCCCTTTTTTCTGAAAGCTGTATATCTCGATGATATGCGGCCTGAATTTTTTTGAGAAATCAACAAACCTGAATTGAGAATCAACCCGCATGGTATCCACCTTCCCCGGTGTGCGCCCAGTGCTGGTTGAGACGGTGATCAGGGTGTTGTTGATCCTATAAATCGGATGCGCTGATTTTCCCGGCGGATTATCGATGATCATCTGCACATCGGCGATGCTTTTATTAAACGTAGTGTCGGAGTTGAAGCTGATGTATTGCCTGAAAAAATCAAAATAACCATTCCGTTTCATCAACAGGTACATCTCATCGCGTTCAGCGGCCAAACTGTCCGTATCGAACCTGTCGCCCGGATGGATATGAGTTAACCTGAAAGCATTGGCTCCATATAATGCCTTCATTTTTTTGTCGGCAATACTGTCTGAGACTTTTCGTATTTTGAACAAGGGGCCTTCAGTGGCTGTAAATATCAGCTCTGCTTTCTTCTTTTTTATGACGATACTATCGGCAACTTTAGCTTTGAGATAGCCTTTGTTTTGCAGAAACTTTTGTATCTGCGTTCTTGAAAATTCTACCAACCCGCTATCAACCAGGTTAGGAGCTTCACCAATATCCCGCTTACCGTTTTTGCTGAACCAGTAGTATAATTTAAGATTAAGCGCATTATTGGGCTGCTGCTCTTTATCCACATAATTTACTGCAGCTTCTGAGAATTGTTTGTCGACGCCTTTTATAGTGATCTTCCTGATGAGGGCCTCATTATCCTTTAGCCGGTGTGTCAAACCACAGGACGACACGATAAAGAGGAACAAAATACTTAATATTGTAAGGCGATACCCTTCAGGTTTATAATATGCTTTCAAAATCTCAGATCAATTTATTAAAGTCATTACAACAAAAAAAGTTTCGCCGCGAACATGGTTTATTTATTGTAGAAGGCCATAAATCTATCATCGAATTCATCAATTCAGCATACCCGGTAGAGGCCGTTTACTATACGCCTTCGTTCGATTCAAAAGTGCTGAAATTATCCCAAAAAATAAACTTCTGTGAAATTTCTGTTACAGAGCTGGAGAAGGTAAGCAGTTTAAAAACACCACAGGATGCATTGGCATTAATAAAGATTCCACAATGGCCCATTTTGCAGCATGAACAGCTAAAAGGAAAGTTTTCATTGGTGCTGGACGGCGTACAAGATCCTGGGAATATGGGCACTATTGTCCGCATTGCAGACTGGTTTGGTATCGACAATATTATTTGTTCGGAAGATACGGTTGACGCTTATAATCCAAAGGTTGTGCAGGCTTGCATGGGTTCGTTAGCAAGAGTAAAAGTTCATTACATCTCGTTAACTGACTTTCTGCCTAAAATAAAGCTGCCAGTATTTGGAGCTTTACTTGATGGAGTAAATATTTATCAAACTGATTTTGGCAAAGAAGGACTGATTGTAATGGGGAATGAGGGTAATGGTTTACGACCAGAGGTGCAAAAAATGGTAAATGAAGCCATTACTATTCCGCGCATTGGCAAAGCTGAATCATTAAATGTTGCTATCGCGACCGCGTTGTTTTGTTCGGAGATAACAAGAAAATCATGTTGATTTATTAAAAAAACTTGAAAAAGAATATCTTTGTAAAAAGGTCAGTATATGGCGAAAGCATTGGAACGAGAGTTACTGCAATATATTCTCCAGCTTGACGAAGCTGAGAAGAAATCCGTATTGCAAATGCTGAAGACCTTTCTTAAGGGCCGCGAAAAGAATATCCCCCGAATCAGCATTGAGCAATATAATAAAGAAATCGACGAAGCGATAGCCAGAGTCGAAGCTGGCGAGTACTATACCCATGAGGACGTGGAGCGGATGGCAAAAGATTGGTAATGATCAAAAGAAAGATTACCTGGGATAAGCAAGCCCTAAACTATTTCCGTGAATCGATCCGTTATATCCGCCAGGATTCTCCCCAAAACGCAGACAAAGTAAAAAAGGAAGTTCTTGAAAAGATCGCTGAACTTTCAATGCGTCCTGAAATTCATAACCCTGACAAATACAAGATCAACAATAAAGGCAATTACAGGGCCTTTGAATTGCACCGTTTCAGGATTGGGTATCTGGTAAAAGAGGATGAGATTATAATTGCCCGGATAAGAAATACCAACCAGGAGCCTTTTGATTACTGACTAGGCTGCTTGCCAAGTCGCAGATTAACATTTTGCCCCTACAGGGCAAAAAACCTTTTATATTTTTTTTCTACCAACATTGGGCTCCGATGGAGCCACTAATTAAATATATCCCCTCCTTTCAAAACATAAAATGCCTTTATCCGTAATAAATTCTGACAAATAAACTTGGCGGGCAACAAATAATTACTATTTTTGCACTCCTTAAAAAATGGTCGGATGGCCGAGTGGCTAGGCAGAGGTCTGCAAAACCTTTTACAGCGGTTCGAATCCGCTTCCGACCTCGAGGTTTAAAAAATTAAAAATAGAACACCATGGGCGTTACTCGTTTAAAAAGAAAAGACAGAAGAAATAAAACTTTTTCTCGCTTAGAAGTACAAGGTTTGAAACTGGCTACCAACATTGAATTAGGCAGCCGTTCTGCTGAGCCAAAAAACAGCCAGCTTGACAAAAACAACGCTGCTTTAGCTAAAGCAGCTGGAAAATAGGCCCCCTCTAAATCTCCCCCAGCAGGGAGACTTAATATAGGAAAAATACAAATCCTGTTAGTTTTTGGCTGACAGGATTTTTTTATTGATCCGCTTGATCAATCCGGGGCCTTCATAAATAAAGCCAGTATACAACTGGATCAGCGATGCACCTGCCTTTAGTTTTTCCATCGCATCTTCGGGTGAATGAATTCCCCCTACACCTATTATCGGGAAAGCGCCATTTGATTTTTTATAAAGATAGCGTATCACTTCAGTTGATCGCTCAGTCAAAGGCTTTCCGCTTAATCCACCTGTTTCTCCGCTCAGTTTCTCTGATTTTAATCCTTCGCGTACGATAGTAGTGTTTGTGGCAATGATGCCTGCTATTTTAGTCTCTTTTACGATCTCGACGATATCATCCAGTTGTTCATTGCTCAAATCCGGGGCAATTTTTAATAATATTGGTCTGTTGATGCCATTTTTTGAGTTTCGTTGCTGCAGTGTATTTAAAATATGCATCAAAGGTTCTTTCTCCTGCAAAGCTCGTAAGCCAGGCGTATTAGGTGAGCTTACATTCACTACAAAATAATCCACCACATCAAACAGACGGTCAAAGCATTTGATATAATCGTTTACTGCCTCTTCATTCGGCGTTACTTTATTCTTGCCAATATTACCACCAATGATCAATCCTTTTTGCGATTTCTTTGCATCGCGGCGATATGCCGCAATCCTTTCAGCAGCTACGTCAACACCCTGGTTATTAAAACCCATGCGGTTGATTAGCGCTTTATCAAGCGTCAGTCGGAACATCCTTGGTTTTAAATTGCCCGGCTGTGGTAACGGCGTAACTGTTCCAACTTCAACAAATCCGAAGCCCAGGTTACCCATTTCGTAGATCATCTCTGCGTTCTTATCAAAACCGGCCGCTAATCCAATAGGATTATTAAACTTTAAACCAAAAACTTCTTTCTCCAGCCGTTTATCTTCCAGATCCCAAAGCATCCTGCTGAAAGCAGTGCCGCCCGGGAAACGATTAAAACGTTTCAGGTTGCGGGTAACGAAGTAGTGTACTTTTTCAGGATCGAACTGGAATAGTAGAGGCTTAATCAACTGATACATGCCGCGAAGTTAGGTTTTTTGGTTGAATTGGTTGTAGATGTTGTATTGGTTGAAGTAGTTGTGGTGGTTGCAAACGTCGTTATTCAATGTTACATACCATTTACCTTTCTACCCTTCGCCTTTCACCTCAAAAACGGTATCTTTGCGCGCAAATGATTGCTATTAATAACCTTACGTTCGAGATTGGTGCGCGGGCCCTGTATGATGAAGCCAACTGGCACATAAAACCTGGTGAAAAAATTGGTCTTATCGGCGCCAACGGTACCGGTAAAACTACTCTTCTTAAGCTGATCGTCGGTGATTATACCCCTACTTCGGGTACTATTTCCATGGCGAAAGATTTGACTATGGGTTACCTGAACCAGGACCTGCTCAGCTATTCGTCCGACAAAAATATATTGCATGTGGCTATGGAAGCTTTTGAGCGCCAGAACCAATTGCATGACGAGATAGAAGTGCTGCTTAAAAAACTGGAAACAGATTACAGCGAGGACCTGCTGCACAAACTGAGCGACAAACAGCATGAGTTTGAACTGCTCGACGGTTACAATATTGAATATAAAGCGCATGAAATTTTAGCCGGTTTGGGTTTTAGCGAACCGGATACGCACCGTAAACTAAGTGAATTTTCTGGTGGATGGCGTATGCGTGTAATGCTGGCCAAGATCCTATTGCAGGCACCTGATATACTTTTACTTGACGAGCCTACCAACCACTTAGACTTACCTTCTATCCAATGGCTGGAAGAATACCTGAAAGCTTTTGAGGGTGCAATCATTATCGTTTCGCACGATAGATGGTTCCTCGATCGTGTGATCAACCGTACCGTTGAATCGCGCAAAGGCAAGCTGACCGTTTATGCAGGGAATTATACTTTCTATTTAGAAGAGAAATCCCAGCGCGAAGAAATTCAGCGTGGTGAGTTTAAGAACCAGCAGGCAAAAATCAGGCAGGAAGAACGCCTGATCGAGCGCTTCAGGGCTAAGGCATCAAAAGCCAAGATGGCTCAGTCGCGCATAAAGGCATTGGATAGATTGGAACGCGTTGATGACGTAGATGATGATAACCCGGAGGTAAGCTTCTCCTTCCGTTTCTCGAGACAGTCAGGCAGGCACGTAGTAACTTTGGAACATGTTGCCAAGAGCTTCCCAACTATTGAGATATTGGATGATGCCGAGGCACTGATCGAAAAAGGTGATAAAATCGCCCTCATCGGTGCCAACGGTAAAGGTAAATCCACCTTGTTGCGCATTATTGCAGGGGCTGATAAAGATTTTACCGGCTCGGTACAACAAGGGCACAACGTAACACAAACCTTCTTTGCACAGCACCAGTTAGAGGCTTTGCATTTGGAGAATACGATTTTAGGTGAGTTGCAATCATTCGCGCCAAAGCATAATGAAACAGAACTGCGCACTATTTTAGGTTCGTTCCTGTTTACTGGTGACGATGTATTTAAGAAGATCAAGGTATTATCTGGTGGTGAGAAATCGCGTGTGGCACTGGCTAAAGCGTTAACTGCAGATGCCAACTTCCTTATCCTCGATGAGCCTACGAACCACCTGGATATGCAGTCGGTAAACATCCTGATACAAGCCTTGCAGCAGTATGAGGGAACCATCATCGTTGTATCGCACGACCGTTATTTCCTCGACAATGTAGCCAATAAGATATGGTTTATAGAAGATCATAAAATTGTTACCTATCCGGGCACTTACCAGGAGTACGATCATTGGTATGCTAAACGTAAATTGCAGCCAAAAGCCGAGCAAGCTCCAAAGCCTGAGAAAAAGGAAGAGAAGAAAGAGCCTGTTGCTACCAAAAAGCCAGATGACGAAAAAGCCAAACAGTTAAAGAAACTGAACCAGGAATTGGCGACGATGGAGCAGCAGATAGAAGGCCTGGAAAAAGAAGTTAAAGGATTAGAAGATCAACTGGCTGACGATAAACTGTATACTGATGCAGCAAAAGCGCAGGAAGTAACTGACACTTATCAGCTTAAAAAACTGGAACTGAAAGAAATTCAGGCGAAGTGGGAGAATTTGGCAGAGCATATTCTGGAGATCAGTTAACCAGTGACCGGTTAATCGGTGATTAGTGATTAGATTTAAATTCGTAATATATGTGTCACACTGAGGCACTCGAAATGTGAGCGTAAAGGCCTTTGCCCACCATGCTTCGAGTGCCTCAGCATGACACCTATACACAGTAATAATCCGTATCACATCATGAAATGGCTAATCATTTTTGGGGTTGTTTTTTCTTTTGCACTCCGCGCTTTCGCTCAGTCCCCTTATACTAACCAGGTCTTAAGGCCAGAGATTAAAACTGTTGAGTTTTTTAATACCAAGAAGAATCCATCATTCCCCATTATCAAGTTTAATTCGGAAGAACAGCTACAATTAGATTTCGACGATCTGCACGGGGGTACACGGGATTTGTATTACACCATTGAGCATTGTGATGAGAACTGGAACCCTTCCATTCTTTCTCCGATGGAGTACTTGCAAAATTTCACCGAAGATAAAATCCTCAATTACAGCTATTCCACTGCTACACTTCAGAAATTCACGCATTATGAAATAAAGTTGCCTAACGAAAACATCAAACCAAAAATATCCGGCAATTACGTCCTGAAGGTTTACGAAAATGGTGATAAGTCAAAACTGCTGATCATCCAGCGCTTTTATGTGGTTGATGCTAAGGTATCTACCCTGGCCGAGATGGTTCCGTCCACAGATAATAATTTGCGGCAAACTAACCAGAAGATCAACCTGCAGATCAATTACGGGGCATTGCGGGTACAGAATCCTAATTATGATATCAAGGCTTTCATCATGCAAAATGCTCGTCCTGAGACAATGCAGATGACCACGCAACCTGCTAACATAAGAGGGAATACATTAATCTATAACGATGTAAGCACTTTTGATTTCCCGGGATTAAACGAATTCAGGCATTTTGATACGCGTAGTCTGAAGCTGAATTCTGACCGCGTACAGCATATCTATCGTGATACTGCCAATACCGTTATTCTACTGACTGATCCGACGTTAGATCAACCCAATTACACCTTGTTTTATGATAATGACGGCAACTTCTATATTCTCAACCAGGATGGAAGTGACCCGCGTGTTGATGCGGATTATGCGCATATGTATTTCACTCTCGCAAGCACTAAGTCGGCCGGTGATGGCTCTGCTTATATTGTTGGCCAGTTTAATAATTACCGGATGGATGAAAGCAGCAAGCTGGACTTTGATGCTGCCAAGAGCCGCTATTACATTCAGCTATTATTAAAACAGGGCGTATACGATTATGAATATGTGTGGGTGCCTAAAAATACTCAAAAGCCCGATGATGCATTCTTTGAAGGTTCTCATTATGAAACTGAGAACGAATATCAAATTCTGGTTTATTATCATCCTGCTGGTGCACGGTGGACAGAATTGGTGGGGTATCGTCCTGTGAAGGCGGCGAAGAATTAAGGTTGATTTCTTAAATTACGTTATGAAAATAGTTCGTAATGTACAAGATCTTGAGGCGAGGTTTCGAGACCAAGTTGCACTTTTACAGTTAGCTTGTGAAAATTTTGACGAAGGAAAGGAAATCGCAGCACTTAACATTGCAACTAGTATTCGGGTATTGGTACATGACACTCCATCATCAACATCTGCCCTAACCCATAAGAAAAGCAAGCATATAGATTTTCTGGATAGCAGCTTACCGAAAACCAACCCAAATATCACCTTTACAGGACTCACCTATTACTATATGAGCAATGTACATGATGGCATTGGCGGAATAGCTATTTATAGACCAGAATTTACATCCTCGCGTCCTAATATTGAGCGATGGATTAATTTTGATCAATGGTGGTCACAGATAGTATTTCAAAATAAAGATGGATCATCGCTTTCCAGATCAACACTCGTCTTGAAAGCGGCTAATCAAGAAGGTGGTGCACACATAGACAACAGTATCGATAGCCAATATGATCAATTTAGACATCATTATTCGGGTGGAGTTATTATAAAAGGCACTAAAAGTGGTGTAACAAGAACATTTGATAATATTCCTGTACTTCCTGCCTTACGGCAAATTGGCTTCGAGATACTTGAATCTTTAAAAAAAGCTAAATTATAAAAGCTCCTAAGGAGTCGCTTGTAAAAGGAGGCACCTACGGAGCCATAAAAACATTAAATTTTTTCTATAAACAGGAAGCTCCTATGGAGCTATTAGTAGCAAAACCGGCCGACTCCATAGGAGTCACCTGTTTATAGTATATGTCAATAATTGTATGCTGGCTCCAGCGGAGCCTCCTTCTGCCGTTATAAGTTTAAAAACAATTCCGTGAAGTCATGTTGACCATTCAACCACCATACTTCACAAAACACTATCTTTGCAAAAATTTCGACTATGGACGCAAAGACCCCTAAGGACTCGCACACGATAATGAATGAACTGGTATTGCCCAACGATACCAATACTTTGAATAACCTGATGGGGGGACGCCTGCTACACTGGATGGATATTGCTGCAGCTATTTCGGCACAAAAGCATTGCAATCGTATTGTAGTAACTGCGTCAGTTGATAATGTTTCCTTTAAGCATTCTATCAAATTAGGGGATGTAGTAACGCTGGAAGCAAAGGTTACCCGAGCATTTAATACTTCTGTAGAAGTTCGGCTGGATGTATGGGCGCAAAATATACCTTCGGGAACTAAGGTAAAAAGTAACGAGGCTTATTATACTTTCGTGGCTGTCGACCAAAGCGGACGAACCATCCCTGTTCCTGCGCTTGAACCACAAACTGAGGAAGATAAAATATTATTTGATGGGGCATTGCGTCGTCGCCAGTTAAGGTTGATCCTTGGAGGAAAGATGAAACCGGATGATGCTACTGAGTTGAAGGCTCTATTTTTTGCCGAGCAAAAGGATTAATCAACTAAAAGCCATAGATTTAGAAACTAGAAACCACATATCACAATTTCTTTAGTATGGCTTCCAAAAGCAAAATTCCTACGCCTATAACGGTCATTGTTATTGTAATTATTGTTGCGGCTATTGCTACCTGGCTATTGCCTGCCGGAGAATATTATAAGCTAAGTTATAACGACAATACCTTTACTATCTCAAACGGTAAGACTGTCCCCTGCACACAACATACGCTGGATAGCCTGCATATCCGCATCAAACTCGAGAAATTCAAAAACGGCGACATCCGCAAACCGGTGGCTATTCCCGGCACCTATCATCAACTTAAAAAGAACAGGCAAGGACCATTAAATGTATCACAAGCGCCTATAAAGGGCATTTATGATACAGTCGATATTATCTTTTTCATCCTGATCATCGGCGGTTTTATTACAATCTTTAACCAGACGGGCGCCATGGAAAAAGGCATGGCTTATCTCTCACACCTGATGAAAGGCAAGGAAGCCTGGCTGATTGTCATTGTTACGTTCTTCTTCACCTTTTGCGGTTCGACCGAGGGCATGGCCGAAGAAGGGTTGGTTTTCTATCCTATCCTTGTTCCTTTATTTCTTGCTGCGGGCTACGATCTGCTGGTACCTGTGGCTGTAATTTTCGCAGGCTGTAACATTGGCAACCTCACCTCGTTCAGCAACCCTTTTTCGACTATTATTGCATCCAATGCTGCCGGCATCAATTGGGCCGATGGCTTCTATGAAAGAATACTGGCCTTCCTGGTAACATCTGGCCTTTTGATCTGGTACATCGTCCGCTATGCACAAAAAGTAAAAAAAGATCCTACCAAATCGCTGGTATACCGGATTGACGGCAATGTTCAATCACCTTTCCCGGTCATCAGTAAAACCGATGAAGAAAAGCCAAAATTAGGCCGGAAGAATGCCTTTTTGCTGATCCTGTTCTTTGCGACGATCTTTACTATGATCGGTGGCGTATTGTTCGACGATTGGTGGCTGCTAGAAATGACTACGGTTTTCCTGGTCTCATCCGTATTGATAGCATTTATAATCCGTATGCCGGAGAAGGTTTTTATTGAAAGTTTTGTTAAAGGAGTACAATCGCTGATATCGGTAGCGCTGCTCGTGGGCGTGGCACGCGGGGTAACTATTATATTAAATGATGGGCATATCACGGATACCATCCTGTTTTATGCGGCCAATACAATTGGCACATTACCGTCGGTAATATTTATTATTGCACTACTTGCTCTATACATTTTCCTGACATTATTTATCTCTTCCTCGTCAGGCATGGCTGTATTGACAATGCCGGTTTTTGGTGCACTCTCAGTAATTGTTGGAGTGCCGGGAAAAGAGATCGTTAATGCCTACAACTTTGGCATGGGAATTATGTATTTCTTAGCGCCTACGGGTTTGATCCTGCCCTCGCTGATGATGGTTAACGTAAGTATCAAAGCATGGCTTCGGTTTGTTTATCCGCTGATGGTTATGCTTACGATAGTTTGTTTGGCTTTTCTGATTATTGGTGTATTATAACGTTTATTCGCGATGTTGATCCGGATTCTTTCGCACCCATCCGGACTGATCTATAGCCCACACTTCCTTTTCGTCACCGTCCTTTATAAATGCCATAAACTGATGATTGGTGGCTTCCAGTTGTAGTGCATTCTCTTTACCGTTTATGTTGGCATGGTCATCAATACCTAAATCGTGCAACGAGGTGGCATAAGATTTATGCTCACTAAGCCATTGCTTTTGCTTATAGTAAATCAACCATAAATACTTCTTCTGCTCCTCGGAATATGGCATATTGAATGTTACAGCATTAACAGGCTGTTTGCTGAACTGCATATATCCCCATCTTTCGGGATAATGCATGGCGATTAATCCCTGTGGTGACCATGACCAGTTATGCTCAGGCAGCGTTTTTCCTTTATCATCCTTTAGCTTAACATATTTACCATCCACTACCTTAGTATCCCATTCTACGCGCGAGAAGTTGATTCGCCAGATGGTACCATCCTGCAATCGTTGTGAACGGGAATTGACAATTAATGCTTTAAGTGGTATAGCCATTTCAACTGTCCAGCCTTCGTCTTTATCGGATGGGTCGTTCAGCGTACCCTGTATTTTTACTGCCGATTTTAAATTCGGTACATCCCAGCTTGAGACTGAAGTTCCGCCATCGCGATAGGCCCTGGTTAGCAGCAAATCCCAAATCGTATTCAATGGGTTTACTTCTACTTCGTAATAAGGTTGGGTTGAGCCGCTTGGATCTATAAAAAACTCGAAATCGTTATCCTGAAAAACAACCGCGTCATGCTTTTTTATATAGGCCCAAATTTGTGGCTCAGTTAATTGCGCTGCTATATAAAGGCAGCTATCATCCCAAAGCATTTTTACTTTAGTGGCTAAAGGCGGCTTGGGTTTATCGCGGCCTTCAATATCAACAAACTCTTTTGTCCAGTTCACCTGCTGCCAAACCAACTCATTGATGTTACCATCAATTACAGGCGGATGATCGACATGATAAACTATATAATTTTCAGGTGTATCGAACAGATTTTCCAATCCTTTAAATGCAGATTGGGCATTAACAGTAATTGAACAGCATGCAACTATAGCTAGTGCCGCTAGTTTTCTAAAGTCAGGCATAAGGTTGATGTGAGTAATGATTCAAATTATTAGCTATTGGCCATTTCTAATACCTTATCAAATTCCTCTTTCTTTACAGCGCTAACTGACAAGCGGCCAAGGCGAACTAACTCCATGTTTTTTAATGAAGGTTCAGCTTTGACCTGTTCAAGCGTTACTGATTTTTTCAAGGGTTCAAAAGGAGCAAATTCAACTACCAGCCAGTTTGGATCGGTTGTGGTTGGGTCCTGGTACGATTCTTTAACAACTTTGGCTATGCCTACAATATCCTTACCCTCATTACTGTGATAGAAAAATGCCAGGTCGCCTTCTTTCATGGAACGCAGATTATTACGGGCGGCAAAATTGCGCACGCCGTCCCACATGGTGCGGCCATCTTTATTAAATTGTTCCCAACTGTATTTATGCGGTTCAGATTTGATCAGCCAATAGTTCATTTTATTTTCATTTATTAGTCGTAAAATTGTGAAAAAGGCATCATAAACAAAAATGAGAATAAAGTTAAATGCCTTAATTCGATTAAAAACAGCCAACTATTTTCTGTTCAAACACGTAAATATTGAAATGGCATAATAAATGCTGTATAAATTGAGTTAATATCGGACGTATTAACCCCCTTGCAATATGATGAAAGTATATTCTTTAAGATTATTTCTTGCCGTTTCGGGCATATTTCTTTTGTTCTTTATAGCATCTTGTTCAAAGGATAAGAAAAACCCGCAAACTACACCTACTCAGGCAACTCCAACCAAATTTGGATTGTATGAGGCCGACTCATCCATATATAAAATACTCTACACTTTTGTGTCAAAAATCGGCACACAGGATGTAAGCAGCTCCGATTATGATTTATTGTTCGACACCGGCTCGGGCGGTTTGGTGATTGATGCTCACGGAATTATCCCTGCAAGCATGATCACCAGCAATGGAATTACTTTTTCAGGGGATTCTACGGTAGTAAACGGCATTACCATTTATAATCAAAAATCAACCATTTCCTATGGTGACGATGTAAATACCACAGACAATGTATACGGTTATCTTGCCTATGCATCAGTGACTTTGGGTGATGCCAGCGACGGCGGCATTACCATTAAGCGCCTGCCTTTCTTTCTATATTATAAAGCCTCTGATACCAAGGGCAATGTATTTGCCGACCATGAATTTGACGTTCTGGGTGTATCCTCTGAATATGACGTCACTTTTCCAAACAATGCCTATATCTCCAGTCCGTTTCAATATTTTGATCCGGGTGAAGGGCTTATAAAAGGATTTAAAATGGCCGCGTTAGGCACCAATAATTTTTCACTGGATGGTACTCTTGTACCTGATGCTGTAACGTTAGGTTTAACTTCATCAGATTTATCTTCCTTTACCATGCACCAGCTTACCTATTATCCTGGCGATGGTTATGCTCCGGTTATCCCGGTATCGCTAACCTATAATGGCAAGACTTTCACTACCAATACAATATTCGATACAGGAACGGAACCATACAGCTATATCCAGGATCCAACAGCAGGTAAAACCGCCACATTATTACCTGTTAATACCCCGGTATCGCTTACTACTACCCCGGGTGGGTTTACTTATTCTTTTGCAACGTCGGCCAATGATAACATTACTTATGTGGAGAACCCGTCTCAATCTGGAAGTAATGTGACTGTTATGAGCCTTGAGTTCTTCCTGAACAATGATTTTATACTCGACTATTACGATCATAAACTTGGATTGAAGAATAATTAAAAGCCGGGACTTTAATAAAAATATTTTACTGGAAATAGCCTGTTAAAAACTCAGGCAAATAGGCCTCTATGTGGAAAAACCAGCGATTGTATAAAACTAAATTTACTTATCAACAAAATATCAAGCATTGTTGATATTTTCTTACTAGTTGAATATTTAAGCTATTAATAACTTAGATTATCTTTACGTAAGAAGATTCGCGTGTTATGGGATTACAATTACGAATGACATTCAACGATACGGATTATGCGTATCAGATCATTAACAGCAGGCTTACTGATCAGCACACTGAACTTGAATTAGTGCTTGAAGGTGAGAAAGTAGAGTTGTTGAGAGATAAAAATATGGTTTGGATTCAAAAGGATGGGGACAGTTCTTTTGATCCGGGACTTATTGAGGCTTTGGGCCGCTCAGCATCGCTGCGTTTAAGGGTGTAATTATTCACCTTTAAAGTTCACTAATACTACTAATAGTATACAGCGCCATACCTAAGGGTATGACGCTTTTTTATGCTATAAACTTCTGGAAATTATCTGCTTCTGCGGTTATCTCTTGAGTAACCACCACCGCCGCCACCTGAGTAGCCGCCACGACTACCGCCGCCGCCAAAGCTTCTGTTTTCTCTTGGCTTTTTGTCTTCGGCCTGGTTTACCACAATGTTTCTGCCTGCTACCTCACTCCCATTCAAATCGGCAATTGCTTTTTTACCAGCTTCTGCATCGGCCATCTCAACAAAACCAAAGCCTTTGCTTCTGCCTGTTTCACGGTCATTAATAATTTTCACTGAGTTCACGTCTCCGTATGCTTCGAAGAGTTCTCTTAAATCTGCTTCCTGTATCTTGAACGGAAGGCTTCCTACAAAAATGTTCATTAACTAACTTTTAAAATTGTTAAGATGCAGTGCTTAACATCACTTTGCAACGCCAAAATGGGAGTCAAGAGTAAAGGTGCACATTATTTATTTAATACATGTGAATTATAAATTAAATTATGAAAAAACCTTAATAATTTAATTACAAGCACATTACTTCTGGGCGAACAAATAATATTGTCGTTTGTTTTAAAAACTAATGTAATATTTTAAACATTAATTCTTTCATCAATTCCCCGGGTCCGGCATTGGAATCAACACCCTTACTTTTTAGGTCATATTCTCTCAACAAGCTTATAATTTGCATGGATTTACCATAATTGTAACTGCGTGCAGCCAATTCGTAATCCTTTATAAAATAAGGGTTTACCCCCAGTTCGCGGGCAAGGCTTTGGGGTGACTTATCTTTTGCATAATGATAAAGCAGCACCTTGCTGAAAAAATTATTCAGATTACCTAATACCAGTACAATAGGGTTCGCCTTAGGATTAGCCTCAAAATAATTAATGATCTGATTTACCTTAAACGGGTCTTTTCTGCTTAAAGCCGATTGTAATTCAAAAACATTATACTCCTTGCTGATGCCTATATTATCCTGCACATGCTGCATGGTGATGGTTTGTCCGGCAGATACGTTCAGCATCAGTTTCTCTAACTCATTGGCGATTTTAGAAAGATCGTTACCCAAATATTCAGCCATCATAGCCGAGGCCTGCTGATCGATCTTATAATTTTTCCCGGTAACAAAGCTTTCTATCCACGATGGTATTTTGTTATCATACAAAGTTGTCGATTCAAAAACGACACCGTTCTTCTCTATCGCCTTGTAAGTCTTCTTGCGTTTATCAAACTTGCCGTATTTGTAACAAAAAACAAGGATGGTACTTGGCAAGGGATTTTCGAGATAGCTCAGTACAGGGTTGATCGACTTTTTATCATCATCATCGCGTCCCCATTTCATATCCTGGGCCTCTTTTACCAACACCACCTGGTATTCGGCCATCATGGGGTAACGTTTGGCAGCGTTGAGCACCGTCATTACGTCGGTATCCTTACCGTACAACACCGTCTGATTAAAACCACGTTCGGCCTCAGATAGCAGCTCATCCTCCACATAATTACTTACCTGGTCAATAAAATATGGCTCATCGCCATGCAGCAAATAGAGTGGTTTATACTTACGGTTCTTGAGGTCTTTTAGAATATCGTCGGCAGTCATAGCGTGATTCAAAAGTAGTTATTTTCGGGGAAGTTGAAGTAGTTGTAGATGTTGTAATGGTTGGAGACGTTGTCAACAATCTCTTAAACTTTTAAAACCTTTATAACCACTACAACTTTTACAACCTTTCCAACTATTACAACCATTCAACCAAATCAACTACCTTTACCCCATGCTACAGCCGCTGCAATTACCGCCCTATCCTTTCCGAATCATTGATGATAATGGCCGGCTGACGCTGTTTGATGAGATCAGGAAAAAGCACATTATTATTACGCCTGAAGAATGGGTTAGGCAGCATTTTGTGCAATATCTTATTAATAATAAGGGATATCCGAAAACGCTGATCAAGCTTGAAGGTGGCCTAAAGCTACACGGGAACCAAAAACGGAGTGATATCGTTGTTTTTAATTCGTCAGGAGAAAAAATCTTGCTGATAGAATGCAAAGCGCCATCAGTAAATATCGATCAGAAGGTTTTCGACCAGGTGGCGCGATATAACATGGTGCACAAAGTAGCCTTGCTGGCAGTAAGCAATGGTTTAAAACATTATTATTGCCGTATCGACTTTCTGAATAACAACTACCAGTTTATTGAAGAATTGCCTGATTATAACCAGATTCAGCTCTGAATGGCCGTAGTGTTTAAAAGGCTCTGCATTTTTTCACGCAACTCATCAGGTTTAAATGGTTTAGATACGTAATCATTCATGCCTGAACCAAATACACGTTCACGAATATCAAACAGAGCCGAAGCGGTTAACGCGATAATCGGGATATTGGCCTTTTTAGGATCCGGCAGTTTCCTGATCTCGACAGCAGCATCAAAGCCGTTCAATACCGGCATCTGCAAATCCATCAGGATAATATCAAAGTTGCCGTATTGAACCATTTCGATTGCCCGTTCACCGTTCTCGGCAATGGTTGGAACGATGTTCCATTTGGAGAACAGCTTTTTCATCAGCATCACGTTCACCATATTATCTTCGGCAATCAAAACGCGCGGTGTGCCAATGCTTTCAACTGCAGCAACAGCTATCACAGGTTGTTTTTCTGGCTCTACAGCATTTTCGGTTGTTACCGGGAATTCCATATTGAATGAGAACTCCGAACCTTTTCCAGGCTGACTTTGCACACTCATTCGCAAATTTTGTAACTCCAACAGACGTTTTACAATGGCCAGGCCTAAACCGGTGCCACCATACTGACGGGTAGTAGTGATCGACTCCTGGGTGAATGGCTCAAAGATCATGTCCAGGTTTTCTTTGTCGATACCGATACCGGTATCTTTTACCGAAAAGTCGACAGTGATCATATTGTGCCGGTCTTCCAGTTGGGTTACATTTACCCAAACGGTGCCATTATGCGTAAACTTGATAGCATTACTTACCAGGTTAAATATGATCTGGCTTAATCGTGTTGGATCGCCGAAAACGTCTTTATTCCTTAAACTATTATCTATTTCCAGTATAAAATCGAGCCCTTTTTCTTCTGCTTTTAAACGCTGACCGCCGCATACGTTCTGCATTAGCTCAACAAGGTTGAATTTGATACTTTCAAACACTACCTTGCCCGATTCGATCTTATTAAAGTCGAGCACATCATTTACCAGCGCAAGAAGATTATTGGCAGAAAACTTCAGGATTTCAAGATTATCTTTTTGATCCGGTCTTGGATTACCCATTATCAGCAGGTTGGTCATGCCGATTACCGCATTCATTGGCGTACGGATCTCGTGCGACATAGTGGAAAGGAATTCTGATTTGGCTTGTGAAGATTTCTCCGCTTTCTCCAGTACCTTTTCCAGCTCTTCATTCAGGCTGCCACGTTCTTCCGCAGTGATTTTTAATTGCCTGATATTTTTTATAAAAGCCCGATAGAAATAGTTCTGAATAAAAATTATAAAGATGAATGTAGCGCAGATAGATATGATCTTGGTTGACTCATCCACTACTTTCGGCTTCAGTCCGATCACATAACTGCTGTTAAACATCAGCACCAGGAATATCAGGATCGGGATCAGGTTCACCAGCGAATAAAACAACCCACACGTTTGCCCCAGCATATAAAAGCTAAATACAATGATCAGGAAGGTGATCTGTGCGGTAATGATGTCAACGCTTTGTAAAGTGATAAACACATTGGTGAGATTCACCATAGTAGCCAGCACCAGCAAAATATGCGATATTATACCCCACCTTGGTCTGAAAGTAAGGTATTTAAACAGGATCAGAAGACTCAGGAACAGAAGACTTGTGCTATAGGTAAGTATCTGGCGGTGTTCTATATATAAGTTGAGCCACACCGCACCTACGGCTACAATTGCCAGCCATAAACCGTAATATAATAAGCGTATGCGGGCCTGATCGAGAATGGTCTGATCTTTTGTGAGTATTTTATTAACGGAAAAGTTAAAAAAACCTACGTTTTTGTTCATTTAAGAGGTATTACTATTTGTATAAATAGCAAAATAAAATTACGATGGGCTGGTAGATCCGGCGTCATCAATTTATCAAGATTGCCTCCATTTATTAACAATTAGTCTGCCAAAGAGGCCAGATTCTCTTCAATAATTTTCAACTTGGTTTCGGCGTCCGCTTTTTTCTTTAACTCATTCTCAATAATTTCCGGTTTTGCGTTATTCATAAACCGTTCATTACTAAGCTTTGCATTCACCGACTTCAAGAAGCCAAGCAGGTATTCTTTCTCTTTAAGAAGCCGTTCCTTTTCTGCAACCGGGTCTATATTTTCTGTTAGCGGAATATAAAATTCATCCTTGGAAACTATAAAACTAACCGCACCGGCTACCTTGTCGTTTACTAAAGTAAACTCGCCAACATTAGCTAATTTAGATATAATTAATTGATAATCTGAATATTCTATTTCAGAATTTACTTTTACCGATAATGCCAGTGTTTCCTTCTGCGAAATTTGCTTGCTATCGCGCGTTTTGCGGATCGCTGTAACGACCTGTTTAATGGTCTCAATTTCGCTTAAAAGTTGGGTATTTATTTGCCCGATTTCCGGCATTTGGGCAACAATACAGCAATCTTTTTCGCTCCGCTCGCCAAATAGCTCATCATGCCATAGCTCTTCTGTAATGAACGGCATAAACGGATGTAATATCTTCAAAACATCCTCGAAGAATTTAATGGTTTGCGTATACGTCTCCCTGTCGATCGGGTGCTCATAAGCAGGTTTGATCATCTCCAGGTACCAGGCGCAGAAATCATCCCAAACCAGTTTGTAGGTAGCCATTAACGCATCAGACAATCTGAACTGAGCGAAATTACTCTCAATCTCTGCCAACGCCTGGCTAAAGCGGCTTTTAAACCAGTCGATGGTTACTTTATTGGTATTTTCCAACTGGTCATTTACTTCCCAACCTTTAATCAGTCGGAAAGCGTTCCAGACTTTATTAGCAAATTCACTACCCTGCCTACAATGTCTTTCATCAAACATCAGGTCGTTACCAGCAGGTGAACTTAACAGCATACCTACGCGCACTCCATCGGCACCATACTGCTCTATCAATCCAAGCGGATCAGGTGAGTTACCCAGTGATTTGGACATCTTACGGCCCAATTTATCACGAACGATGCCAGTCAGATATACATTCCTGAACGGCACTTCTCCCCTAAACTCATGTCCGGCCATGATCATACGCGCTACCCAGAAGAATAATATTTCCGGCGCTGTTACCAGGTCGTTTGTAGGATAGTAATAGTTGATATCAGCATTGTTTGGGTCTTTAAAACCATCAAATACTGAGATCGGCCACAACCATGAAGAGAACCAGGTATCTACTACGTCGTCTTCCTGGGTTAAAACACTAAATTCTAAACCCGAAACTCTAAATTCATTTTCGGCTTCTTCTTTTGTTTTGGCAACAACCCACTGACCTTTTTCATTATACCATGCCGGTATGCGTTGGCCCCACCATAGCTGGCGGCTGATCGTCCAGTCATGAACGTTCTCCATCCAATGGCGGTAGGTGTTCACGAATTTATCCGGGATCAGTTTGATGTCGCCTTTTAATACATAGTCCAATGCAGGTTTGGCCATTTCCTCCATCTTGCAAAACCACTGCATTGAAAGTTTTGGCTCGATCACTGCGTCGGTACGCTCTGAAAAACCGATCTGTGATTTGTAATCTTCCACTTTTTCCAGCTGACCGGCTTCTTCCAATAATACGGCGATCTTTTTACGAGCTGCAAAACGGTCAACCCCAACTAATATCTCAGCCTTCTCATTCAATGTACCATCATCGTTCAGGATATCGATAACCGGCAGATTATGCTTGATGCCCAGGTTATAGTCGTTCAGGTCATGTGCCGGTGTTACTTTCAAACAGCCGGTACCGAAATCCATCTCCACATATTCATCCAGTATGATTGGAATTTCGCGGTTGATCAAAGGGATGATCGCCTTTTTACCATGTAAATGTTTGTACCGCTCATCGTTCGGGTTGATACAGATAGCAGTATCCGCCATGATGGTTTCAGGACGGGTTGTGGCGATGGTTAGGTAGTGAGTGGTGAATGGTGAGTGGTGAGTTTCCGAGTTTTCACTCACTATTGACTGCTCACTATTCACAATCTTATATTGTATGTAATATAATTTCTGATTTACTTCCTTACGGTTTACTTCCTCATCTGAAACGGCGGTTTTCCCTTGCGGGTCCCAGTTTACCATGCGCACACCACGGTATATCCAGCCTTTTTTATACAAATGGATAAAGGTATCGATCACCGCTTCGGACAAATCTTCGTCCATAGTAAAGCGCGTGCGGTCCCAATCGCAGGATGCACCAAGTTTTTTTAATTGTTCAAGGATGATACCGCCGTATTTCTCTTTCCACTCCCAGGCGTATTTTAGGAATTCTTCGCGGGTAAGGTCTTTTTTGCTGATGCCTTTTTCTTTCAACATGGCTACTACCTTAGCCTCGGTAGCTATACTGGCGTGATCCGTTCCCGGTACCCAGCAGGCATTTTTACCTTTCATACGGGCGCGACGTACCAGCACATCCTGGATGGTATTATTCAGCATGTGCCCCATATGCAGAACGCCGGTAACATTTGGCGGAGGGATGACTATCGTATAAGGCTCGCGTTCGTCAGGCACCGACCTGAAAAACTTGTGATCTAACCAATACTGATACCATTTCTCTTCTGCTTCTGTGGGCTGATACGTTTTAGCAATATTCATAGCCCGCAAAAATAGGGAATTCGGTGAATAGTTGATGGTTCATAGTTAATAGTTCATAGCGAGGCCACGAACCATGATCTATGAACTATTTGCCAATCTTCATCACAATATTTTTACAATCCCCAAGTTTATATGTTATACTGTTATGAAAACTATATCTGCTCATAAATTTTGGGACATTGTGCTGCGGAGATCGGGAATTTATGCTTTGCTCTGCTGGTTTAACCGCTAAACCGGATTGTTAATTGTTGCATGTGTTGGGGTTATTTCATTATCTTCAACCCTTCTCAATTAATTAACATGAAATTAAACGCAACCAGCCTGGTTTTGTCAGGCGCAGTACTTTTTTCGGCTTTTGCGTTCGCACCGGATGGTGGTAAAACCAACGCAGGCGGCCCTCCAAGCAAGTTTATCGATCCGGCTAATATGGATCTTTCCGTTAAACCCGGAGACGATTTCTTTGAATATGCCAACGGCACCTGGTTAAAAGAAAACCCGATCCCGGCTAAAGAAACCCGTTGGGGTAGTTTTAATATCCTTCGCCAGGAAAATACCGACAAATTGCTTAAACTGCTTACTGAGGTAAGCGATACTAAAGGTCAACCAAAAGGCAGCCTGAAACAACGTGTTGGTGATCTGTATGCCAGTGGGATGGATAGCCTGACCATTGAAAAATTGGGATACAATCCTATTAAGCCTGATCTGGCACGCATCAAAAAGATCGATGATCTGAATGGCGTTATTAATGAAATCGTTTATGAACGCACTAATGGAGAAGGCAGTCCGTTGTTTGGATTTTATGTCGGGGCCGATTCAAAGCACCCGACTAAAAACATTGTGCAATTTGGCCAGGGTGGAACCAGTCTTCCAGACAGGGACAATTATTTAAAGGACGATGCCCGTACCAAAAAGATACAGAGTGCCTATAAGCATTATATTGTAACACTGTTTACCCTAACCGGTACCAGCGATGCTGATGCGCAGAAAAATGCCGAAACCATTTTTGATATCGAAACCAAACTGGCAAAGGCACAAATGAGCCGCGTGGCTATGCGCGATCCAAATAAAACCTACAACAGGTTTGCCGTAACCGATTTTGATAAAACTACACCTCACCTTAACTGGGCGCAGTTGATGCCACAGATGAGCGTGACCGGGCAGGACACCGTGCTGGTTGCTC
The DNA here is from genome assembly GCF_036568825.1 of Mucilaginibacter sp. Taxonomy (GTDB): domain Bacteria; phylum Bacteroidota; class Bacteroidia; order Sphingobacteriales; family Sphingobacteriaceae; genus Mucilaginibacter. Next base: position 12,516 of record NZ_DATCRU010000063.1, on the reverse strand, counting down.
AGCCTGACTTCTTTGCTACTGCCGACGCTCTGCTGGCTGCAACACCTGTGGCCGACTGGAGAACTTACCTGCAGTGGAATATATTAAAAGGATCTGCCGGTGCATTGAGCTCACCATTTGTGAAAGCGAACTTTGAGTTCAGCAGCACATTAAGCGGGCAAAAGGTTCAGACACCACGCAATGAACGTATGTCGGGTATGGTAGATGGCAGCGTTGGCGAATTGCTTGGGCAGTTGTATGTAGAGAAATATTTTACGCCTGCCGCCAAGCAATACATGGTGAACCTGGTGAATAACCTGAAAGTGACTTTGGGCGAACGCATTCAGCATCTTGACTGGATGAGTGATGCCACAAAGGAAAAGGCACTTAAAAAGCTGGCAGCATTCTCTGTAAAGATCGGCTACCCTGACAAATGGCAAACTTATACCGGATTAGAAATAATACGGAATGATTATGCAGGCAATCTCCGCCGTATATCTAAATGGAGGTATAATTTCAGCATCAGTCAACTGGGTAAACCGGTTGATAAAACCCGCTGGGGCATGACTCCGCCAACTGTAAATGCTTCTTATAGTCCGACATACAATGGCATCACTTTCCCTGCCGGAATTTTACAGTTTCCATTCTTCGATTTTGGTGCTGATGATGCTGTAAACTATGGTGGAATTGGCGCTGTTATCGGTCACGAAATGACGCATGGTTTTGATGATGAAGGTCGCCAGTATGACGGCGATGGCACTTTGCGCGACTGGTGGACAAAAGATGATGCGGACAAATTTAAAATGCGTGCCGACCAAGTGGTAACACAATACAATGCGTTTACTGTAGTTGATACCTTGCATGTAAATGGCAAACTGACCCTTGGCGAAAACCTTGCCGACCTGGGTGGTTTGAATGTTGCTTATGCTGCTTTCAAGAAAACCAAACAGGGACAATCAAATGAAAAGATTGATGGGTTTACACCTGATCAGCGTTTCTTCCTGTCATGGGCGCAGGTTTGGAGAAGCGAACAACGTCCGGAAGCTGCGGCACAACGTATATTGACTGACCCGCACTCGCCTGAGCAATACCGCTGCAACGCGCCTATACAAAATATGGATGCATGGTATGCGGCGTTTAATATTCAGCCGGGAGATAAGAATTATAAGAAACCGGAGGATAGGATAAAAGTGTGGTAGTTTGTGAGTGGTGAATGGTGAGTAGTGAGTTATCAGTCAAAGCCTGGTTGAGAGACCGGGCTTTGGTGTTTCAACTTTACAACCTTTCAACCTTCAAACTTTACAACCAGAAAACAGAACCTCTGCAACAAATCCTATCTTTGTCGATTATTTATGATCATCCACCAGTTTTACGATAAGGGTTTAGCCCATGCATCTTACGCTGTGATCAGGTTAGGCAAAATGATCGTCGTCGATCCGGCCCGCGACCCGCAGCCTTATTATGATTTTGCCGAATTGAATAATGCCGACATTGTTGGAATTATCGAGACCCATCCTCATGCCGATTTTGTTAGTTCCCATTTAGAAATACATCAAACTACCGGGGCCACTATCTACGTCAGCAAACTACTTGGTGCCGAATATCCGCATGAAGGTTTTGATGACGGCGATACTATTCAGCTAGCCGATATTAAATTGAAAGCGCTGAATACCCCTGGTCACTCGCCTGATTCTATCTGCATTTTGGTACAGGATGAGAAAGGGAATGATAAAGCTATTTTCACCGGTGATACATTATTTGTAGGCGATGTTGGTCGCCCTGACTTGCGTGAAAATGTAGGTAACATCACCGCAGCCAAAGAAAAACTGGCCCGGCAGATGTACCACTCCACCCGAGAAAAGCTGATGACGCTTCCGCATAGCGTTGCGGTTTATCCGGCACATGGCCCCGGCTCTTTATGCGGTAAAAATTTGAGCCCTGATCTGGAAACTACTATTGGTCGCGAGTTGCGTGAGAATTACGCCCTGCAACTGATGGATGAGTTGACCTTTGTAAATACTTTAACTGCAGATCAACCATTTATCCCGAAATATTTTGGGCACGATGTGGATACCAATAAAAAAGGTGCGGAGCCATTTGCAGAGAGCGTAGCTGCAGTACCAAGAATTCATCGGAATTCAACTTTACAAGCAGGCATTTTAGTAGTTGATACACGTCCGAAAGATCAGTTTAGAAAAGGTCATGTAAAAGGTGCTTTCAATATACAGGATGGCGGCAAGTTTGAAACCTGGCTGGGTTCTATCGTTGGTCCGGATGAGATTTTTTACCTGATTGCAGAGAACGAGGATGCTATTGACACTTTGATTAAAAAGGCTGCTAAAATCGGTTATGAAAAGAACATAAAGGGAGCTTTATTAAATCCGGATAATGCAATTGAAACGTTGCCAGAGCTTGAAAACTTTACTGCAGAAAACTTTCAGCCTGAAAAATATACGATAGTGGACGTGAGAAACTGGGGCGAGATCAATATCGGCAAGATATTTCCGCATGCAATTGCGATCCCTTTACCTGAATTACGCGAATGGGGAAACGAAATCCCAGTTCACAGACCTATTATAGTGCATTGCGCAGCAGGATACCGTTCGGCTGCGGCGACGAGCATTATTGCGGGTAAAATAACATCAGTACCTGTGTATGATTTGGGTGAGGCTATTACGAAGGTAGGAAGTCAGAGGTCGGAGGTCTGAAATTGATCATAGTTGATGGCTCATAGTTCATAGAATTGTGCGTTAACATTAGAAATCAATGCAAACATTAAACTATGAACTATAACCTATGAACCATGAACTAACAATCGTTACAACTGCCGATGGTTCTAATACCATTTACAATAGTGCTGTGGGCGAAAACTATCATTCACGTCATGGCGCTTTGCAGGAAAGCAAGCATGTGTTCTTAAATTCAGGACTGAAATATTACCTTGAGAATCACCCAACAACTTCGGCAAGCATCCTGGAAGTTGGTTTTGGCACAGGGCTTAACTTTTTGTTGAGTGCTGATTATTGCGCTGAAAATCAAATCAAACTTAGCTATACAGGTATTGAAGCTTATCCATTAACTGATGAAATGATAAGCCAGACAGGGTATGATCAATATATTTCACCATCAACCTGGAGCAGTTTTCTGAATGACTACCCTGAGGCTTTAAAAAGTCCTGTTCAAATCAATTCCTGTAGCCTGCAAGTCGCTCACTGTCAACTGCTGGATTTTAGTAGCAAAGAACAATTTGATGTAATTTACTTTGATGCCTTTGCAGCTATCCATCAGCCTGAAATGTGGAGCGAAGAAGCAATTGCCCATACCGTTCAGTTTCTTAAACCAGGTGGCGTTTTCGTAACCTATGCCATTACCGGCAATTTAAAGCGCATGCTTAAATCGCTGGGATTTAAAGTAGAAAAAGCGCCCGGTGCACCGGGCAAGCGCGAAATGCTACGGGCAGTGAAATGTGCAGATTGATTGATGTGCAGATGTGCAAATTTGAGGATGTGCAGATGTTATGTACCTGCACATCAAAATAAAAGGATATCAGAATCTGAATCCGACATTAAATTTCATGGTGAAGCCGTTCGAGGTTGGTAATTCGCGGACAGCAAACTCGTTATACGCCGGTGTGCTGCGGGTAGCATAAATGATAGGGCCGCCGCAAACGGTGAATGAGAAGCGGGATGATGCCGGCGCAAAGTTTAAAGATGGGCCGACTAATAATCTTGCACCGCCTTCTGCTTCATCGGTTTCCCAAAAGCCTTCCAGGTCCTGCCCTATTGCTTCTATACCTCCGAAAAGTTCGCCGCTTATCTGGCGATGGATACCGATGCTGCTGATCACATCTACGCCATCGCGATCTTTATCAAAAGCTTTTTCAAAACGAATATTGCCGCCAAAACGCCAGTCAACATTTTCATAAGCAGCCGTAATTCGGGTTAACGCTACTTTATCATTATTAAATTCTCTTCTGAAACCTAAACTTGCGCCCAAACGGAACCCGGATGGTGTATTTCCTCCAATAAAATCACGTAAAGCTTCAATCTGCTGCAAACTTTTCACATCGCCATTATTACCAAACCCGATACCCATAGATGCCAGGAAGGTAAATTTAGCTCCAAGGTAACCTTTAACGCCAATGTTCTGATCTACGCCGTCGTACCCCAAAGGCGTTACCGTGCGCTCACCATAACCGCCATTGTAATTAAGGCTCCAGCCACGTGCGGCGGGATTAAGCGTGTTAATGGTGAACAGGAACGGCTGAGGCTGAGCCATAGCAGGAGTTCCCAATTGCGGATTAATTGTTTGGGCCTGAATAGTCAGGGGTAAAATAAAGCTCAGGATCACTAAAGTGTAAAGGTTCTTTTTCATAAGCTTGATAGAATGCGTTTTAAAAGTACGACTAATTAACACACCTTAAATTAACCCATCATTAATAAATATGCAAATTATGGGGATGTGCAGATTGGGGAATGTGCAAATATGCAGATGTGCGGATGTGCAAATGCTGAATAGTATCAATAGCCAATTTCAAAAATCTGCACATTTACTCATTTGCACATCTGCATATTAATTTTATCTGCACATTTGCATATCCGCACATCTGCACATTAATTACATTTGCACATCAAAAATATGCCACTTACTGCTCCCATAACCTCCAATACCCCATCCGGCGCTTTTGAACGTCTTTTGACCATTATGAATGATTTGCGTTTAAACTGTCCCTGGGATAAAAAACAAACGCTTGAAAGTTTGCGCCACCTCACTATCGAGGAGGTGTATGAACTCTCAGATTCGATACTAGATGGCGACATGCCCGAGATCAAAAAAGAGCTGGGTGATATTATGCTCCACCTGGTTTTTTATGCCCGTATAGCACAGGAAACCAATGATTTTACGATCACGGATGTGCTGAATGCCATTTGCGATAAGCTGATCAATCGTCACCCGCATATTTATGGCGATGTGAACGTGAATGATGAAGAAGATGTAAAACGCAATTGGGAGCAGATCAAATTAAAAGAAGGAAATAAGTCTGTTCTGGCTGGTGTACCGGCGTCGTTGCCCGCACTGGTAAAAGCTTCACGTATTCAGGAAAAGGCCCGTGGGGTTGGCTTTGACTGGGAAGAAAAGGGCCAGGTATGGGCAAAAGTGGAAGAAGAAATGCAGGAGTTTAAGAATGAGTTTAACGCTGAAGATGAAAGCAAAATCGATCATGAAAGGGCGGAAAGCGAATTTGGCGACCTGCTGTTCTCTTTGATCAATTATGCGCGTTTTATCAATATCAATCCGGAAGATGCATTAGAAAAAACCAACCGGAAGTTTATCAAACGCTTTCAGTACCTGGAGAGTAAAGCAAAAGAAAGCGGTAAAAATCTGCATGATATGAGCCTGGCCGAGATGGATATATTTTGGGACGAGGCAAAAAAGTTGTAAAATAAGGGTGATTTTGTAGCGTTTATGTATTAACTTACGTACTTGTAAAAAACTTTTTTGTTACCATGAAACATAAACTACTTTACTTATTTCTTTTGTTTGTTATTGTTGTAACGGGTTGCGCAAAAAAATCGACGGAAAATGTTGCGCCGCCGATACCATCAGGAACATTTACAGGGGAATATCAACGCTATCACAGGCATACCAATCAACTGCCGTGGGACAGTGTGAAAACCAACTTAACTATAAACTTCACCACTCCGGCTTACACTTATAAAGTAACCGGCGATACCTCTACCGTGCATGCAGGAAGTTATGGCACATTCGGGATAACTTACCCTTTTATCAATTTTAATGATAAAACCTATTCGCCGACCACTACTGCCACCAAAGCACACCTGGAAGGTTATTACAATTATGCATACGATGGTACAAATCTCCAGATGTATGTAACAAGTTCAGATACTTTAATTATCAACTATACTTTAAAGAAGCAATAGTTAAATAATAGCCATCAGAATATTATTCCCTGGCCGGTATTATATGCCGGCTTTTATTTTTGTATCAGATATTAAAATATTTTTAATTGAATTGTAGCAATGTTATGGTTTGCAACGTAACTATTGCAAACAATTCTATGAATTGAATTATAAGTTGAATAATAACATTTAATGCATCCACCCCAACGTATTGCCGAAGACGAACTGATAAGGCAATGCAAAGCAGGCAGCTTAAGGTACCAGGAACTGCTTTATAAGCAATTCTACGGCTATGCCATGGGTATTGGTTTGCGTTATAGCCTTAACCGGGACGATGCATTAGAGGTTGTAAATGACGCTTTTATAAAAGCGTTCAATTCAATGGGCAACTACGATATCACTAAACCTTTTAAAGCATGGCTGCGAACAATCGTCGTAAATACCGCTATCGACCGGCGTCGCAAGGATCTGAAACACCAGTTGAATATTGAGCTGGATGATGCAGGGCCTATCATCAGCCATGTTAATGCTATTGATAGTTTGGGAGTGCAGGATATTTTGAATATGATGAAGGGATTGCCTGCCATCCAAATTACCATATTCAACTTATATGAAATAGACGGTTACAATCACGATGAAATTGCTGATATGCTGAATATCCCGGCCAGTTCGTCAAGAGTGTATTTAAGCCGCGCAAAAGAAAAATTGAGGAAATTAATTAAAACGGAAACACAAAACCATGGATGACCCGTTGGATAACGACTTGAAAAAACGCATCAGGGAGGTGTTCGATGATTACGATGACGGACACGCCGATGAGGGCTGGCAGTTGCTGAGGGAGAAGTATCCCGAGAAAGCACGCCGCAGCCCTGTTTTATGGCTCTGGTGGGGCTCGGCAGCGGCAGTGTTACTGCTGTTCCTGGGCATATTATGGCTTAATAAAAAGCCCGAAAAAGAAAATAAACTGGTTGGTAATAAACCGGGTATCAATCACCCTATCGTAAAAAGTATTGAGCCGCAAAAAAACAGTAATACTATAACTAACAAGAACCATAATGCCAGTGATGCATCTGCCGACAGCGTGATCAACAGCCTGCAAACTCAGAAATTGGCAGAGAATAAACTACGTCCAAAACGTTCGCATAAAAGCAATCTTACAAAGGCCAATAAGCCATCGACAGCTATTGAGGTTTCAAACGCTATTGCCAACAATAACAATATATCTAATAAAAGAACCGCAGGAAATAACGAGCCCGCTGTAAACAATAATCAGCAAAAGATTGCCGCTATCAACCCTGCAAAAACTCCTGAAAAACAAAATATTGATATAGTAACCAAACGGGATAATACTGCCAAATTTGATTCATCAACTAATGTAACTACCCAGTCAATGGCCGTTGCAAAACCAAACAACGGCGTTAATATGCTGAATGAATCCAAACAGCCAAACAAAGCTGTTTTTGCGGATAATGAGGTACCAAAGAATAAAAAAGAGCGGGGATTGCCGGGCCGAGCTGTAAGTTTTGGGGTATATGCAGCCACCTATGTAAACTATGCCAGCAAAAGCAACAACCAGGTAAACGAGGGTATTGGTATTAGTTCTGATATCAGGATCAGCAGGAAGCTTAACCTGTCTACCGGTGTAGCAATCGGGCAGAACTCGCTCAATTACAATGGGCAACTTCCGCCAGAGCAGTCCAAATTGCTGGCGTCAACTAATAATTCCGCAAATAATGATAAGATCAGTGCATTAGCCCCAACTGCCTATAATCCGAGTTCGAATTCGTACTTTGCAGCAACACCTTCGCTGAAGAATTATACTGCGAGCCTGGTAGGATTGGAAATACCTATTAACCTGAAATACAAGTTCAATCCCGAAAAGAGTGCAACTTTCGTTTCTATAGGTGTTAGTTCGGGTACGTTTATTAATGAGACTTATACTTCTACCTACGCTTATACAACGCCATTTGCTTCTAATTTGTCACAAACAACCGATCAGTCGCTGCAGCAAAAGTTCAATAGCTTTTACTTTGCCAAAACATTAAATTTTTCATTCGGAACAGGTTACCGTATTTCGGGTAATGACCTGATCATTGAGCCATTCATAAAGTATCCTATTGAAGGTTTGGGATCTCAACAGATCAAGTTCGGTTCAGGTGGTGTGAATCTTAAGTTTAATTTTCAGGGCGGTAGGCGCAAGTGAACACGATTAAGGGATTAAAATGATTTTCAAGATTGCTGGTTGAAGTGGTTGTATTTGTTGAAATGGTTAGATAATCAAATCTCCAAAATCTCAAAATCGTGTCATTTGAAACGGATGGCCTTGACAGGCGATATTTTAGTTACCAGTGTTGATGGCAAGATCAATACCAGCACGCATATAGCCATCGTGCCAATATTCAGTAATACGATGTCAAGCCAGTGCACTTCTATCGGCACAAATTTCATATAATAGGATGCTTCATCCAGTTTAAAAAAATGGGTGGTTGATTGGAAAAGACCGATGCCCAAACCGAAGATATTTCCAAGCAGCAGACCTATGCCTATCAAATAAGAAGCGTTATATAAAAATATCTTCTGTATCGTCCAGTTGCCTGCGCCCATGGCTTTGAACATGCCAATCATCGAAGTTCGCTCGAGGATCATGATCAGCAAGGCCGAGATCATATTAATGGTAGCCACAATAAGCATCAGTATCAACATCACCTGCGCGTTTACATCCAGCAGTTTGAGCCATTCAAAAATCGTCGGGTAAATATCACTCACTGTGTACGACTTTAGCTTCATTGACATTTTATCACTCAGAAAATCATTGGCCTCGTCAACACGGTCAAAATTGGCAACACGCAGTTCGTAACCTCCTATTTCGTTGGGGTTCCAATTATTCAGTTTTACGAGCAGCGACAGATCGCCTACGACAAAGGTTTTGTCAATATCCTCCACCCCTACATCAAATATCCCGACGATAGTAAACGGGCGCCTTTTTAAAGATCCTTGTATAAAATACATCAGGAATTTGTCGCCGACTTTCAGGTTCAACCGGCTCGCGGTATAGCTGGATATCATGATCTGTTTTTGGGCCGAAGCGGTATTGCTAAAGTCGATCACTTTACCTGTGACCAGGTTTTTCTTAAAAAAGGTCCAATCATAATTTTTATCTACCCCTTTTAATACTACGCCTTCTATTTCCGAACGTGTCTTTATAATTCCCGGCGTGGTAGCAATAGGCATAATATGGCTAAATAAAGAGCTTGCCTGCACTTTCTTTACGAAATCGCTATCGATTTCAATCGGCGAGTTTTGGTCGGAATAATTATTATCGAATTTCTGTACCTGGATATCGCCTGCAAAACCCCGTACCTTTTGTTTGATCTCCGTTTTAAAACCGCGAATCACGGCGACGGTCAGAATCATTACGCCTAAACCCAGCATAATGCCAACTATAGCTATACGCACGATCAGCTTGGAAAAAGTGCGGTTCGACTGGAACGAAATGCGGGCAGAAATAAATGAGGCGAAACTCAATGCAGAATGATTTTTGTACTTTAGCAAATATGCAGATTTCGGAGCAAAATGCTCCGGCATAATCCGTATTTATGCAGTATAATTTACCAAATAACTTATCTATGAAACGACTGCTGCTGATTATATTCTTATCGGCTATGATCCTGCCTGGGCTTGCCTGGGCACAGGAACCCTTACGTACCGGTGCCGACCAGACAGAGCTTTATGTAAACTACCTGAAAAATAAGAACATTGGGATGGTGATCAACCAAACATCAGTGATTGGCAAAAACCAGGTATCCAGCGTTGATAGTTTGGTAAAACTGGGTATCCGCGTTAAAAAGATATTCGGGCCAGAACATGGATTTCGCGGGACGGCCAGTAATGGCGCAACGGTTGACGATACAGTTGACCCGCAAACAGGCATACCAGCCATTTCGCTGTACGGGAAGCACTATAAACCAACTCCTGCTGACCTGGAAGGGTTGAACTTAATGATATTTGATATCCAGGATGTAGGCGCGCGCTTTTACACTTACCTGTCTACCCTGCATTATGTAATGGAGGCTTGTGCTGAAAATCATATCGAGTTGATGATTTTAGACAGACCTAACCCAAATGGTTTTTATGTTGACGGACCGATGTTGGACACAGCTTACCGCTCGTTTGTTGGACTTGATGAGCTGCCTATAGTTCACGGCTTAACCATCGCTGAATATGCCCAAATGATCAACGGCGAAGGCTGGTTGAAGAATCATGTAAAATGCAAATTGAAGATCATCAAGGTAGCTGGCTATACTCATGATACGCCTTATACTTTGCCCATCAATCCTTCACCTAATTTAAATACGCCACGCTCTATATTGCTTTACCCAAGCATTTGCTTGTTTGAGGGAACAACTTTAAGCCTGGGTCGCGGTACTTTGGTACCTTTCCAGGTGTTGGGACATCCTTTGTTAAAGGGACAATTCCGCTTTGCGTTTACCCCGCTAAGCATTCCGGGCATGAGCGAAGATCCACCACAAAAAGATAAGCTTTGCTTTGGTATTGATCTGCGTGGTTATGATGTGAACCAGTTCAGGGTCAGCAAAAAAATCGATATATTGTGGCTGAAAAAGCTATATGAGGCATTCCCTGATAAGGAGCATTTTTTTAATGCGTACTTTACCAAACTGGCCGGAACAACTGAGCTAAGAAAACAGATTGAAGCAGGAAAAAGCGAAGAAGAGATACGACAAAGCTGGGAACCGGCACTGAGCAGGTATAAAGAAATGCGAAAGAAATACTTATTGTATAATTAACAGAATCTTACACATCCAGAAAGCGTTTTATACCTTATGAGAATTGTTTTTATGGGCACCCCCGAATTTGCTGTAGTATCATTGAATGCACTTATCGAATCGGGAAGCAATATTGTTGGTGTGGTTACCGCTCCGGATAAACCTGCAGGACGGGGTCAGCAAATAAATGAAAGTGCAGTTAAAAAATATGCTGTCGAGAATGGGCTTAAGGTACTTCAGCCTGTGAAGTTAAAAGACGAACAATTTTTGGAAGAACTGAAAACTTTGAATGCTGATCTGCAGGTTGTAGTTGCTTTCCGTATGCTTCCTGAAGTTGTATGGGATATGCCGCGCCTGGGAACAATCAATCTGCATGCATCATTATTGCCCCAATACCGTGGTGCCGCCCCTATCAATTGGGTGCTGATCAATGGCGAAAAAGAAAGTGGGGTTACCACCTTCTTTCTGAAACATGAAATAGATACCGGCGATATATTATTTACCGAAAAAGTGACTTTGACAGGTCGCGAAACAGCCGGTGATTTGCATGACCGGCTGATGGCTAAAGGTGCAGGCTTGTTAGTTAAAACGGTAAAAGCTGTAGAAAGCGGGCGATATACCGAAAATCCACAGGAGCATTTAACCGAAGGCATGGAACTGAAGCATGCACCAAAGATCTTTAAAGAAGACTGCAATATCAACTGGAACCAGCCTGCTGAAAAGATATTCAATTTCATCCGTGGATTAAGCCCTTACCCTACCGCTTACACTACACTAAATGATAAAATGTTAAAGGTTTTCGGCGCAGAATATGAGTTGGCTGAAACTAGTGAGCAACCTGGTGAATTCTTCTCCGACAACCGCACTTTTCTGAAAGTTTCAACAACAGATGGGTTTGTTCATTTAACTGATGTACAGATGGAGGGTAAGAAGCGCATGGGAATACAGGAGTTTTTGAGAGGGGTGAGGTTGTAAGTCTAATTAAAATCAATAATAAACCTTATCAATATTTCAAGCTAGCCTAATGCCAAATACCTACACCCAATTGTACCTTTATTTTGTATTTGCTGTAAAATATCGCGCTGCGTTGTTGAATGAAGATTGGGACGAGCGATTACGCCTATATATCATCGCAATTGTTCAAAACAATGGGCATAAAGTACTAGCTATTAATAATATGCCTGATCACCTTCATTTGTTTGTCGGTTTAAATCCGGCTCAATCAATTTCAGACCTGATGAGATTGGTAAAAGGTGATTCTTCTGAATGGATAAATAAAGAGAAATTAACTCCGACAAAATTTCAATGGCAAGATGGTTACGCGCATTTAGTTATAGCAAATCGCAAATAGATAAGGTGGTGAATTATATATTAAATCAAAAGGAACATCACAAAAAGATTACTTTTCTGGATGAATACAAGCAGATATTGAAAAGTTTCGATGTTAATTTTGATGAGCGATATATTTTTAAATCGCCTGAATAGACCTGTATGTTCAAGGGTAACCCCTACGGGGCAAGAATATTTCATTATTTAATCTACAAAGCGGTTGTCCCTATGGGACATTTCTTCGTAGCAATCCAACCGGATTCTAGCGCTTTAAGGATTATCATTATGTGGGTACAACAGAAAATACCCCGTAGGGGTTACCGCTTTGTAGAAACATCCGATAAGCTGATTTTTGCCCCATAGGGCAATGTCATTAAGTTAAGGATTAGTATGCTGGTTTAAAGTTTGAATAGGTTCGGAATTTACTTTTTGAGTGTTTATTTTTTATTGTTCTCTCAAAGGCCCGGCCTTTTCTTATGGGTAACGTGTTCTTAATGAAGAGG
>NZ_DATCRU010000062.1:0-11311 GCF_036568825.1 Mucilaginibacter sp. | reverse complement strand
GATGCAGATCATGGGGATCGAGATGACGTTGTTCACTGCACTGGTTGGCGCTTTTGGTGTGGCTGCAGGATTAGCTCTTTCGGGAACATTGCAGAATTTTGCCAGCGGTGTGCTGATCATGCTTTTGAAGCCTTTTAAAGTAGGTGAAAACATCAACACTAACGGTATGGAAGGAACAGTTACCTCTATACAGATTTTTTATACCATAGTGGAGACATTTGACAATCGCGTGCTTATTGTACCGAACAGCCAGCTTTCTAACCAGATGATCATCAATACCAGCAGAAAAGGCACGCGCAGGCTGGACATCAATCTGAAGTTTCCGAATAATATTGATGTAAAACAAGTAAAATCCGTGATTGAAAAATCGCTTGACAAATCAGAACATTGTTTGAAAAGCCCCAAAAAGCGCGTTGGAATAGGTGAAATACAACCCGATGGCTTTATATTAGAGATTAGCCTATGGGTTAAGGCCCACGGGTTTCATGACACTAAACTCGCGGTACAGGAAGCTTTATTTGAAGACATTAAAAAAGCCGGTATAAAAATACCCGGCTTATGATAAATTAATATATCCACGAATTTAATATTCGCACCATTGATTTTCTCCTGTAGGTACAGCCTGATTTATTTCTTCACTGCGTTCTTCGCGTAATTGCTTGTCCATTTGCTGTACTGTTTCTTCCGTCCGGTCAGTACCTTCAGGTTCAATATCCTGCAACCCTTTTGTTTCCCTGATGCATTCAACAGGGTTTTCAATACACTGCCAGGTTTCATTTAATTGAGAGCTGGTGCCTTCATTCCATGGGCCACGCATTTCTGTGCTGTCGGACATATTGAAATAAAGGTTGCTATAACGCGGATCGCTTTGCAGTACTCCTGGCGGAAAGTTTGGCTGAATGCTGTTTAAGGCCGCTTCAAATTGTTGATAATGGGCCACTTCACGTGTCATCAGAAAACGGAGTGTTTCCTTCACGTAGGGATCGTCGGTAAATGACATTAGATATTCGTATACAATTTTCGCCCTTGATTCAGCGGCTATGTTTGATCGTAAATCGACCGTAAGATCACCGTTGGCATTTACATAAGCACCAGACCAGGGAATGCCGTTACTGTCTGTCACAGTTGGACCGCCGCCGCTCAATACGGCAAATTGCGGATTAAACATCGCTTCATGCATAAAGCCTTCCTTTGTACTCTTTCCATCCATCGTTTGCATGAGCTCAGATTCATCGGCCGAAGCTTTTAATTCGCCTCCAACGCCACTTAAAAGCATTTGGATGGTAGCGCCGACGATCTCCAAATGACTGAATTCTTCGATGCCGATATCCATCAGCAGGTCGTATTTATCAGGATAAGGCTGTTTGCACGAAAATGCTTGCGTAAAATATTGCATAGCTGCCTTTAGTTCACCGTTGCCTCCACCAAATTGCTCGAGTAATAATCTTGCAAAACGGGGATCGGGTTTCGATACCCTCGCATTGAATTGTAATTCTTTAACGTGATAAAACATAATCTTAGAATTTAATGGTGATTTATTAATCTTTAAAGAATAACAAGGCTCTGGAAATGCAGTTTATGCAATAAATACGGGTTTTGGATGTGTGAAATACGGCTTTTAGATTTTTATTAAAATCCGATAGTTCAATGCGTGTTTGTAATAAATAAATAGCGTATTTTCCGGTGAAACAGACAATTTGTTTGTTATGTTATCCTAAATACAAGAGACTGCGAAAAGTTCACGGAACATAATTAGTGCCCTTCACCCCGGAAGGAGAAATATCAGTAAAATATTAATAAAATCAGAGAACATGAATATAGAGAGACCAAAAAATGTATTAGTGGCATTGGTGTTTTCATGCATAGCCTGGATTGTGATGCGTTTTTTTCGTTCACCCCGCAGTGAACAACAATCCGGCGAAAACGACTAAACCAACTTGCTTTTTAAACTGAAGCGGGGCAATTACCTCTTGTTCTGGTTTTTGTCCCGCATTTCTCTTTTACCTGTGGTTTGTTTCCTGATAAGCAGAAAAATCGCTATCACAATGAATAATCCTATAAATACAAATGCAAATGGTAATAACATGCTGGTGAATTTTAATTCCCGGCTGGTATTATCCTGCCGGGAATTCATTTTAAAAAATTATTGAATTTAATCTTCGGCCTGTTCTTGAGCAGCCTGATAGTTTATATCGTTCTCGGCGATGGATGTGAGTTTTTGGTCGGCGTTCTTTTCTTCATCCAATGTTTGCCGTAACAGGTTTGCGGCATCTTCGTAGCCCAATGTTTTTGCCAGCGTTACTAATCCGCCATACGTGGCTATTTCATAGTGTTCAGCTTTTTGTCCGGCAAAGATCAGGCCTACGTCCCTTTGTGCGGTGCCTTCGTCGGTGTCGTCAATAATATCTTCACCTTCGTCAACAATACCGGCCATTGCTGCGCACTTAGTCGAGTCAACCTCTTCACCGACCATACCAAAGACCTGCTCAATACGGGTAACGTGTCCTTCCGTTTCGGTTAAATGGCTTCTGAATGCGTCTTTTAATTGCTGCGTGGTAGCAGCTTCTTCCATTTTTGGAAGTGTCTTTACCAGTTTCTTTTCTGCCCAATAAATGTCCATCAATTGGTCGGTGAAAAACTCTTTCAATTTTGAATCCTGCACTGCTGTTTGTGTTTCCATAGTTTTTGTTTTTTAATGATTAATTCAGTCTGTTTATTTTGAATTGATTTGTTTGTCGATAGCTGTAATTGCTGCCAGGTGCGCTTTAAGGGTAGGCAGCGTTTGCTGGGCAAACGCACGGACGTCCGGATCTTTCCCGGTTGTTGCATACTTTTGAAATGTTTCTACAGTATTGCGGTGCCCGCTCAGCATAGCATGAACAAATTTCTTGTCAAAACTGTCACCGGCGTTTTTTAGGTTTAAATCGGGCTGAATACCACCTGAAGCCGATGTTGGGATATCAATTCTTTTTTGTTTCGCCAATTGCAACAATTTTTGCTCGGCATCGCCGTGATCTTTTACCATCATCTGACCAAATGACCGGACATCTGCATTTTTAGCTTTTTGCACAGCTAACTGACCGGCATTTACTTCCTGTAAATTACCTATGCTGGCAACAATCAAAAAGTGCTTTGCGGTCGTATCCGGATCGGGTTGCGGAATTTGCGCTTTGGCAATAAGCACTCCCATACCTAATAGCATCGTTATTATTATTTTTTTCATAACGGTATTGTTTAAGGTTGTCCCGAACCACCCGAAGAACCATATACCTGCCCGTTGGCAAAGCTTGCATCTGCGGCAGCCAGTTGCACATAGATGGAAGCCAGCTCAGCCGGTTGCCCCGGTCTGCCCAGCGGGGTCCAGCTGCCAAACATTTGCTGTTTATCAGGCTGTGCACCGCCGCTTATCTGCAGCGCCGTCCAAACAGGTCCGGGAGCTACGCCGTTTACACGGATGCCTTTGGGACCTAGTTGCTTACCCAAAGATTTAACATAGTTCATTGTCGCAGCTTTAGTCTGGGCGTAATCATACAGATCAGGACTCGGATCATAAGCCTGCTCCGAAGTCGTGCCGATAATGGCTGAACCCGGTGGCAGGTGTGGTAATGCTTCACGAATGATCCAGAATGGCGCGTAGATGTTGGTCTTCATTGTCGAATCAAATGCTTCGCTGGTAATATCCAGTATCGAATTTGCTGACTGCTGACGTCCTGCATTATTCACGATAATGTCCAGCCCACCAAGTTCACTCAACGCCTTTTGTACCAAATGTTTGCAAAATGCCTCGTCACGCAGATCGCCTGGAATAGCTACTGCTTTTCGGCCTTCTTTTTTAATTAATGCGATCACTTCCTGTGCGTCAGGTTCTTCAGAAGGGAAATAGTTGATGGCTACATCAGCGCCCTCACGTGCATAGGCAATGGCAGCGGCACGGCCCATGCCCGAATCGCCGCCTGTTATCAGTGCTTTTCGACCCATTAGTCTGCCGGAACCTTTATAGCTTTTTTCTCCGCAATCAGGAACCGGGTTCATCTTGCTTTGCAAGCCCGGCCAGGGTTGGGGCTGACTTTTAAACGGAGGCTTTGGATAGAGTTCCTTAGGATTGGAGATTTTTGCATCTCCAGGGCCATCGGAATGGTCGGACGCAGCAAATGCAGGAGAAATAGCTACCGCCGCGAGTGTTGTTCCGAGCCCGGCAACAACTTGTCGCCGTGTTAATTTGTCTTTATTATTCATAGGTAGATGTTTTTTCTGATTGAGTTAAATCATGCTCTACCAAATAAATGAACCAGAATAAAATAGGTTTTTGTGGAAAATACCTGTTTTTATGATGAAAATACGTCCTTAGTCGATCAGGCTGTTTTTTACAGCAAAGCGTATCAGCTCAGCCGAATTACGAACATTAGCTTTGTTGATCATGGTTTGACGATGGCCTTCCACCGTGCGGCGACTGGTAAAAAGTTTATCGGCTATCTCTTTGTTAGTATAGCCCTGTGCTATTAATGAAAGTACTTCTGTTTCCCGTTTCGAAAAATCTACCATACAGTCGGTAACATCGTTTTTATGGGCTGTTAAACTAAGCATACGTATAGCCAGATCTGAGCAGATGTATCTGTTATTGCGGTGAATATGCGACAAGGCAAAAGTTAATTCTTCGGTACTGATATTCTTTAATAAATAACCGTGTACACCCGAATTGAATGCATCCCATACGTAATTCTCATTATCAAACATGGTCAGCATCACGGTTTTCACATGCCGGTGATCGGTTTGTTTTAGATTTTCGGCCAGTTCAATTCCGTTCATGTCAGGCATGTTCATATCAGCTAAAAGAATATCCGGAGACGTGCCCTGCTCGATCAATTGTAATGCCTCTTTGCCATTTGATGCTTCTGCGATAACCTCGAACGATCCGTCACTTTCCAGTACGTTCTTAATACCATTACGTACAATCTGATGATCCTCTGCTAATAGAACTTTAATCATTATCAACTCTTTATATATATTTTTAATTAAAAAACTGGTTTATTGTTTTTACTTCTAATTAAAAATAGCAAGGTCATACTTAACTAATTTCAAAACAGGTATTTTCCGCAAAAAATAATGCGTATTAACATCAAAAACTATGGTTTAGATAAGGTGTTGAATTCTGTAGAGGGTCAGATTGTTGTTAGTTTGTTTATTAGTTAAAATTTTATGAGCAAAATCAAGAAACTTTGGAAAGTACTCGCAGGAAGTATAAGCTGGAATTTAAAAGCACCGGATATGAGTGACACCGCTATGAAAGACAGCAAAAAGAGCCGACAAAAAGAGGCTCATCATGATGAACTAAAAAAAGGCCTTGCAGGATGATAAAAGGCATGTAAATATTTAATAATGATGACAGTTGAGTACATATTCATAGTCGTATTCGTTTTCCTGCTCATCTTTCTCTTTACAGGATTGAGAATAAGGAAACCTTAACAATCCTCTGCAAAAAACAACCCTCCAATATTCAAAACAGGTATTTTTCCTCTCCATTTACCGTATTTCCCGGACAAACCCCGTTCGCTTCTGACATGTTGTCCTATGAACAGAACCGCTTCTGAAATCATAGCAGAAGCACAATAAAGACAACATGAAAATATTCACCTGGCATATACACGGCAGTTATTTGTTTTACCTCTCGCAGGGAAACTATGAAATTTATATACCTACAAAAAAAGAAAAAACAGAAGGATACTATGGTCGCGGCGAAACTTTTCCTTTTGGTGATAACGTGATCGAGATACCCGCAGAGGAAGTTAGGGATTACCAATTCGATTGCATCCTTTTTCAAACTAACCAGAATTACCTTGCAGATCAGTTTGAGATATTATCTGTGGAACAGCAGCAATTACCCAAAATATACCTTGAACATGATCCTCCGCGGCAACATCCCACCAACACCAAACATTTGATAGACGACCCCAACATCATCTTAGTGCATGTAACCCATTTTAATAACCTGATGTGGGATAGCAACAGTACACCAACCAGGGTGATAGAGCATGGCGTAACTGATCCGGGCGCCATCTATACAGGAGCTTTAAACAAGGGCCTTGTTGTGATCAATAACCTGCCCGACCGGGGCCGGTTACTTGGATTCGATATTTTTCTGAATGTTCAGAAGCAGGTAAAGCTTGAGCTTGTAGGTATGGGAACGGGCGATTGGGGATTAGGTGAGGTTCTTCACCCTCAATTGCCCAGGTTTCAATCCCAGTACCGCTTTTTCTTTAACCCGATACGCTATACCAGTTTGGGTCTGGCAGTTTGTGAGGCAATGATGATGGGCATGCCGGTGATAGGTTTGGCGACTACCGAGTTATCGTCGGTGATCGATAATGGTTATTCGGGCTTTATTCATACTAATGTCAACTATCTGATCGATAAAATGAACCTGCTTTTGGACGATGCAGCATTGGCGGCCGAGATAGGGAACAATGGTCGGGAAGTGGCCCTGGAACGTTTTAACATAAAGCGATTTACTACGGAGTGGGAAGAGCTTTTCAGCGAAGTGGCTGAAAAAAATGTAAGAAGAAAATTGCGAATTGTGCATTAATACTTATGAAGAATAAAAAAAGAAGAATAGCATTTATCAGCGATCATGCGTCGCCGCTGGCGTGTATCGGCACAGTTGATACCGGCGGACAGAATGTTTATGTAGCACAACTGGCCAAATATTTAGCCGGGCAGGGCTATTTGATCGACGTATATACCCGGCGTGACAATGCGGAAGCAAATGAAATAGTGAATTGGGAAAAAGGAGTGAGGGTGATCCACATACAGGCCGGGCCTGGCTGCAGCATTGCGAAAGAAACAATGCTGCAGTTTATGCCGGAGTTCCGGGATAATATGATCCGGTTTATCATCAGCAATCATTTGCATTATGAATTGATCCATGCCAACTTCTTTATGTCGGGGCTGGTGGCCAGTGGTATTAAAAAAGAGCTGGATATTCCTTTTGTAATTACGTTCCATGCGCTTGGTCATATACGACGCATTCACCAGGCAGAGAAGGATAAATTTCCGGATGAGCGGATTTGTATTGAAGAGATGATCGTTCGCGAAGCGAACCATATCATAGCTGAGTGCCCGCAGGACAAGGACGACCTGGTTGCTCATTACCGGGCAAATCCCCGGAAGATCAGCATCGTGCCCTGCGGGTTCAGCTCTGCAGAGTTTTATCCGATAGAAAAATCAGTAGCCCGCAGTATTTTGGGCCTACCGCAGGACGATCACATTTTGTTGCAGCTTGGCCGGATGGTTGAGCGCAAGGGCATTGACAATGTGATCAAGTCAATGGCTTACCTAAAGTCTGTCTCCGGAAAAAATTTTAGGCTGATTATTGTTGGTGGGGACTCCGAAAAAATGGAAAGTTCGTCCGACAATGAATATAAACGGCTATGTACTGTCGCAAGCAGATTAAAGGTAATGGACAAGATAGAATTCGCCGGCCGGCGAGATCGTGATAAACTAAAATTCTACTATAATGCGGCTGATCTTTTCATCACAACCCCCTGGTACGAGCCTTTCGGTATCACGCCGCTTGAAGCAATGGCCTGTGGCACACCGGTTATAGGAGCTAATGTAGGCGGGATCAAATTTAGTGTAAAGGATGGCGTTACCGGTAGCCTGGTACCTCCACGACAACCCAGGAAACTTGCTGAAAAGATACAGGATATTATAAATGACGAGGAGAAACTAAGCCGCATGGGACTGAATGCCATTAAGCATGTGAACACCTGGTTTACCTGGGCTAAAGTGGCTGACCAGATGCATGAACTATATCAATGTGTGCTGAATAACAGCAAGCAGGCAAGCAAATTGATCAATATCGGTCGCGACAGGGCGGCATAGCAACCATGGACGCAGCAATTTTCATCGATAAAGACGGCACGCTTATTTACGACATTCCTTATAATGTAGATCCTGATTTGATAGTAATCAGGAATAACAGTATCGACGGATTGAAAATGCTTTGTGAAAGAGGCTTTAAGCTGATTGTGATCTCCAATCAAAGCGGCGTAGCCTGTGGCTACTTTTGTGAAGAAGACTTATATATTGTCGAAGAAAAATTACGTTCGCTGCTTGAGCCGCTCAGTATAAAGCTTTCGGGATTTTATTTCTGCCCTCATTATGCAAACGGCATTATCCATGAGTATGCAGTAGACTGTTTTTGCCGGAAGCCCATGCCCGGTATGCTATTGCATGCAGCCGAAGTGAATAATATCGATCTCTCCTCATCATGGATGATCGGTGACATCCTGAACGACGTAGAGGCGGGTAACCGTGCAGGTTGCAGATCCATTTTGATCTGTAACGGCGGCGAAACCGAATGGAAATCCGGGCAGTTCCGAACCCCGGAAAAAACCTGCCAGAACATAAACGAGGCTGCAGAATACATTCTTACTCATCAATTCTCATGACTACCTGGAAAGACTGTAAAAACATTCTCTGCATGCGCCCCGATAATATGGGCGATCTGATCATGAGCGGCCCGGCTATCAGGGCTTTAAAACATACATTTGGTGCGCATATTACGGTACTTACTTCATCCATGGGGCGACTGATAACACCGTTTATGAGTGAGGTGGACGAAACAATAACCTTCGATCTGCCGTGGGTAAAAACAAATGAAATTACTGAAAGCGATTCCATCCAATATTTAGTGGATGCATTAAAATTGAGACGATTTGATGCAGCCGTTATTTTTACCGTTTACAGTCAGAATCCATTGCCAACCGCCATGCTGGCCTATATGGCCGGTATACCCAAAGTGCTGGCTTATTGCCGGGAAAATCCTTATGGTTTACTAACCGATTGGATACCTGATGAAGAGCCGCATCGCTTTATCAGGCACCAGGTGCGGCGTGATTTTGATTTAGTTAAGGCTGTCGGTGCAAATCCGTTTTGCGAGAATTTATGCCTGCATGTAAATGATGTGTGGAGCAGCGTCGCACGAAAGCTTGAGAAATCAGGTGCTAGAACAGATCAGCCATGGTTGATAGTGCATACGGGTGTAAGCGAACCAAAGCGGCAATATCCGTTCGATCTCTGGGTTGAAACTTGTCGAAGAATAATTGATGAATTGCACTCGCAGGTTTTGCTTACGGGTTCCGCATCTGAGAAGCAACTTACTGATCAACTGCAACGGGAAATAGGCGAAGGCTCGTATTCAATTGCCGGATTATTGGATATGGAAGAATTTATTTGCCTGGTGCAGCATTCGCCAATGATGGTTTCGGTTAATACCGGTACTGTTCATATTGCGGCAGCAGTGAGAACACCGGTTGTAGTATTGTATGCTCAAACCAATCCACAACATACGCCATGGAGAGTACCTTGCAAGGTGTTGCAATTCCCCGTTGCCGAAGAAGCGCAAAGCAAAAATGAAGTGATTCAATATGTAAACAGAAAATTGTATAATGAGCCTATCGGTATGCCCACTCCGGATGATATTATCCTTGCGGTAAAAGAACTCCTGCATCCAGTTGATTTACCAGCTCCGCAGTTTCACGAAATACATGGTCAAAGTCAGGTGTTTGCAGCCAGTTAATGGTGCGGTGTAATTGTTTATTGATCGGTCCCCAGCGTTCGGGTTCACCATCCATACTGATCACGATGCTTGGTGTCCTTAGGGCGGCGGCTATATGAGATACACCGGTGCAATTTGATATCAAAAGTGCCGAATCCTTGATCAAAGCAGCTACAGCGCCGATAGATGTTTTTCCAGTAACGTCTATAGGTTCATAACTCATTTGTCCGATGACCTCGCTGGTGATATTCGACTCGTCTTTGGTTCCGGTGACGACAACTTTATAACCCTGCTCATGACAAAAATCGCCAAGGGCAGCAAAATGCTCAGTCGGCCATTGCCGCCATGCTCCGCGCGAGCCTGGGTGGATGCAAACATACCGGCCTTTTTCAATGGGTAAAGCCAAATAGTCGAGCTCCTGGAAATCCATCGCATTTAAAGGAAACTCAAGCGCATTTCCCTGCGACGGTATACCAAGAAATTCCATTAAAGCTATATGCCTGTCAATTTCAGAGCCTTGGTCGGGATAGGACATGAATAAATCGTTGTCGGGTGCATAATGCCCATCAATACAAAAACCGGCTGTGTGCTTTGCTCCGAACAACTCGATCATTGAATTAACTATCGAACCATTGCCCTGCATTTGCAAAACCAGGTCAAATTGTTCTTTTTGGATCATCGGCAGAAATTCAGCAAATGCAATGGGGTCAAAAGCCTGCTCTGGCAGACCCGGAAAACCGGGAAAATGAATGAAACGGTCAAAATAACTGTCAAACCGCTCCACCAGCCATTTTGCCCAGGGAAGACCAAGCAGGGTGATCTCTGCATTGGGATAAGCATTTCTTAAAGCATGTATAGCAGGTATTGCGCATAGCATGTCGCCAAGCTGCAGTGCCCTGAAAATGGCTATCTTTTTAATCTGGTCGGGAGGTAATTTCATAGGAAGAATACTTTGTATTTAAACGCGCCATACCATTGCCAGTAAATGGATAAAAATGGAATAATAAAGGAAGTGACTATCATTTCAGCAATATGCGGAACCGAAAGCCGGGTGGTATATAGCCTCTTGACTATAAAGTTGAATGTCAGGAATATCCATATGTAAAATCCGCTGATACCTATCAATCTGTTGTGCAAAATGAGACCTGCCAGCATCACCATAAATGCTGCAATAATTGCATAGTAAAGCAGCGGCGGCATGGATTGAATTTTGCTCCGGTACAGCTCAGGATATTTTTTATAAAGCAGGGCATTGTATAATGTCTTCTTTTGCTCCCTGATACTTACACCCCATTTAGCTTTACGCACAGGATGTACCACGATAGCAGTTTCCAGATGTTTAACCGGAACATTTTCGCGGATCAGTTTAAACTCCAGGTCGCTATCCTCGCGCCAGGCCATACGGAATTGCTCATCAAAGCCACCGATTTTTAACAATGCTACACGGGTACAGGCGCAGTTGGCCGTAATAAAGTCGGCAGATTCCAGTCCGGCAATATTTTTCTCATAATCAGTCGGCCGGTTACTTCGGGGGACAATAACATTGCCTGTCATGGCTTCTTCTTTATCCGGGTTCATATTCCCCATTATTTCTTTCAGCCAATATTGATCAGGCAGACAATCATCATCAGTAAATGCGATAATTTTACTACGGGCATTCAGCCAGCCATAATTGCGTGCGGCAGCGGGCCCTTTTTTAGTGCCCATTGATAAAAATCGTAATGATATCACCCTGTTCCTGGCCAGGTCCCTGAT
>NZ_DATCRU010000061.1:0-199745 GCF_036568825.1 Mucilaginibacter sp. | reverse complement strand
GGGGTAAAGTGATTAGCATTCCGAACGGCTTCCTACAGCCAATGACAAATCGTAATCTTTTTCTTTACCCTTTTCTTCTGCACTAAATCTACTCTTAACTCACATTGTTTTTATCCTATCCACAAACATAGGATGACAAATAATATAAAGAGACTAACGCCACCCGCCTTACGCCACGCAATACACTTATCTTATTTTTTTGCTATATTCATGCAACCTTTTAATTCAGCCCGCGTCTTATTTTCAAAAATGCAATAATAATGAGAGCACTAACCAAAATATTAGTAATAGCGCTGCTTTTACCAGGATCAGCCTATGTTTATGCCCGGCCTCATAACACGGTTACCGTTGATGTGAGTAAAATCGAAGACCGTCATATTACCGGTTTTCATGCGGTGGACGTAGGTGGTTCGTTTGATGTATACATCACCCAAGGCTCAAGCGAGTCGGTTAAGGTAGAGGCGCCTGATGAGATTATCGACCATATCATTACCGAGGTTGACAACGGCGTTTTAAAAATTTATAATAAAAACGACCGCAACTTTCATTGGGGCGATCTGTTCAATCACAAAAAAATTGCCGTATATGTATCTGCCAAAGACATGAATGCAGTTGCAGTTTCGGGTTCCGGGAATGTTTACTTCAAAGAAGGTATCCACGCCGAATCAATAAGACTAAGAGTATCAGGATCGGGCGACATGTTCGGCCGTGTAGATGCCAAGAACCTGGAAAGCAGCATATCAGGTTCGGGTGACGTAAAACTTGCCGGTCGTGCCGAAAACTCAGCCGTGAGCGTATCCGGTTCAGGAGATTTTGAGGCACGTGGACTGGTTACAGTAAATACTATAGTTCACGTATCCGGCTCAGGCGATGCATCGATTAATGCAAGCAACAGTGTATCGGCGTCAGTATCGGGTTCAGGTGATGTCCGCTATACTGGCGGCGCACATAACATTTCCTCTTCCAAATCAGGAAGCGGAGATGTTTCGAGAGATTAAGAAGTCTTGAGTCGTAAGTTCTAAGTCTAAAGTCTAAGTCATTTTTACTTCAGACTCAGGACTCTAGACTTACGACTTAATTGAAAGTCGCAATCTTCCGTCTTCCCAAATCATATGTCAGCTTAAAAGCTTCCTGGTTACTGGTAAAGCCAGGCGTTTTATGCATGGTAAATACAAATTGCCCTTTAAGGCCTTTAGCTGTAAATGGAGTAATGATAAAGTCAGTACGGTTATAAAATTTCTTCTCATAAAATGAATCGCCGTACAAAATATGGCTGCCCTGCCCGGCGTAAAACTCGTTAAACACAGCAACTCGCCAATAGCTTAAATAGGCACTCGCCACAAATCCTTTTGGGGTTTGTAATTGATCCACTCCCCTTGTGCGCTCTAATGAGGTCATTGCACCAGCTTCAATAGATAGTGAATCTAATACCGTCTTGTGGCTAAAATCCAAACCTAAACGTACCTGGGCACCACCATTATCCATAATATGATCATTGGGGGTTAATATTGCTGCACCCGCATCATGCAGTAACACAAAATAATGGGATATATAAAATGGCCCGAACGGATTTGGCCTGTATTTACCTTCCAGGCCAATTAAGAATTCCTCACGCTGGGTGTCCGTTTGGCGGCTTACCCAGTCGATCCACATGGTCTCGGTGAAGTTCTTTTTGTTGTTCAGGAAACGTAAAAATAAGCCTTCGATATTTGGACGGTAATATTGCAAGGTATCATTCAGCAATGCCCTCGGATAATTATCGATCAATCCTGTACGCGAAAACTCACCTGCATTGAACAGCCAGTTTTTGTTATGAAAACTGTAGTAAGCAATAGGGTCAACCTTTAAAAAATAAGGGATCGCACCAAACTCGTGTATCGCATTGGCACCTACAACAAAACTGTTCAGTGTATCGATATTCAATCCAAAATCAAGTGCAGTACGCGTGCCCGAATACGTACGCGAGCGCGATATAAAATCCTTGTATTCGCGGTTATCCAGGAAGCCCAGGCCGTTAAAATCAACATCTAATGTTGTTTGCGCCATGCTTACGCCACAGGCGAAAAAGGAAAGAAAAGCTAAAAGGTATAGTTTTTTAATCATGATTATTCAATGGTCAAATTTATGATTCTGCTGTTTTTACTGCCCAGGAAAGGATCGGTTCGCAATGAGAACATCAATGTATAGTCTCCTTTTTTCGCTGGTGCAATTAATTTGAATTTATAGTGTTTGTTCTCGTGCGGATTTAATGCCATCTGATGAAAATCATCTCCTGCTTCCTGCACCTGTATAATATTGCCTTCCTCAAACAAACAAGCTTCAAAATATACGTCGTGCTGATAACCCGAATTACTGAAATTTATTGCAAAGGGGTACACATTTGTGATATCGAGATCGAGGGTGAGCTGTTCGCCAGGCTTAGCGCTCATTTTTGGCGAGGGAACATCCACTTTTACTTTCTGATAGGTACGCACATCATTCACCCATCCACCGTACCATTTGCCGCCTGTAGTGTTCAGGGTGTCGGTGGTCACATTTTTTATCGGACCTTTGCTAAGCCAGTATGCTTTTTTATGCTGCATGCCTTCCTCAATCGGCCATATATCAAATTGAGTTAAACGGTAGTAACGCTCGTCGTAAGCAAATCCTTTTGTAGTATTATTATAAAAATCGTACTTAGCGGCATTCTGGAAACCGTCGTTCAGTATTACATAATTGTCCCCGACCTTCTGCCTGACATCATAAGCCCATTGCTTAAAACCGAACAAGCTTTTCAGCTGTCCAACTTTTCGTATCAACGGTGATGCGGTCATCAACATCACCCTCAGGGCAACAATAAATACCAGGTTGACGATAGCCACCCACTGAAACCATTGCCGCCAGTTGCTCGCTTGTTTAAACTGGATCAGTACTAATAGCACCAGTGGTGCAAACGCGATCAGCGTCCATTGCGGTTGAACTTCACCTTTAAAGCTGCTTGACAAAAAGAAAAGAAAAGTAAACACAGCGTTCACCATCAAGGCACGAATAAAGGCATCCTTAATACGCGCCTTAAATCCATAATAAAACAGGAATACGCCTATGATCGGCCCGGCCATTAATAGCTGTCCGGGAAAGTAGGTCCAGGTTTGTGAGAACTGATAATGGTAGGTGGATTGCTCGTACAAGTGGTAATTGACAGATGGATAACCATGATTGACCTGCCATAAAATATGCGGGATGTATAAGATTACGGATACACCAGCGATTACCCAAAAAGTCCAGCGTTTGAGTAATTTGATATTGGATAGAACGGTGAAGCCTACTAACAATATCCCATGATATTTGCTATAAAGAAGGCATGCAATGATAACTCCCAGCCATAATGCCCATTTTAACTTATCCTCATCAATATACTTCTGATAGATATAATAAAACAGAACAGTGAACAGGAACAACGGTGCATCGGGCGTAGTGGTAAAGCCATATTGATGAAAAATGAATATGCCAGCTACTACGAGAATGAACCATTTAGCTTCGACCGCATATCTTTTCGCAATAAGCCATAATATATAGAGTGACAGTGTACTTGATAACACTGTCATCAGTCTTATACCAAACTCACTGTGCCATAAGCTATCGCCAATGCGGATGAAGATGGCCACCATGGGCGGGTGGTCGAAGTAACCCCAATCTAAAAAACGGGAATAAAGCCAGTAATAAGCCTCATCGGCATGAACCTCTAAAGTGTAAGCCTGGATGGCATTAAAGATCGTCCACAGCAACAAAAAATACCAGATAGCTTTATCGGATCTTTCCGGTGAATTATTTGAATGGGACAACTGCATCAAGCGTAGATTGATGGCGCGAATTTAGACAAAATAATTAGCCATTGCGTCCTTCTACACTTAAAGCTGACTTTCTAATCAGATTATAATCAATTGGGCAACGCGAATGCCACATATGAATCACCGGATTGTGTGCCAAGTTTACCGCCGCCGCAAGCAATCACCAGATACTCTTTTCCACCCATTTCATAAACGGATGGCGTAGCAAAACCCGGGGCTGGCAATTTAGCTTCCCAGAGCAGCTTACCGTTCTTTTTATCAAATGCACGAATTTTACCATCCTTACTGGCAGCGATAAACACCAGTCCGCCCGCTGTTACCACCGGCCCACCATAGTTTTCTGTTCCTGTAGGTGTTTTGGCTATTTTCTCAAAAGCAGGATCATTGCCCAAAGGAATACGCCAAACCATTTTGCCGGTGTTAAGGTCGATGGCATTTAAAGTCCCCCATGGCGGTGAAATTGCCGGGTAGCCTTCTTTAGATAAGAACTTGTTGTATCCCGTCATTTGGTATGGAATATCCATATATGGGTCGACTTGCTTATGAATAGCCACAAAAGCTTTCATTCCGTTCTTCTTGTTTTCTGTGATATAAGAAATAATGGCCTGCCTTTCCTGGTCGCTCAATTGCTTGAAGGACGGCATCATGCGTCGTCCCGATTGCAGCAGGTCGCCTATCTGCTGATCCTTATATTTTAAACCAATATTGATGAGCGAAGGATAATTGCCTGTACCTTTTCTGTCTTGTCCGTGGCAGCCCATGCAATTATTGGTAAACAACCTTTGCCCTGCCATATTGAAAGTCTCAGATTTTGGTATCTCTTGTTTAGCATCGATCATCGTCATCACCCAGGCCATTTCGTTGGCGTTGATGTAAATTATTCCCGTTGATGGATCAAACGCAGGACCACCCCACTCGGCACCGCCATCAAACCCAGGAAAGATCAACGAGGGAATTTTACCCGGCGGCAGGAACATATTGCCATAGCGATAGGTTTTCATCCTTTTTAATACCTCAGCTTTTGAGCTATCGGATAGATATGGATTAATATCATTCTCCGTCAAAGTCTGTCTTGCAAATGGCACGGGCAAAGTCGGGATAGGCTGCGTGGGCCAAGGCTCCTCACCTGCTAGTTCTGATTTAGTTTCAACTGCAGTTTCCTTCACCGGGAATAACGGTTTCCCTGTCGCACGATCGAGAAGGAAAACAAACCCGTGTTTGGTAGGTTGGGCTACTGCATCAACATCTTTGCCATCGTGTTTTACAGTAACAAGAACAGGCGCGGTAGGTAAATCTTTATCCCACATGTCATGATGGATCACCTGGTAATGCCATTTCAATTTTCCTGTGGATGCATCAATGGCTAACACACAATTCGCAAATAATCCGGCGCCTTTTCGTTTACCACCATAGAAATCATAAGCTGCGGAACCTGTAGGTGCGAAAAGCACGCCTGCCTTTTCATCAAGGCTAAAGCCTGTCCAGCTGTTTGCTGAACCTATGTGTTTATAGGCTGCAGTATCCTTCCAGGTGTCATAACCAAGCTCGCCCGGATACGGTATGGTATGAAATATCCATTTCAACTTACCTGTGCGCACGTCATATGCACGGATATGCCCGGGAGCAGCGTCGGCTGTTTCGTTCACACGACTGCCGATGATATAATTGTCTTTATAAATAATTCCCGGAGACGTTGCTGTTACATACATCTCCTTTGCATCTCTGCCCAGGTCATTATGCAGATCGACTTTACCGCCATTGCCAAAACTGGTGATCAACGCCCCTGTCTCTGCATTTACTGCATAAATATTTGACCCGGCGCAGTATAAAATCCGTTTGTCATCACCGCTTTCCCAATAAGTAACGCCACGATTGTTGTTCATCCCAAAGTTTGAAGCCGTCGAATTGGTGTTTCCTGCCGGATTAAATATCCATTTTTGCTTACCTGTAGCAGCGTCAAGAGCAAACAATCTTAACTTAGGCGTAGTACCATAAAGCAGGCCATTCACCATGATGGGGTTGCATTGTATCTGCGAATGCGCCTTCATATCCGTATCATTCGTATGATAAATCCACGCTACCTGCAGTTGCTTCACATTGCTGGTATCGATCTGTGTAAGTGACGAATAACGTTGCGATTTTTTCGATCCTCCGTAAACTCTCCACCCGGTATCGTCTCCGGCAGAGTGATTTTTACAGGAACTAAACAGTGCAGCAGAAGCAAACAAACAGGCAATTGCTTTTGAATAGGTTGTCATGGGAAATAGTCCGGCAAATTGGTTGAAGGGCTAATTTATTGATAATAATTAGAATTGAACCTATATTTACGCACCATGACCAAACAAATCGAAATTATCAGAAAGACCAGGGCTTACCTGCTTAAAAACCTGGAAGGCCTTACTACCGAACAATACAACAAAATTCCCGAAGGCTTTAATAACAACATTATCTGGAACCTGGGGCATTTGATCGCAGCACAGCAAGGTGTTTGCTACTTGCGGGGTGGTTTAGCACCGAGGGTTGAAGAAGATATTATTAATTCATTTAAATCAGGTACAAAGCCGGAGAGACCCCTTAGCGAAGCTGAAATAGAAAACATTAAAGCCTTACTATTCAGCACACTTGATCTGTTAGAAGAAGATTACAACAATAATATATTCGGCAGATACACGGCATGGACTACCCGGTATGACGTAGAGCTTGCCAGTATTGATGATGCGATTAATTTTTTGCCATTTCATGAAGGGTTGCACTCAGGTTGCACTAATGCATTGAAGAGGTTAGTCTAAACTATGATTTCATTGATTTTTTGACAGACTATGATTTTGTTTGGATAATTTATAGTTTTCATTTAATCATTCAAATCATAGTTCAAAACAAAAAACCCGGCATAACCGGGTTCAACTATCTTAAAAGTAAAGATTTGACAACTTTTAAAAAGTTGTCAAATCTGAATAGTCGCTTAAACTCCCAACAACAACCTTGACGGATCTTCCAGCAATTGTTTTACTCTTACCAGGAAGCTTACCGATTCGCGGCCATCTATGATACGGTGATCGTAAGATAACGCCACATACATCATTGGCCTGATCACAACCTGCCCATTTACGGCAACCGGGCGCTCAATGATATTGTGCATACCCAAAATAGCGGATTGTGGTGAATTGATGATCGGTGTCGACATCATCGAGCCGAATACACCGCCATTGGTAATGGTGAATGTACCGCCAGTCATTTCTTCCAGGCTCAGTTTGTTGTCACGGGCTTTTACTGCCAGTGCAGCTACTGCTTTTTCAATACCTGCAAGGCTCAATGAATCCGCATTGCGGATAACCGGCACAACCAGTCCTTTAGGAGCAGATACTGCAATTGAGATATCAGCAAAATCACTGTAAACTACTTCTTCGCCTTCAATGCGTGCGCCAACAGCAGGCCATTCTTTCAAAGCTTCACAAACTGCTTTGGTGAAGAATGACATAAAGCCTAAGCCAACGCCATGCTTTTCTTTGAATTTATCTTTGTATTTAGCACGCAGTTCCATGATCGGCGCCATGTCCACTTCGTTAAAGGTGGTCAGCATTGCGGTCTCATTTTTAACGGATACCAATCTGCGGGCAACAGTTTTGCGCAATGACGACATTTTTTCGCGGCGCTCGCCCCGAGCGTCAACAGATTTAACCGGCGCTGGTGCTTTCACATCGACTTTAGGTGCAACGGCATTCTTTCCACCCTGTGGATTCTCAGATATCAAGTCAGCGTTAACAGCAGTCAATGCATCGGCCTTAGTAATTCTTCCGCCAACACCATTACCTGGAACACTTGCTGGGTTAATACCTTTTTCGGCTAATATTTTGGCAGCAGCAGGTGATGGCGTACCTGATGCATAAGTTTTTTCACTTGCAGTGGCAGCAGCTGTTGCAGCAACCGGCTCTGCAGCTTTTGGCTGAGCAGCCACCGCGGCTTCGGCTCCTTCGATTGTGCAAACTACTGCGCCAATGGCTAATATATCACCTTCTTTGGCTATAGTTTTCAAAACCCCTGCTTTTTCAGCAGTCAGTTCAAAAGTTGCTTTATCTGATTCCAGTTCGGCAATCGCTTCATCCATCGCAACGGTATCACCATCCTTTTTGATCCAGCGGGATAGGGTTACTTCAGTGATGGACTCACCTACAGCGGGAACTTTTACCTGTAATGAACCACCTTGATTAGTGGCAGTTGCAGGAGCAGTAGCAGGTTCTGGGGTCGGGGTACTTGCAACTTCAGGTTGTGCCTTAGGAGCGGATGGTGTAGCACTGCCTTCTTCAATGCTCGCCACGGCAGCGCCGATAGCTAAGGTATCACCTTCTTTCGCAATCGTTTTTAAAGTCCCGGCTTTTTCGGCGGTAAGCTCAAAAGTAGCCTTGTCCGACTCTAATTCGGCAATTACTTCATCCATTGCAACAGCATCGCCGTCTTTTTTAATCCAGCGTGAAAGTGTTACTTCGGTAATCGATTCGCCAACCGGCGGAACTTTTATTTCTAAACTCATATTTTTATAGGTTGTACGTGTGACGTTTTACGTTCTACGCTTTTATTAAAAGTCAAAAATCTAACGTATAACGTACAACGCCATACGTGTAACAATTAATTCGCAGCCACTGCTTTCTCTGTTGCTTTCTTAGCAGGCTTACCCGTTGGCACATCAAATGCTTTAGTAATGATATGCAACTGCTGCGCCTGGTGTTGTTTTGCAAAACCGGTAGCTGTACTGCTGCCTTCATTCCGTGAGATCACATCCAACTGCAATTCGCTCTTGCGGAATTTGCGGCACATATATGGCCATGCACCCATGTTCTCTGGTTCTTCTTGTGCCCAGATAAAATCGGTAGCCTTGTTATACTTCGCTTTTATCTTCATCAACTGCTGGTCGGGTGTTGGATATAATTGCTCTACGCGAACAATGGCTACATCTTTGCGCTG
The DNA here is from genome assembly GCF_036568825.1 of Mucilaginibacter sp. GTDB lineage: Bacteria > Bacteroidota > Bacteroidia > Sphingobacteriales > Sphingobacteriaceae > Mucilaginibacter. Next base: position 190,959 of record NZ_DATCRU010000061.1, on the reverse strand, counting down.
ATCAGCCTGCTGTTTCTCCAGCAATTCGTAATAAAGTTTACCGGAGCAGAACAATACACGTTTTACTTTTTTAGCATCTGCATAAGTATCGTCGATCACTTTCTGGAACTTGCCTTCGGTGAAATCTTCCAATGGAGATACACATTTTGGTGCGCGCAGCAAGCTCTTTGGTGTAAAGACGATCAACGGCTTACGGAACTCACGGTGCAACTGACGGCGTAATACGTGGAAGAAATTTGCCGGGGTGGTACAATTAACCACCTGGATATTATCATCTGCACAAAGCTCCATAAAACGTTCGATACGCGCTGATGAATGCTCAGGGCCCTGACCTTCATAGCCGTGAGGCAACAACATCACCAAACCATTGCCACGCTGCCATTTGGTTTCGGCGCTTGCTACATATTGGTCGACAATGATCTGCGCTCCGTTGAAGAAGTCACCAAATTGCGCTTCCCATATGGTCAATGCATTAGGATTTGCCAGGGCGTAACCGTATTCAAAACCTAAAACACCATATTCTGACAACAATGAATTATATATGCTGAATTTCGCTTGTGTATCTAACGTATCGAGCGGAGTATATTCATCTTCTGAGTCAACCAGTGTTAAAACAGCATGCCGATGTGAGAATGTACCACGTTTAACGTCTTCTCCACTTAAACGAACCGGGTGGCCTTCTTTCAATAAAGTACCATAGGCTAACAACTCGCCCATTGCCCAATCGAAAATGTGGGTATCATTTACCATTTTGCCGCGCTCTTCAAACAGTTTTTCTATCTTTTTGAAGAACTCCTTGCCTTTTGGCAACTCGGTTATTTTTTTGCCGATGCTCAATAGTTCATCTTTGGATACTGCTGTATTTACCGGTGCCGAAAAATCTGTATCGGTAGCCAGGTGTAATCCTTCCCATGCTCCTGCGAACATTGGAATAGTGTCGGTAAATCTATCTGCGGCTTTTGCTTCATTTAATTTTTCCTGCAGCACATCGCGGAAGCTTTTTTCCATCGCAGCGCCTTGTTGGGCATCGATGGTTCCCTGTGCCAGCAATTGCTGATAATAAATATCGCGAGGGTTCGGGTGAGCTTCAATCGCTTTGTATAACAATGGCTGAGTGAATTTAGGCTCATCCGACTCGTTATGACCGTAACGACGGTAGCACAAAATATCAATGAACACGTCATCGTGGAAAGTCTGCCTGAATTCCATTGCCAGGTTGACCACGTAAACCAAGGCTTCAACATCGTCACCGTTCACATGGAATACCGGCGACAATACCGTTTTTGCGATATCGGTACAATAGGTGCTTGAACGAGCATCCTTAAAGTTTGTAGTGAAACCGATCTGGTTGTTAATCACCAAATGGATGGTACCACCAGTACGGTAACCTTCCAGTTTTTCCATTTGCAGCACCTCATACACAATGCCCTGGCCTGCTACAGAAGCATCACCATGGATCAGTATCGGAGCTATTTTGGTATGATCTTCACCGTATTTAAAGTCGATCTTCGAGCGAGTAAGACCCTCTACCACCGGGTCAACTGCCTCGAGGTGTGACGGGTTAGGGCAAAGGCTCAAATGAACGTTTTTACCGGTATTAGTAGTTACGTCGGTTGAGAAGCCGAGGTGATACTTTACGTCGCCACCAAAACCGGCTTCCGAATCATAGTTTTTACCTTCAAACTCAGAGAATATCTCTTTGTAGGTTTTTTCCATGATGTTGGCCAGCACGTTCAGACGACCGCGGTGCGCCATACCGATCACAAATTCCTGTATGCCCAGCTCGGCACCTTTCTGTATTACTGAATCCAGCGCAGGGATCAATGATTCTGCACCTTCTAATGAAAATCGTTTTTGTCCGAGGAACTTTGTACCAAGGAAGCTTTCGAAAATTACCGCCTGGTTCAGTTTGTCCAGCATTTTCAGCTTTTCTTCTTTGGTAAAAGAAGGCGTATTGCGGCGGCTTTCCATGCGGTCCTGGAACCATTTTATTTTTATCGGATTGCGGATGTACTTATATTCAGCACCTATCGACTGGCAATAAGTCTGCTCCAGCACATCGCGAATATCACTCAGTTTAGCCGGACCAAGGCCCAATTCCACCCCGGCGTTAAACACGGTGTCTAAGTCAGCGTCACTCAATCCAAAAGTTTCAAGCTCTTTACCGGGGAAGTATTTACGGCGTTCGCGAACAGGGTTTGTTTTGGTGAACAGGTGCCCGCGCGAACGGTAACCGTCGATCATGTTCAGCACATTGATCTCTTTTAAAAAGTGCTCCGGAGTTTCTTCTCCCAAAGCTACCTGAACAGGCGTTTCACGACCAAAATCGAACCCTTCAAAGAATTTTTGCCAACCAAAATCTATCGATTCAGGGTCTTGTTTGTATGTTTCGTATAGAGAATTGATGTAGGCAGCGTTGCCGCTGTTAATATAATTTAGGCGATCCATTTGAATACCAATCTTAAAGATGGTACAAATCTAAGCATATCGCTTTAGAAACTTGGTAATTTATTTATAAAACTTAACTAATAGTACGTAAAAAAGGTGATTTTTTATTAAAAAGCACATTATGAGCTCAGAAAAGCACTTTTAAATATACCGAATGGTATTAAATCGCTCATTTCTAGACAGCTTGATAAACTTTTGTGAATAAAATCAGACTTGTTCAGCAAATACTTCAGGAAGCCAGGTGCTGATGTATTGGGTATGCAAATCCAACTCGCTTATTTGTTTGGGCGATAAGAAATAACGGGTATCTTTCGGGTCGTGTTCTACACCTGCTACAAATGCCCAGTTGCCCAGGTTGCTGGCAGGTGAATAGTCGATCAATTTTTCTTCAAAGTAAGCTGCGCCCATTCTCCAATCTACTTTCAATTCGTGGGCAAGGTAAACAGCTACAGCCTGACGGTTATCATTCGGGATATAACCAGTAGCATTTAGTTGGCGCATACTGGCATCGACAAACGGAACGCCGGTATTACCTGTTTTCCATTTCTCAAACAGTTCTTCCTGGTTTGAGGAGATGTCTTCAGCTATATCCTTAAACCTTTCAGCGCTATAAAATTGCTTGCCATGCTTTTTGAACATAAAGCGGAAATAATCGCGCCAAAACAGCTCGAGCACTAATGGTTGATTTGAATTAGGACTTCCATGAGTTGCCTCGCGGTATACCCAACGCATAGAAAGGCAACCTAATGATATCCATGCTGATAATCTCGAAGGATGATCACTATGCTTAGCTCCTTTTGCTGCAATTAATGGCTGACTTGCTACGTATTGCTCCAGGTGCAACAAGCCTGTCGATTCACCACCTTCATAATGAAAATCGCTTCGAGGATCGTCGATTGACTCAGTCAAACCTAAATCAACAAGCGTTGGAATATTTCCCGAATCTGTTATTGCAGGTGTAGGAATCTGTTCCGGTGTTTCGATACAAGGACGAACCTGGCTATCGCGTTCTACTTTCTTTTTAAATATCGAAAAGCTATCAGGAATATCTTTGATTGGGAAAGGCAGGTCTTCTTTATGATATAAGGTATGCCCGATGAAGTGTTTCAGGTTGAGTTTGATCTTCCACAAAGCCGCCTCTACTTCTTCCGATATCTGCGTTTCCTCAAAAGCTACTTCGCGGTGGTGATAAACTTCTGATACCTCATATTGCTGTGCCAGTTGTGGAATGATCTCAGCCGGGTTGCCTATCTTAACGATCAAGTCACCACCGAGCTTTTTCAAATTGTTGCGCAGATCAGCCACAGACTCAAGCAAAAACTTAGCTCTGATATTGCCAGTTTTCAATAAACCCAGCTCAGTAGTTTTGAAATAAAAAGGATCAAAAATGTATACGGGGAGCACTTTATCGGCCTTGCGGGTAGCCTCAAACAATATTTCGTTATCGTGAACGCGAAGATCGTTTCTGAACCAAACTAATATTGTTTTTTCACTCATTGTACTTTCCCTGCTGGTTAGGGTAGGCTAACTGACCTACAAATTTGCAATAATTTACGGCTTTAACCTAATAACCGCAAATTATTTGACGTCAGGCAAACATTTATCCCATTAAAACTATCTGGCCAAAATCATCGTTATTTATAGATAATTATGACATTTTATCGAATTAGTTGTCCTAATTTTATCCGTTAATTCATTCATAATAAAATCATCATGGCTACCACTGAAAGCATCAAAAAGGCGTACATTGATTATGTACTCACCCAGGGAGAAGAGCCTAAATCGGTATATATTTTCGCCAAAAAAAATAAAATGACGGAGGCCGAATTTTACACACACTTCGGATCATTTAAGGCATTAGAGCAAAATATCTGGGCTGGCATAGCCGAAAAAACGCTAACCGAAATCAAAGGCCAGGAGGTTTGGGCGCAGTATTCGGCTCGCGAAAGGGCCTTGAGTTTCTTCTACGCATTTTTCGAATTGCTAAAGCAACAGCGAAGCTTCGCCGTATACTGTTTGGAAAAACAACCTAAAGGGATAACCACGCCGGTTGTGTTTGCTGAGTTACGGACTGTTTTTGAAAACTTCTGCACCGAGATATTAAATGAAGGTTTGGAGTCAGGTGAGTTATCCGACCGTAAATTCTTTAGTAAACGATATAAAGATGCGCTTTGGGTTCAGCTCGGTTTTATCCTGCATTTCTGGATCAATGACAGCTCAGCCGGATTTGAAAAGACCGATGAAGCTATTGAAAAAGGCATCAATGTTACTTTCGACCTGTTTCAGCGTTCACCTATCGATAACCTGTTTGAGTATGGCAAGTTTTTAGCCAAGAACGGGGGAATCGGCGAAAAAATGGGCTTTGGAGTATAGCGCAAGCCTCACCCAACCCTCTCCAAGGGAGAGGGCTTTGAATGGGACTAAAGCAGAGGTTACATTTGCCTGCATTTTTGATATGGATGGCACACTGATTGATAACACGCCATTCCACTTTATTTCATGGCAGGCGCTTTTCAGGAAATACCACAAAGGGGAACTAAGTCGGCACACTTATTATACTGAAATAAGTGGTGTGCCGATCATAGAAACACTGAGAAGAATTTTTGGCGAAGATCATAACGATGCAGGCTTGAAAGAATTGCTTCGCGAGAAAGAAGAGTTTTACAGGCAGGAATATGCGCCACATTTGGTCGCAATCAAAGGTCTTGAAAGTTTTTTGGCTGAATTGAAAAACGATGGTGTAAAAATGGCCATGGCTACTTCGGCCACAGTGGAAGACATTGATTTCATTTTAAATAAAATACCTATCCGCGATGATTTTAACGAGATCGTTAACTCATCAATGGTGAAAAAACCTAAGCCCGATCCGCAGATATTTTTAAAAGCTGCCGAATTATTGAATATAGCACCTGAAAGATGTGTGGTGTTCGAGGATTCATTAGCAGGAATAGCAGCGGCAAATGCTGCAGGGATGAAGGTGGTTGGCATCACGACCGGGCATCCGGCTGATGAGATACGTTCAGTTGTGGATATTGTGATCGATGACTATACCACCCTAACTCCGGCGAACCTGGCAGCGTTATTTAATGAAGAGGAAGAAGATGAACGGGAATCAGCCTAAAGAGCAAAACAGCATACCGACCAGCAAAGTAGAACGGTCGGCCAAATTTGTAAAAACGGGGTTTAAGATTGGTGGTAATTATATCAAGCACTATTCTAAGAAGCTATTCAATCCTGATCTGGATAAAACAGAATTGAACGAAGATAATGCAGCCGATATTTACGAATCCCTAAGCGAGCTAAAAGGCAGCGCACTAAAGGTTGCCCAAATGCTGAGCATGGATAAAAACCTGCTGCCGCAGGCTTATGTAGATAAGTTCAGCCAGTCGCAATATAATGCGCCACCATTATCAGGTCCCCTGATCGTACAAACTTTCAGGAAATACTTCGGCAAAACTCCGGATAAGATATTCGATAAATTCAATATCCATTCGTCCAATGCAGCTTCGATTGGCCAGGTGCATCAAGCCGAATTGAATGGTAAAAAGCTGGCTATTAAAATTCAATATCCTGGCGTTGGTGATTCCATTTCGTCCGATTTGAAAATGGTAAAACCCATTGCCTTCAGAATGCTGGGCATGAGCGAAAAGGAATTGGACGTATATATGAAAGAAGTAGAAGAGCGTCTGCTTGAGGAAACCGATTATGAACTGGAAGTTCGCCGTTCTATTGAGTTTTCCAAAGCTTGTTCGGTGCTTGATAATGTAGTGTTTCCTGAATATTATCCAGAACTTTCCAGCAAACGGATCATCACGATGGACTGGCTGGAAGGAAAACACTTGCGCGAGTTTTTAAGGACTAACCCATCGCAGGAATTGCGTGATCGCATCGGTCAGGCATTGTGGGATTTTTATAATTTTCAGCAGCATGAGTTGCGTGCCGTGCATGCCGACCCGCATCCGGGTAATTTCATGATCACTTCTGATGGCAAGCTGGGCATCATTGATTTTGGTTGTATTAAAGAAATGCCGGATGACTTTTATTATCCGTTCTTCTCGCTTACGTCGACCGGTTTGATGAACAATAAGGAAGAAACAATCAAAGCTTTCCGTCAACTGGATATGATCCATGATGATGACACGCCTGCGCAAATTGAGTTCTACTATAAAATGTACCGGCAGATGATCGGCCTGTTTGCCAAGCCTTACATCAGCGATCATTTTGATTTCGGGCAGACTGCATTTTTTGATGAGCTTTATGGTTTTGGCGAAAAAGTATCCAAAATGCCTGAATTTAAACAGGCGCGAGGTGTGAAGCATTTTATTTATGTGAACCGGACTAATTTCGGATTATATAATATCCTCCATGAGTTAAAGGCGAGAGTAAAAACGGATACTTATAAGCCGCATGTGATAGAACATTTTGCTTGATCAGCATATAGATTTGACAACTTTTTGAAAGTTGTCAAATCTTTCAAAGCAAACCATCAAATCTTAACGAATTTATTCCCATCTTTCAGCCTTAAAACTGATACTTATGTTCCTTCACAACACTTTCGTTCATCACGTACATTTCTGGCTAAAAAACAAAGAAGATAAAGCAAAATTGATTGAGGGTCTTGAAACCCTCATTCCTATCACCCATATCCGCGATATGCATATCGGCGTGCCTGCTGATACCAACCGCGATGTGATCGACCGCTCCTACGATGTCTCCCTGTTATTATTATTTGATGATCTGGAAGCAGAAGAAGCTTATCAGCACGACCCTGTACACGTAGTTTTTGCAGAACATTATGCTAAGGTGTTATGCTCCAAAGTAGTGGTATCGGATAGTATAAATACGTGATTGCGGTTTTTACGTATTAAATCCAAAATCATAAAAAACACCTTGAACATTTTATTGTTGCAGATGTATGAAGGTGTTGCTTGCGGGTGCTAACAGTTACATCGGTACACATTTGATCCCTATATTGCTTGAAAAGGGGCATGATGTGGTATGCCTTGTACGCGACAAAAATCATTTTCTGAATCATCATCCCAATGCTTACGCTTTAACCGTATTGGGCGGTGACCTGTTGCGCCGTCAAAGCATTGATCCTTTACCTGAGGACATTGACGCAGCTTGCTATCTTATTAATACTTATACCCAAACCTCTGAGTTCAGCGCTTTAGCTGCATTATCTGCTCAAAACTTTATGGAAGTGATTGCCCCAACCAATTGCAGACAGGTAATCACACTAAGCGATATTAACGATAAAGCAAGCGGTAATTCGCGACTGAACGTAGAAGGAATCTTACATGGTGGCAAACCGGCGCTGACCGTATTAAATACATCCATGATTGTAGGCCAAGGCAGCGCTGCTTTGGAAATGTTTAATACACTGATCTCAAAAACACCTGTTGTGATTCCGCGCACATGGATAAAAACGCGCATCCAACCAATTGCGACGAACGATGTATTGCAATATATCGAGCGATGCCTGTTAAACAGTGCTGCTTTTAACCGGAAATTCGATATTGGTGGTCCCGAGGTGTTAACTTTCAAACAAATGATGTTGATTTATGTGGCTACACACGCCAAGTCAAAACCTGATATTGTTATTTTACCTTTTTTAACCTCTCACCTGTCGTCTAACCTGCGTAATACGCTGACACCGTTAAGCTTTCCAGAGGCACAGCGTCTGATAGAAAACCTGAAACATGATTGCGTGTGCCGTGAAAATTCTATAAGTGAAATAGTTAAAGTACCGTGCCTGACTTTTAAACAGGCGGTAAAAACCGGAGATGAAATATCCGGCGCAGGAAGTTTACAAAGTGCCCCCCTTGTAAGATCAAACTGAATATAATTAAGTATTTTACGGGGAGCAATTATGAGCGGACGAGTACAAAACAACAACCATATTCTTATCACGGGCGGTACAGGCATGATTGGCCGTTTAGTTACTGACGAACTATTAAATCGCGGTTATTCGGTAAGTCATCTTAGCCGCAAGCCAGGCAATAATCCTAAAGTAAAAACTTATTTGTGGGATGTTTATAAGGGAGATATCGATGAGAATTGCCTCGACGGCATCGGTGCTGTACTGCATTTAGCGGGAGAAAATATTGCAGCCAAGCGTTGGACCGAAAAACGCAAAAAAGAAATCATCGATAGCCGCACCAAATCCATTGAGTTGATCTATCAACTCATAAAAAGTAAACCCAACCAGGTTAACACTATCATTTCAGCATCGGCAATTGGTTATTATAGCGACCGGGGCGATGAACTGCTTACGGAAGATAGCCCACCTAATAATGATTTTATGGCGCAATGCTGTATTGAGTGGGAGGAAGCAGTAAACAAAGGCAAGGAACTGGGTTTAAGAATACTTAAATTCCGTACAGGGGTTGTGTTGAATAAAAATGAAGGCGCTTTGCTGGAAATGGGGAAACCTATAAAACTCGGCTTTGGTGCTCCACTGGGCAGCGGCAGGCAATGGATACCCTGGATACATTGGCAGGATGTGGTGGATATGTATTTGTATGCCATTGAAAAAATCAATCTGTCAGGCGTTTATAATATGGTGGCGCCCAATCCCGTAACCAATAAACAGTTTACAACTGTATTAGCTAAGCAATTACACCGGCCCGTATGGCCTATAAATGTTCCATCATTTGTATTCAAGTTATTGATGGGTGAAATGAGCACTATTGTATTGGGAAGTACGCGTGTTTCTGCGGAGAAGATTGAAAGGGATGGGTTTGTTTTTAAGTATCCTGAACTAATTGATGCATTAAAGGGAATATATGGATAAATCACCCATCAACATCTTCTGGTTTCGACGAGATCTGCGTCTGCACGATAATGCCGGATTGCATCGTGCATTGAAAAGCAAAAACCCGGTACTATGCTTGTTTATTTTTGACCGTGAAATACTAGACAAATTACAGGACAAGGATGATGCCCGTGTCACCTTTATTTATCAAACCATTGAAAATCTGGATAAAGAATTAAAGAAACACGGCAGCGCATTACTGGTCAAATATGATAGAGCCGAAGAAGCCTGGGATGAAGTTTTAAAGGAACATCATATTGAAACAGTTTACACCAATCATGATTATGAACCCTATGCCAAACAGCGCGATGAAGCTATAGGCGAAAAACTAAACAAACATCATATCGAGCTTAAAACCTATAAGGACCAGGTAATTTTTGAAAAGGACGAAATCGTGAAACATAACGGTGAGCCCTATATTGTTTATACTCCTTATAAAAACAAATGGTATCAGAAGTTGAATGATTTTTATCTTAAATCTTATCCAACTGAGAAATATTTAAAGAATCTTTATAAACATGCGGGTTTTTCTATTCCATCATTAAAGTCAATGGGGTTTGAAAAAAGCGAAAGGAAGTTTCCAGATCAAGACTACGAAGGAATTATAAAAGATTATGCCAAAACCCGTGATTTTCCGGCGATAAATAAGGGGACTACACATATCGGTCTGCACTTAAGGTTTGGTACGGTGAGCATCCGCGACCTGGCACGCAAAGCCAACCAGCAGCATGACAAAACCTGGCTGAACGAACTGATATGGCGCGAGTTTTATATGATGGTTTTGTATCATTTTCCTCATACTATGGATCATGCGTTCAAGCCGGAGTATGACCGTATTAAATGGGAAAACAACGAAGAACAATTCAAGGCATGGTGTGATGGTAAAACCGGATACCCGTTGGTTGATGCCGGTATGCGGGAGTTAAACAACACCGGTTACATGCACAACAGGGTACGGATGGTGGTCGCCAGCTTTTTAAGTAAGGACTTATTAATTGATTGGCGCTGGGGCGAACATTACTTTGCCCAAAAGCTGTTAGATTATGAGATGGCTAACAATGTAGGCGGATGGCAATGGACGGCAGGATGCGGTACGGATGCAGCACCCTATTTCCGGATATTTAATCCTGATTCGCAGCTAAAGAAATTCGACCCGGAATTGAAATACATAAAAAAATGGGTTCCAGAGTATGCTGATCCCAGCAAATATCCAAAACCCATTATCGATCATGCTTTCGCCCGCGAACGCTGTTTGAAAGCGTTCAAAAGAGCATTGGCAAAATAACTTACTAGTTGTTAGTTATAGACACATTAGTCATATCCCACCTTAAACACTCATTTGCCGGTACTCCGTTGCCGTTACCACCGGTGCCATAGGCAAGGGCAGAAGGGACAATTATGGAGATGCCGCCCGCGCCTCTTCCTAATATCTTCAGACCCTCCTCAAAACCTGCAACCCACTTACCTACCCCAAAATCGTTAAATGTAGCGACTGTTGTTGCGTAAGTATTGTTAGGATCAGGATTAGTATTATTCATCAGGTATAGGGAATAGTTCATAGTAACTATAGAATTAACGTTAAAATAGTTAGGCCCTGTAGGTACAGTGGTAATTTTATACCATAAACCATCTGCCGTCTCCGTGTATCCGGTCAGGTTGTAAGCCGCCATATAATTTTTGATCACCAACTGATCATACGCCGCCTGATCAGCAATTGCGTTAACTGTAATATCCAGGCATTGATTACCACCGATACGGCCATTAGTCAATGTAATACTTCCGGTACCGGCACCATTTTTACCGTATGCCAAATGCGACGGCACCAGCACACGCATTTTGCCGCCGTTATATTTCAGATTGTTTTTAACAGCCAGCATTAATCCATTGGGTACAATATGTCCCAATACGCCATAAAAGTGATTAAGAGCAGTATCGGTTACTGAATATTTACCATCAAATGTACGGATGGTATATACATAAGAAATGGTGCTAGGATAATTTAATGGTTTTGTTGCATCTCCGGGTTGAAGTATTTGATAATAAGTTCCGGTTGTGTCGCCCATCGTAGTATCCCTTAACATACCGGTCAGTCCGTTGGCAGCGATATAGCTCTGAATTTGTTGCTGATCGTATTGTTTGATATCAGGGTCATTATTGATCTTGCGGCACGATACACAGCATACAACTGACAGTAACAAAAGAGTAAAGAATTTAAGTTTCATCTATATTTTAGTTCGTTATATTATAAACCCGGATATTGAAATCGAGTATGGCATTGGCAGATAATTTGTAGTCCGCCTGCGGATACGGCCCGTAAGCATAGCGCGAAGGTACAAGCAAGCGTATAAGACCGCCCCTGTGCACTTTAGGTATACCTAACTGCCATCCCAATATCACCTGACTCAATTGATATGAAGGGTGAAAATTGTCAGTCTCATAAAATGGCGTTGTTTGCCCCAGCACCCTCGCTGTATCCCCCACTGTCACGTATGTTGATGATGTGTAAAGGTCATTCCCCTGCCCTGGCTCTAACAGAACATAATACACGCCGCACGTATCCGAAACCTTTTGCGCTATACCTGCCAATCCATTTGCATCTATGTACTGCTTCACAATGTTATCATCAATGGTCGCCTGTTTCTTATATTGTGCCAAACCAGTTTCTTCTTTTGAACATCCCGCCACTACGCAGCAAATACATACTATTGGTAACAGCCACTTACTCATTTGATTTCAATCGGCAAATTTATTGTTTTATTATTCAAAAACGACAGCTTAACACTTTTTAACAATTAGTGTATTCTCAATTTTGCAGCCGGTATTAATTAACGCTGCTTTTTGAATTTAATTTTAGGTGATCGGGCACTCTTTTCAGGAGTTTTCGGGCTTATAATTAATGGTAAGCTGATTAATCTTTTTGAGCATTTGAGTGAGATAGTCCCGGTCCTGCTCATTAATATGTTTGTTCAGGTAGTTATTAAATTGTTTTACCACCACGCGCGCCAGATGGCGTTTTTCCCTGCCCAGGTCAGTAAGGTAAATTTTAACCGAGCGTTTATCTCCCTGGTTTGATTCGCGGTAGATCAATCCCGATTGCTCTAATTGGTTCAGCATACGCGACAAGCTCGTCGATTTTAATCCCAGCAAAGCGGCGGCCTGCGAAACGGTAGTGCCCTCTTTTTCATCGATGTTGATCAGCAGGTAACCTATGGATTGGGTAATGCCAAACTCCGTAACCAATTGGTTATACCGGTTGGCCATAGTTTGCCAAACTATTTTTAAAAAATAGTCTATCGTTTCCTGGTGTTTTATATGCTGGGGCATGACTGGCAAACATACTCTACGTGCGTCTATTATGCAAATTTAGTTGGCAGTCGGGCAGTTTGCAGTGCGCGGTTGGCAGTATGCAGTTAAACTTCTAATTTAAATTCTTGTGCCAACTGCAAACTAATAACTGCAAACTGACTCACCACCCCAACTTCGTATCATCGCCCCTCGGATCCGCTCCGCCTTCATAGTAGTTCCATTTGGTTTTGAGGATGGCATCCACCCGTCCGCTCGGGCCGTGATCGACAATCTTATAACCCTTTTGCTCCAGTTTGGCACGACTTACGCTATCAATAGCGCCCTTTTCAATATCCACTTCATCAGGCAGCCATTGGTGATGGAAGCGTTTTGAACTCACCGCCTGCTGCATACTCTGGTTAAACTCGATCACGTTTAAAATGGTCTGAAATACAGAAGTGATAATAGTTGATCCACCCGGCGTGCCCACTACCATAAATAATTTGCCGTCCTTCTCGAGGATGGTCGGTGTCATAGATGATAACATCCTTTTATTGGGTTGAATACTGTTAGCCTTACCCCCTACCAGGCCAAACATATTTGGTACTCCGGGTTTTGAACTAAAATCGTCCATCTCGTCATTCAGCAAAAAGCCTGCGCCTTTTACAAATATTTTTGACCCGAATGAGTTGTTCAATGTTGTTGTAATGGATACCGCATTGCCATCCCTGTCGACTATAGAATAATGTGTGGTCTGATCACTTTCATAACCCATTATCTTTCCCGGTTGAATAGTTGAGCTTGGCGTAGCTTTATCCCAGGCAAAATTGCTCATCCGGTCGGCATTATATTCGGGTCTTAGCAGGCTATCAACCGGCACTTTATAAAAATCCGGATCGCCCAGATATTTAGAACGATCGGCATATACCCTGCGCTCGGCTTCTACCATCAATTGCACTGTCGAATCCCGATTATAACCCCATCTGCTTAATGGATACCTTTCTACCGATTGCAACAATTGCAGCAAAGCCACGCCACCACTTGATGGCGGCGGCATAGTAATTACTTTATAGCCTTTATAAGTTCCTGTCAATGCATTCCTCCAAACTGAATGATAATTCTGGAGATTAGTTTTGGTGATCAATCCTTTACCGCCTTTCATCTCGTTCACGATATGATCAGCCACTATGCCTTCATAAAATCCGTCCCTGCCTTTATCGCGTATCTGCTCCAGTGTTTTTGCAAGGTCTTCCTGAACTAATAAATCTCCTTCTTTCCATCCATCGTCTCTCAATAAATAATTTACGCCGGGATTCAGCTTTTTAAATTCATTACCGGCACGATTGAGATCATTAGCCAGGCGTTTGGTTATCTTGAATCCGTTCCTGGCCAGATCGACTGAGGGCTGTACCAGGTCGGCCCACTTCAAACGACCATATTTGCGATGTGCCTCAACCATCCCATCAACTGATCCCGGAACGCCAGATGACGCATGCGTTGAAATGCTCATCCCCGGAATTACATTTCCTGCTGAGTCGAGATACATATTCTGACTAGCGCCTGCCGGGGCTTTCTCTCTAAAGTCCAGCGTATTGGTTTCGCCTTTGGCAGATCTGAATACCATAAAACCGCCTCCGCCTATATTACCGGCTTCAGGATGGGTAACTTCCAGTGCGAACTGAACTGCAACAGCCGCGTCTACAGCATTTCCTCCCTTTTTCAATATATTCAATCCCACTTGTGCTGCATCCGGGTAGGCGCAAACCACCATACCGTTGTGATATTCATCGCTTATATTTTGCCCAAGCGTGCCCCGTGCACAATTTGAAAAAATGAAGAAAAGTGATATTAGTGTGGGCAGAAGCAGGTATCGTCTATTGCTGTTTAGGAAGTAATGCATAACTGGTTATTGAGTTGCCTAATTTACCCGAATTAAAATAAAAATCAATTGAATAAAAGTTGAGCAAAACAAGCTGTCAGAAAGCTAATTGTAGCAATAAAGTTACATTTGAGTGTAATTATTACAATTTTTATGATTGATAGTCAAACAAATATGAACTTGTATGTGTTCAAGCGGAAAATAAACATAAAAAACTCGCGTTCTTTGCAAGAAACTTCTATGAAAAAAACAGTCTACTTTTTATTTGCTCTTACTCTATTTGTATTTGTCAGTGCCGAATCTAAAGCACAGCAATACAAACCCAATTACGAATTTGCATTAGGACTAAAGTTTGGAGGATATGAGAATGGCATTGCCGGAAAATACTTCCTGGACAATTCCACATCACTGGAGGGTATACTTGGCTTTCGTTCTCACGGGGCGGTGGTTACCGGTTTGTATGAATTGAACATAAATGCTTTTGATACCCCGGGACTTCAGTTTTATTATGGAGCGGGTGCTCACGTTGGCGCAGTAGGCGCCGGTGTATATAAAAGATTCGGCGGTACTAATGATTATTATAGCAGCGGCCAGGTATTATTAGGTATTGATGGCGTGGTAGGTTTGGAATATGTTATTCCCAATTCCCCAATTGCTGTTAGCCTTGACCTGAATCCAAGACTTGAGCTTACGGGAGGCCCGTTTGTTGACCTTGCCCCCGGACTTGGTATAAAATATACTTTCTAACAGAACTAACAGCTACTAATTACTAATTGATTTAACTGCAGAAGGCCGGTTGTGAAACCGGTCTTTCTGTTTTATATGAGGTTATTTTACGATAACGATCTTCCTGGTATATAATTTAGAATTGTAGAATAATCTCAATATATAATTGCCCGGAGCAAGTTTACTTACATCGATCAGCGTGCTGAAATTACCGCCGGTCAGCACTTCTTTATCAGTATACTCATTTTGACCAATCGCGTTGATCAATGCCAGATTTACATTGACATCTGATTTTGCGGCGAACAAAACATTCAGCAATGTATTAGCCGGATTAGGAAATACCGTGAGGCCGATATCATTTTCTCCCGGATTTTCGGATAAAATCACGTAAGCAAAATTGTCCGACTGCGCCACGCAACCATTAGACAGTGTGACGTAGACCTGGTAATTACCACTTCTCGCAGGTGAATAGGTTTGCCCGGTAGCCCCTGCAATAGCCACCCCATTTAAGTACCATTGGTTATTATCCGAAGCGCTTGAACTGAGTGTCGTACCACTTTGTGTGATCACAGGTTTGGTAACCGGAACCGCCTGCCGTGAAGCCGACGCGCAGCCCGGGCTTTTCAACTGTATATCATAAAAATAGTAGTAGAAGCTTTTATAATACGTAGTATCCGTTCCTGACGTAGCCGTATTACCGGTTATGCCAAACACATCACCCACTTTAAACGGATAACCACTGACTCCACCATTACTGCGATAGATGGTCGCCGTATTATCATAGGTAGCGCTGATACTGTAATTCCCAGCTGCGGGCAACAATAAATTGAGATTATATACCTGCCCCTGATCATTAGGGTCGTCGTCCTTAGCTCCGGGTGATGGATTGGTGGCTGTTGCTACTGCATTAATTGTTGTTGTAGAAACAATCTCACCGCTCGAATCGGATACATTAAAAGTTATTCTTCCCGAATTGCCAATATACAATCGCGCGCTTTCGATCACAACAGGTATGCGTGTATATACATTTATTTCAGGCGTAAACTGGTTATAACCACCTGTTGTAAATACATTTTTGGTAGCAGGCCCTACAGTTCCGCTATAATCATTCAAACCCACATAGTAGTTATTATTTACAGGCGCATCGGTTGTAAGCACGGTTGAACCATAGGCAAACGGATAGAGGTCATTACTATTCTTATACCACAAAAGCTCACCATCACCGGCACCTGACAATAAATAAGCATTGGCAACATTGCAATAATTGGCTGACAAGTCAGTGGCAGTTGGCGAATTATCGATCACAACGGTATCCGTTATCGCATTATTAGCCGGAACAAGATCACCCGTAAGATTAGCCGTTGCGGTTATAATATAAGTTGATCCCGAAGTAATGTTAAATACATTATTAAAAGTGAAATTATCCTGCGTCAATGGCGCAAGCGAAGCAGTATACGTTTGGTTAAAGGTGGTAACGGTATTATCCGGGGCAGTAATTGTTACCGTGATAGGTATATTGTTAATAGCCTGACTACCAAAGTTTTTGATAGTGACAGTTACCGGTGTGGGTCCGGAACAATTGCCGCCTGATGAAGGGTTAACCACGGCAATTATACCTGCATCAAGGCTGGTCGGTAAAAACTGAACGCGATAATCCTGCGTTTCACCTTTAGCATAAGTACCGCAGGGGCTTATGACCGATGAATCAGAAGTTTCTTCTAACACGACGCGCATCAGGCTAAAATTTCCAGGAACCACAGTGGCAGGTACAGTGATATTAGTCGTATAAGTACCTGTCCCATTCATTATATTGGTTGTAGCGACCAGTTCGTTTGCATCGAAAACGCCATTGCCGTTCCAGTCGATATACACCCTGGCTGCTTTATTAAAATTGGCTCCGCATGTGCCCAGAGTAAGGCTTAATGGATAAGTTTTATTTTGCTCAAGCTGGATAGTTAAATTGGTATAATCCGAATAAGTGGTACAGCCAGCCGGCGGCGTATTATTGATATTGGATAAAGAGACATTATTGATGCGCGAGTCGGCATTGGAAACCGGTGTTGATGCACAATAAGCACTTCCGCCTATACCCGTAACAATAAGCGAGTAAGCCTGCGGGCCTGATACCAGTGTGCCCTTGTGCGATACTTTTATAGTATACATTCTTCCGGGAATCGCCCCGGCTACATACACCTGCTCCACGTTGTCCCGGATGTTATCTCCGGTTACAGCTGCTGCTGACGGGTGGTCAGGATCGAGCACCCAGGGCATATACGTGTTTGTTCCGTCGCTTATTCTTATATCCAGGTCGTTCACCAGTTTAGGGGTACGGTCGTTTATAGTTCCGTCAGGGGTTATCGTACCTGCTGGATCAGTCCAGCATATGGTAGCAACCAGGGGCCCATTGCCCGAAGCAACAACATTAAGTGTTTGAGTTGTGCCTTGCGCTAAAGTATTTTCTTTGATCCGGCTTTTGGTGCCGTTATCGGTGATCGCTTGCGCTGCCATCTTCATATCCAGCAAGCCCCATCCGTAGATATAATCAGGGCCAATGTTCCCTGCATCAAAAGCTGTATGGCAAGCCAGTCCTTTTAAAGTAGCAGCCTTCATAAAGGCGCCTGAATTTTTTTGAGCATAATACTCCTGCAACAAATACAACGATCCGGTGATATTCGGTGCAGCCTGCGAAGTGCCAGACAAGGTAATATAGCTGGTAGTGCTGCTCGCCCCTGTTGAAAGGACATTCAATCCATTTCCTACCAGGTCAGGTTTTATACGGCCATCATCTGTAGGCCCCCAACTGCTGAAATATGCCGTCGTAATACTTTGAGAATTAGCTGGACCATAAGGCAGAGGATTCACAGCGCCAACCGTCAATATGTTTTTTGCATTTGCCGTGCTGCTGATACAATCGTACCCATTATTACTGCTGATGCTGTCAGGACGCGGCCCTTTATCTACAAAAGTCTGATCGCTTGCGCTTTTATAACCATAATAGTCCTGGCCCACTGCCGGACCGGTACTACCACGTGCGTTTCCGGCTGCTTCTACAATAAGATAATAAGGTGCATTATAAGCTATCTGATCAAACGCCTGGGTATGATCGCCATAAAAGCCAAAGGTATAATCAACTGTATCTCCCGGGATGCCGTACCATTCCCAGCGGTTAAAGCCATCATCAAAAACCCATCCACCCAGTTCGCCATACGAATGGTTTGAAAGCAGTAAACCTGACGCTGCCTTGCTCATTTCGGCCACATCATTATCAAAATCGTACGAATAAAGCGTTGATGCATTAAAGGCCATACCTTTTACAGGAGGATATACACCTTTTGCCATCATCGTCCCGGCCACGTGCGTAGCATGATCGATGATAGAAGAGGTATCGGCAATAGTGATGGTTTTTCCGCTAAACTCCTGATGAAACCTATAAACTGCACCGCCATCCCATATAGCAATCTTATTATTTAAAGACGCACTTGAGCCGGATAAATTAAGTCCCAGGCTACCACCGGGCTGAACCGTATTGGTACTGGTAGTAGCTGCAGAGATCACATTATCATCAGTAGTAAAATAAATAGGGAAGCCGCGTTTGTTTACGCCCTGTAAAACCTGGATACCGCCCTTTTTTGTTTTGCGTCGAATTATCCAGTTGTGGCTTTTGGCAAATGAAATGGCTTGTTGCTGATTTTTGATAAATGCAGAACCCGACCTTGCAGAAAGTGCATCCAGTTCCTTCTTTTTATCGGCCGGCACTAAAGGCTGCTGACAAAATGCTGTGCCAGCAAGAAGCGATAATAAACCACCGAGCAATAACGAGTAAATTTTTCTCATTTACCTCCTATAATAAGCAGTGCCATAGCCGATAAAAATATGCTTTTTAAACCTAATGCAACGGAATAGTTATTAACCAGCCGATGTTTATATCACCTATTCGCCTTATCAACCCGCATGCTCACTACAAACTCGTTTATGATAATTAATACCAGATTTTGATGGCCTGGTTTTTGACGAATAAAAATTGTATCCAAAACAAATTAAAACCGTATAAAGCAGGCGATACAGTATAAATTATGATTATAAAAATAAAACTGTATCTTTGAGGTAGACAGATCATTTCGATGAAATTAAAAACCGCATTCATTACAATTTTAATATTATTGGCGAGTACAATACATACATTCGCACAAGTATTACCTTGCGGTGGCGACGACCCGGATGCGACTTGCCCATTAGATACCTGGGTGATTGCATTGGTTATTGCGGCATCCTTTTTTGCTGCTGTCAAATTATATCGCAGAAAGAAATCGGTTTTGTAACCCACCCTTTATTTATTCTTTCCTAAACTATCTGGTCAACAGATACCTTGCTTGTACTCTTATTTCCAAATGCCTACAAGCAATCAACACATTGTCAATGCATTATAAATTAACCAGCAAAACAATTACATTAACTTTTATTGTAATTCCTGATAACCAAACAGACATTTGTTAATAATTAATAATTATTACCTAAACTATTTATTAACAGATAGTTCCTTTTAAGCAACCCTGTTTTTCACGAAAAAAAGAGGATGTGGGGAATACTCCCCAAACTGCGGCATCCGAATACCCATTATTCCCCAAAAAACAAGAGCTTTTTATTTGACTTAAAATGAGTTACAACAAATTTTATCTGCGCCTATGCTATTGAAAACGGCGAAAATGGACATACATAAGTGGTTTGAAGCAAGTTGATGCATGGTTATTGTATATGGGTAAACCACCAAGTTAATTATAAGTTATTGATATTAATCCGAAATGCCGTGAAAAAAAGTTTATTTACTATCCTAAACCTCGTATTTGCTTTACTTTCCTTGACAGCTTTTGGCCAGGCGCCAATTATTTCATACACCCCAAACAGCGCTACGCTTACTGCAGGTACCGCCATGACACCGATGACACCCGCCAACTCCGGAGGTACTGTAGCTCAGTTCGGTTATGGTGCTGGCACTAACGTAACGGGAAACGCAGGGTTGAATTTTCCTTATGGCGTAGTTACAGATGCTTCCGGAAACGTTTATGTAGCCAACTATGGTGTTGACAAAAAAACCCTTGGTTCCATCAGTAAATACAATCCAACTACCAACACATGGAGCACTTTTGCTACACCTGCATCATTACCGGGGGGCCTCAATACCATATCTAACCCAGCCGGGATAGCTATTGATAACTCAGGCAACTTGTTTGTATTGAACTATCAAAGAACAAATAATGGCAATGGTAATAACAATGGCAATGCTTATGTATCAGAATTTAATTCTGCCGGTACTTTTATAGGTATTATCGTGCAGGGTTTAGGAACCGCCAACGGCATCTCGATCAACAGCACCAATGGGAACCTTGATATTGCAGAAGGAAGCTACAATACCGGCAACAAACAAATAGCTGAATATACAACCAGCGGCTCTTTGAATTTTACAATCAGCAATACCAACATATCAAACCCGGTGAATGTCGCCACAGATGGTTCAGGGAATATTTACGTGTTAAACAACACCCCGAACAAGGTGGTTAAATTTTCAAGTACCGGAACTTATATTTCAACGCTTATAACCACCGGCTTAACTAATCCTTACGGTCTTTATGTTGATGGTTCAGGAAACATCTATGTCAGTGATTCTGCCAATGGCACAAATACCATTAAAATTTACAATGCGTCAGGCACTTTCTTAACATCGATAAATGGCCTTACCAACCCGCAAGGCCTGGCCACTGACAGTAAAGGCAATTTGTATGTATCAGATTACGCCAATAATACTTTAACCCAATATGGCGCAACAGGCGGATGGTTCATCAGCGGAAAGCTACCGGCAGGTTTAAGTTTTGATTATACTACCGGCACCATTAGCGGCACCCCGACTGTAGCATTCACTTCTAAAACTTATACCATTACTGCATACAATGCAAGCGGCAGCAGCAGCACTACGGTAACACTTTCATGCAATGCCAGTACTGTATTACCTACTATAACCTACAATCCATTCTCGGTAAACGTTTATACTACTAATGCGAATATAACCACGCTTACGCCTACTGTAACCCATATGAGCAGTCCTGCGGCAGGCCCTTTTAGTTATAGCATCAGCGGCATATTACCTACAGGTCTGGCGTTTAGTACAAGCACAGGTCAAATATCGGGTAAGCCAACAGCTGTGCAGGCGGCGACCTTATATACCATAACGGCTACCAACGGTACAGGAAGTGCCACTACAACCATTAGTATTGCAACGGTAATAGCTGACTACTGGCTAGGATTTACCAGTGCAGACTGGAACGATGGCACTAACTGGAGCACAGGTGCGCCGCCAACTGCTACCGGCTATGCAAGTATCGGTGAGTTCCCTTACACAGGTAGGAAAGCAGAACCTACAATAGGTAGTACAACACTAACACCGCCGTATGCTATAACTGTTGCTTACCTGACATTCGGCGCTAACCACCCCCCTACAATGACGATTGCAAGCGGAGGATCTCTTACTATTAACAATATCCTTACGATAAATGACAACGCTGCGCCGGTAATTACCGGGACAGCAAGCGTTGGGTACGGAAATGTTTACATGGCTCCAACTTCGGTTGTGAACGTAGCCGGGGCAGGTGTATTAACTATCAACCCGGGGCTCGGTTTTACGCTGCAATCTAATGCAACAAGCTCAGCAGCAGTAGACCAGATAACCCAGGGATCGATAGTTGGGAAAGTGAGCGTGGAGCGTTATTTATCAGCACAGCGCGGTTATCGCCTTTTAGCTTCGCCAGTAAATTATACAGGCGCTGTTGATGCCAATGGGAACCTGGTTTACAGCCTGAATTATGTAAAGAACTCAGCTTATATAACCGGAACAACTCTGGCCGCCGGCGGATTTGATGTGTCGTCAACCGTAACCACCACGTCAGAAAACCCTTCGCTATATATATTCCGTGAAGATGTGCCAGTAAGTAATGTAAGTTTCATCAGCGGCAACTTCCGCGGCATAAGCAATATTATAAATGCACCAACATACAGCCTGAACAATGAAGCCTCGACATACACTATTCCGGCAAGTAACGGCTTCCTGTTCTTTTTCAGAGGAAACAGGACAAGTGGTACATTCGACGACGAAACTAAAACAACCTTTACTGCTACAGCTGCTACATTAACCGCCACCGGCTACCTTAACCAGGGGCAAATCATTTTCAGAGACTGGTACACGCCATCGTCTACAGCACCGGGTTATTCTAATTCCAACCCAATTGTCCAGGGTTTTAACCTGGTTGCAAACCCATATGCTTGCACCATTGACCTGGATACCTACAATACAACTACAACAACCAGTGGCATATATACTTCTAACATGTCGCAGTTTATTTATGAGTTGAATCCAAATACCGGAAATTATGATAGTTATCAGGCTGGTTCTGCAGGTAATATTTACACCAATAATGGCGGTAGATATATAGTAAGCGGACAGGCCTTTTTTGCACTTGCATCAAATACCGGCGGGGAGCTGATCTTTAACGAAACTGCGAAATACGCCCTGCAGCAGGTAACATCACCAAAGCTTTTTATGACCTCGAAGAATGCAATGAAGAACCTTGCTGTCGTAGCCACTCCGCAACTTTTACGCCTGGAAATGGCTTTGGATACAGTGAATAAAGATAATATAATGATATTGTTCGACAGTAACTCCAAACCAGGTTATGTTTTCAATGAAGATGCTCTTTACAAAGTAGGTTCCGGTAAAGTAAACTTAGGTAGTATATCTACTGATAATCAGGTTCTGGCTATCAATAGGCTTCCATTGCATAACGAGCTTATTATTCCGTTAAAGGTGGGCTCGAATGCTTACAGCACCTATACATTGAATTTAAAGGATATTCAAGGTGTTCCGCAAATGTATGATATCTGGCTGAAGGACGCTCTTACCGGTGATTCGGTAAACATGCGCTCTAATCCAAGTTATACATTTTCTATCACTTCTGATACCGGCAGCTACGGCGCTCACCGCTTTACACTGATTATGCGTCAGAACCCGGGGCTTGCTTACCACCTGCTTAACTTTACTGCAACCAAAGCAACCGGAAAACAGGTTCAGGTTAACTGGACGACTGAGAATGAAGGTGATTATACAAACTTTACCGTAGAAAGAAGTACCGATGGCGGTGCAACCTACACTATAGTTGGCGATGTGCCTGCAACAGGTACAGGCGCGTATGGTCTGCTTGATAAATATCCAGGCGACAATAACCTGTATCGCCTCAAACAGGTGGATATAAATAATACGATCACATATTCTTCCATTATCCCTGTAAACTTTGACACTCAAAGCAATCCGGTTGCTAATAACAGTGTGAATATTTACCCTAATCCGGCTACCAGCACCGTAACTACATCAGTAAATGCAGCGGTGAACGATAAAAACCCAGTTTATAAATACACCATTACAAACAATTATGGTTTAGTTGTAAGACAAGGCACCTCCCCTCAGGCAAACTGGCAAACCTATATAAATGACTTGTTGCCAGGAACCTATATTATACAGGTAACTAATAACAAGGACAAATCATTTGTAGGTCAATCGAAACTTGTGAAATTATAAGCGGCCAATCTCACAAATCAGAATTGCGAAAGGGTTGTCATTTAAATATGGCAACCCTTTTTATTTTTTAAGCCGAGAGTTATTTTATGGGTTTCTTAATATCAATTAGTTTTCAACATATTATCAACAAAATATATTATAATTAATTATAAGTTAATCAAAAAATACCTCCGTTCCGGTCAAAAAACTTCTTTACATAGGGTTTTAGGAACATCTGCAAATCAGGCAATTAAGATCATCAAAGCTTATTTAACTTAAAATAAAACGAAAATTCCTTACTAATTAACATCACATATTAACCCTTAGGAAATATGTAACTAAATTTAGTTACATTCGTATAGCCGAATCAAATTGTTGTTATTGTGAAAAAATATCTACCATTTTTACTATTTGCCCCCTTATTATTTCTGAATACTATAGATGCCCAGGCCCAGACGCCCAGTATTTCCTATAGTCCATCGTCAAACGCTTATACTGCTAATGTTACTATTAGCAAATTGACGCCCACAAACTCAGGGGGGGCTGTACCAGCCACTGTTTATGGCGCTGTTACCACACTCGCAGCCGGAGGATCTCTTAATAGTCCGAGAGGAGTAGTCGCAGATGGATCCGGGAACGTTTATGAAACCAATATTGGAACTAATCAGATTTATAAGGTCAGTTCCACTGGTGTAACCACTCTGATCGCCGGTTCAGGAACAGCAGGCGAATCCGATAACACCACAGGGGCTTCAGCTCAATTTAATGACGTGTGGGGTATAGCCTATAACGCCGCAGCAGCGTGTCTTTATGTCAGCGATTATTCTGGCAGTACCATCAGAAAGATAAGTACAACGGCTCCATATGCTGTTACAACACTTGCCGGCACATCAGGCCACCAGGCCGAACTGGATGCAGCCGGTTCAATAGCTGCATTTAACAGACCTTCGGGGATGATATTTGACGGCTCAACCTACTTGTATGTATGTGATTATGGCGGCAATACTATAAGAAGAATTGCCGTATATACAGGCTCAGTTACAACTATTGCCGGGCTGTCGGGTGCGCCCGGTGAAGTAGACAATACTACCGGAACCTCGGCCAGGTTTAATGGACCAAGAGGTATAACCTATGATAGTGGTAATTTATATGTTACTGATAACGGTGGCAATACCATCAGAAAGATCAGCACAACAGCACCTTATGCGGTTACTACACTGGTGAACTCAGCAGCGGGTCTTTCAAGTCCTGAAGCTATAACCGTATCTGGCCACGTTTTGTATGTGGCTGATCGTGGTCACAATATTATCAAAAGGGTATTTTCAACAGGTTCAATAGCCAGCTTTGCGGGCGATGGTTCATTAAATGAGCTGGATGGTACAGGAACAAATGCTGAATTTTATGCCCCGTACGCTATAACAGCCAATTCAGGCACTTTATATGTTGGGGATAGTAAAGCCACATCGTCTACCGTTCGCAAGATTATTGTAACAGGCTATACCATTAGCCCATCCCTGGGCAATGGGTTAGGCTTTAATGTTACAACCGGCGTTATACAAGGAACGCCAACTACAGCTTTTTCATCTACGGTATACACTGTGACGGCCTATAATACAACAGGGGCATACTCCACTAACGTTACCCTATCATGCCAGGCAAACAATCTCCGCCCTAACATCAACTACAGTCCGTCGTCATATGCATTAACAATAAATACAGCAATATCACCGGCAATCACGCCTACAAATACCGGCGGTGCAGTACCATCAAAAGTGTATGGCACGGTGACTACATTTGTACCTGCATCCTCTCCTATCTATAATCCTAAAGGGCTTGCCATAGACGGTTACGGAAACATGTATGAAGCCGACTACCAGGGGAATGCCATTTATATGGTCAATTCGAGCGGTACGACAACGTTAATAGCCGGGACAGGTACAGCAACTGAAAGCGATAATACAACGGGTACGTCAGCTACCTTCCACAATCCATGGGGTGTTGCTTTTGACCCGGCAGGTTATATCTACGTAAGTGATTATTTAGGTAGTACGATCAGAAAAATAAGTACTACTGCGCCATATGCGGTTACTACATTAGCCGGAGTATCCGGACTTCCGGTAGAAACTGATGGTATTGGAACTGCTGCTCACTTTAACCATCCTACAGGTATTGTATACGATGGTACTACCTATTTATACGTTTGCGATAATGGAGGCAGCACTATCAGAAGAGTTAATGTAAACACCGGCGCTGTGGTGACTATTGCAGGCGCGTCGGGCTCAGCATCTGAGGTTGATAACTCCACAGGAACATCCGCAAGATTCAATGGCCCTATAGGCATAACTTATGATGGGTCCGGCAACTTGTATGTAACTGACAACGCAGCAAATACGATAAGGAAGATAAGTACAACTTCTCCATACGCTGTTACAACTTTTGTAGCGTCAACAGCAGGTCTATCTGCTCCACAGGGACTTACGATTGATGCATCAGGATATGTAGAAGTAGCAGACGCCGGAAACAATAAGGTAAGAACAATTAGTCCTACCGGTCTCGTTTTCACACTTGCAGGCGATGGCGTGCAAAATGATTCAGATGCGGTTGGTGCACTGGCTGAACTTTATACCCCAACGGCCATTGTTGCCGATTACTCCGGATATTTATATGTCGGTGACGACAGGAATGCAAGTTCATCTATCCGCCAGATTGCCTTACTTGGTTATGCGATCGTTCCGGTTTTACATACCAATCTTACATTTAACACAAGCACAGGAGCTATTGCGGGCACCCCGAATGTTTACTTCGCGGCAACTCAATATACGGTTACAGCATTTAACGCATCAGGCAGCAGCAGTTTTGTGGTAACATTATCCTGCGGTAACTCTAATGATTGGCTTGGCACCACAAGCAGCGTATGGGGATTGGCATCCAACTGGAGCAGGGGTACTGTCCCTGTTGCAACTGATGACGTGCAGATAGGCGTAGTAACTTTTACCAATCAGCCAACAATTGATGCAACTACAGGCAATGTAACTGTCAACTCTATAACTTTCGGCGCCGCAAAAGCACCGACATTAACAGTTAACAACCCGGAAACTTTATCAATTACCGGTTCGATGACCGTAAATACCGGATCAACAACTACTATTACCGGAACAGGGTTAGTTAACATGTCCCCTACCTCAACAGTAAATGTAACCAGTACCGGTACCCTTGCCCTTACAATGTCTGGGGGAGGACAATTCACCCTGCAATCAGACCCGACAGGTGATGCCGCTGTGGGACAAATAGCTGCAAATGCTATCACAGGAACAGTTACTGTTCAGCGTTACCTGACCGGCGGTGCGCTCACCTATAGGGGTAATCGTTTCTTGTCCTCGCCGGTTTACAATGCTACAGATGGCAATGGGAACCATATCTATAGCATCAACTACCTGAAAAACTCGATGTATCTTACCGCAACGACCACAAACGGCGGTTTTGATAATACGGTAGCAGCTAACCCGACTCTTTATATTTTCCGAGAAAACTTAATCCCTGACAACAGTACTTTTACAGGAGGCAACTTCAGGGGTATCAATAATATTTTATCTGATCCAAACTATATCCTGGATGTAGATGGCGGTCCATATAATATATTAGCAGGTAATGGTTTCCTCTGTTTTTTCAGAGGAAACAGGGCATCCGCCTCTTTTGCTACTGAAACAACCACAACTTATGTACCGCAACCGGTTACTTTAAGTACCAGCGGGACATTAAATGAAGGACAAATTGTGTTCCGCGACTGGTTTACTCCTACATCAACAACATTAAGTTACTCTCCGTCAACACCAGCGGAAGCAAAGGGATTTCAATTAATAGGGAACCCTTATGCGAGTGCCATTGACTGGGATACTTTCCAAACCACTACATCTACTCAAGGCATGTATGGAGTAAATGTATCAAACACAATATATGAGCTTGATGCCGTGACAAAAAGTTATGGGTCTTATGTAGCAGGTTCGAATGGAGTGGGCAGTGCAGCGTTTGTAAGCAACGTAATATCCAGCGGGCAAGCGTTCTTTATAGTAGCTACCACAACCGGCGGTCAGTTTATTATTAACGAATCAGCCAAAACGACCAAACTCAATACCGGAAATAAGTTACTGGAAAGCACAAAGCCTATTACGATGATCAATAACCAGTTTATAAGATTGCAACTCGTGGGTAAAGATTCTACGGTGGGTGATCAAACCATGATCAGGTTTAACAATATGGCTACAGGCAAGTACACCCGTGGTTTAGATGCTGCCTTTATGCCTGGCTTGGGCGAGGCAAGTCTATCGAGCAAATCAACAGATATGGTTGATCTTTCGATAAACAATATTCCATTCCCTAAACAAAATGCCGAGGCTGTAAAACTTAATTTCAGTGCAGCTAATAGTGGCAAATACACCCTTACCCTGAGAGACCTGGTACAAGTACCTCAATTGTATGATATATGGTTGAAAGATGCTTACAAAGCAGACTCCGTTAACCTACGGCTTAACAAAACCTACAGCTTTGATGTTAATAAGACAGACAGTGCCACTTTTGGCGCCGGACGCTTTACCCTTGTTATCCGTCAAAATTCTGGATTAGCCTATCAGCTGTTAAATTTTGCGGCTAATAAAGCAACAACTTTGCGTCAGGTTGACGTAACATGGGCAACGATGAACGAAGGTAACTATACCAACTTTACCGTTGAGCGCAGCATTGATAACGGTAAAACATATCAGATACTGGGCGGCGTGAAAGCAACCGGTGCAGGCAGCTATAGCTTCCTGGATAGCAATCCGGTGACCGGTACAAGCCTGTACCGGCTGCAGCAGGAAGATATAAACAATACCATCTCCTACTCTAAAATAGTAACGATTCAATACTCAGGCTTGAGTAATCAGCTGGCAGGTGGAAAAATCAATGTATACCCTAACCCGGCTAATAGCACGATCAACCTTGCAATAAACGAAAGCACTGCTAACTCTTCTGTTTACCGTATCAGTGTAATGAGCAGTTCGGGCCTTGTAGTAAAAGATATTACATCGTCACAATCGACATGGCAGGGTAATGTAAGCGATTTACAACCCGGCACCTATATGATACGAGTTATTAATAACAAAACACAAGACCTTGTAGGCGAAAACAAATTCGTCAAATTATAATTTTACTTCCTAAAAAGAGATAGCATGATTGGACCAATCATGCTATCTCTTTTTTATTTTCACCCCTTTCAAAGTCTGAGATCAGGCAAATTCTTCTCAAATCAGTGAAATTTGATTAACTATTTTTCAACATATACACATTTTTCAACAATTTAGTTAATTACTGATTAACCTACTTGCATTATCTATTAAGCAATATTCGACTCATTTATTAACTATTATTTTTCTAGTTAATTATAGCTACAATAAGCCTCTTTGAAATTAACCTATAGGCAATTATTTGACTGATAATCAGATAGTTACAACCAACACCATTCCATTACCGTATAAAAAAGGCGATACAAAAATTCTTAGTTTTGAGTTAATATTCCCTAACTAATAAACTTATTGTTGTGAAAAAACAATTCAAGTATTCGGTTGCAGCCTTATTACTATTCACACTATCGATAAATGCGAAGGCACAGGCACCAAACATCTCCTACGTCCCGTCAGCTTACGTTTTTACTTCCGGAACAGCTATAAGTACAATATCCCCGACAAATACCGGTGGAAGTGTACCTGCGAATACTTATGGGCAGGTTACCACCTTTGCGGGCAACACAAACGGCAACAGCGGTACCGGTAATGGCACAGGAACAGGTGCCAGGTTCAATGGCCCACTGGGTATTGTTGAAGATGCTTCAGGAAACCTGTTTGTAACCGATGGGAACAATAGCACTGTCCGTAAAATCACACCGGCCGGAGTGGTATCTAACTTTGCTACGGGTTTTAATACTCCCGAGGGAATCGCAATCGACGCATCAGGCATACTGTATGTGAGTGATTATGTAACTGGTGTGATTAAGAAGATAACACCGGCAGGCATTGTATCAACCTTTGTTACCGGTCTTACTGGTCCGGCTGGCCTGTGTTTTGATAATTCAGGAAACTTACTGGTCGCTGATCAGGATGCAAACCAGATCAAGAAAATAACCCCTGCCGGGGTAATAAGCATATATGCCGGTTCAGGCGCCCAGGGCCCTAACAACAGCACAAATGTGCTTACAGCAAGATTTAATAATCCGATGGATGTACAGGTTGACGCAGCAGGAAACGTGTTCGTAGCTGATTATGGCAATAACGAAATCAGGGAAATATCAGCATCTAATGGAGTAACAACTTTTGCAGGGAGTACAACTAACGGAAGAACAAATGGTACCGGGACTGCTGCAAGATTTTACCAGCCGACCGGCATTGCCATGGATGGTGCAGGTAATTTTTATATTGCCGACTATGGAAATAATGAAATAAGAGAGATCACTCCTGCCGGTGTGGTTACATTAGTGGCTGGAAATGCCGGGGGCAATTCAGGCACCACTAACGGTATAACCACTGCCGCAAGATTTCATAATCCTATTGATTTATGCATAGATGCCTCAGGTAACGCCTACATAGCCGACTATACCAATAACAACATCAGGCTGATGACGCTGAGCGGCTATGCTATAGATAATACACCGCCTAATAATTTAACTTTTGACGCCACTACAGGTTCTTTTTCGGGCACGCCTTTAAGCCCTTTCACAGCAACAACCTATACTGTAACTGCCTACAATTATTATGGCAGCAGTTCAACAACAATCAGCCTGGCCTGTGGTACAACGCGCACCTGGGACGGCTCAAGAAACACAGACTGGGGAACAGGACAAAATTGGAGCGGGAACACGGTCCCTAACCAATACGATAATGTTCAAATAGGTACTTCTGCTTTTACCAATCAACCTAAAATAAATACTGCAGTAACCGTTAACAGTATCACTTTTGGTAAAGCGGCCTTTTCATCCCAGGTAACTTTATCCATGGCCAGCGGGACTTCGCTTACTGTCTCCAAAGGTATTACGGTTAACTCTGGCGCTACTCCCACTATTGCAGGTGCCGGTACCACGCCAACCGTAACCTTGCAACCAGGTTCCCTCGTTACTATTACAGGCACAGGAACCCTTACCCTGAATACGCCTCTGAGTGTTACCCTGCAGTCTGACGCTACCGGCGATGCTTCTATTGGCCCGACAGTGCCCGGAGCAATTACCGGCACTGCAGCAAGCTCTATCAATGTGCAACGATATCTATCGGGTGGAAGTGCAATTAACCGTGGATACAGGTTATTGTCTTCACCGGTTTCTAATGGTACCGATACGCACAGCAATAAAGTTTATAGTATCAATTATCTAAAAAATTCGATCTATCTTACTGCAACTACTACCAACGGCGGTTTTGATAATACGTCACCTGCAAATCCAACCTTATATCTATATCGTGAAGACCTTTTAACGGCATCCGGCGCAACATTTACAAGCGGTGACTTCAGAGGCATAAATAACATCAATTCCTCACCAAGCTATACTATTGACGTAGATGGCTCCGGGTTCTATATACCGCAGGGCAACGGCTATTTATGTTTTTATCGCGGCAACAGATCCGACGATTCGTTTACTAATGAAACAAAAACTACTTATGTGCCTCAGCCAACAACATTAAGCACCAGCGGTACTTTAAATATAGGGCAGGTGCCTGTAAAGCTATGGTTTACACCAACTGCCAGCACTTTGAGCTATACTGATGCGGCTCCGGCTAGCGGAAAAGGCTTTAACCTGATGGGTAACCCTTATCCATGTGCCATAGATTGGGATACCTTCCAAACATCATCTACAACATCCGGAATTTACGGAACAAATACCATTGTAGGCTCCACTATTTATGTATTGGATCCGGTAAGTAAAAACTTTGGTACTTATACAGCTAACTCAGGCGGTACAGGAACACTTGGTGCTACAAACGTTATCTCGAGCGGGCAAGGTTTCTTTGTGCTGGTTAGCAACACCGGCGGTCAATTGATCTTTAACGAGTCGGCAAAAACGACAACTTCACAAAATACGGGAACTAACCTGTTAATGGGGAAACCGGCAAACGTAGCCACTGCTCAATATTTAAAATTGAGGCTTGCCAAGGATTCAATCAGTACGGATGAAACAATGATCAAGTTTAACAGTCAGGCTACTCTTAATTATAATGTAAGTACAGATGCTATATATAAAACAGGTTACGGTGCGGTAAGCATGTCGAACCTATCAGCAGATAATATAAACCTGGCTATCCACAATGTGCCATTGCCTAAACTACAGGCACAAACTATTGGCCTGAGCGTAAGCGCAAACGCTACTGGTATTTATAGCATTTCGCTTAAGGATATCGTTTCTGTTCCGCGCCTTTATGATGTTTGGCTGATGGATAATTATAAAAAGGACTCGCTGGATATGAGGCAAAACATCACCTACCAGTTTTATCTTAATAGGACCGACACCTCAAGTTTTGGCAGTAAACGCTTTACTCTGGTTCTTCGTCAAAACCAGGCCTATGCATATCGTCTGTTGAATTTTAATGCGACTAAAGTGCCTGAAGCACGCCAGGTGCAAGTTGTTTGGAATACTATGAATGAAGAAAATTATACCAATTTTACCGTTGAGCGCAGCACGGATAATGGAGCCACATTCAGCGTACTTGGTGGTGTAGACGCAACCGGAGCCGGTAAATACAGTTTTGTTGATCAAAGCCCTTCGATAGGTACAAATCTGTATCGTCTGAAACAGGAAGACATCAATAATACGATCAGCTATTCTAAAATAGTAACTATTCAATACGCTAATACGAATACTAATCTTGCAGGTAATAACCTGAGCATATTCCCTAACCCGGTTAGCAATAATATCAATGTGGCAATAAACGCCCAAAACAATACAGTAAGTCTGTACAACATCAGATTTATGAGCACATCCGGACGCCTGGTAAAAGAAGCAACTACATCGCAGCCAAGCTGGCAGGGAACTACCGAAAACCTGCAACCCGGAACCTATATTATACAGGTATTTGACAATAAAACCCAAAATCTTGTTGGCGAAAATAAATTTGTCAAGCTGTAAAACCCAATTAGCCCTCTGCTTCATTAGATAATAAGAGCCTCGTGAAAATGAGGCTCTTATCATTTATGGTCGATAATAATTTTCTCATTGGTTAATAAAACTGGCCTAAAGTCAATAAAAACAGGTTCAAAATACCGTGAAAACACGGTATAACTTTTCTCAAAACGCAACGTACAGTTATATTAATAGGTAACCATATTGTAAGTTTTCCGTTACAATGAATAGAACGAACTTTTAGTTACCCCATTAAAATAGCCGTTCCCATGAAACCTCTTAACAAGATCACTTTCGTCGCCTGCATTTTGCAGTGTTTATTTTTGCTAAAAGTCGATGCAGCAACCATTGATTGGAAAGGCACAACCAATTCAGATTGGGGTACCGGGACTAACTGGAGCTCCGGTTCAGTTCCCGGTTCTGGTGATGCCGTCCAGATAGGGGTTGTGTCATTTACTAACCAGCCAACTTTAAATTCCGGCACAACCACAACTATTGCAAGCCTTACTTTCGGTGTAACAAAAAATATTACGCTCACTGTAAATAGCGGGTATACACTTGCAGTAACAGGCAACATTACTCAAAATCCCAGCAACAGCCTCTTACCAAATTCCGGGACTTTGATAACCACGCTTGCAGGAGCAGGATCAATAACCTGTGCTTCTTTCAATGTCGGGAATAGCACAACATTTCTGGCGCTTGGCAATACAAATAACCTCGATGTAGTTTCAACTATCTCCAGTTTGCATATTTCAGGGAATGTTGCAATTAATTCGGCTAATTATGCGGTTCTTTTTGCAGGGTTCTCCCTTAACAATGCTTACTTTTCTTTACAGGGTGGTACTACGATAATAGACGGTACGATTCTAACTGCAAACACAACCGGTGGAATTTTACCGACCATATATGCGACCCCGGGCTTTAGTGTTGATATGCCTTCAGGCTCGGCCTTAAGCCCCGTTTTGCAGCTTACCAATGCTGCAGCAATAAATACATCAAGCCAGGCCGGGACAATCGATTTTTATAATAACACGGGAGGTACAGGCACGAGTACGGTTTATTATAATGGGACAGGCAACCAGGAAGTTTACACCAATACAACTGCCGCATTAAATACAAGTCCAAGTCTGTATCAAAACCTGATCTTTGCCGGTTCCCTCACTAAAAAAGCAGATGCGGGCAATGTTACTGTTGCCAATAATCTTACGCTTTCCGCACCGGGCATAGAAACTGTTGACTTTGCAACAAATAGCCCGGTGGTTACCATAGGCGGCAATTTTGTATCGAACAGTGGTGCAACACTCATTCAGGGCGGTACAGGCACGATGACAGTTACCGGCACTTCGAGCAATGGCGGTACACTCAACCAGACGGGAAGCGGTAATATCACATTTACCGGGGCATTGACCAATGTGGCAACAACAGGTATAATATCTCAAACGAGTACAGGGGCAATTACCTCATCCGCCGGCTTTACTAATGCCGGAACTTATACTCAAGGCAGCGGTTCAACAGGAGGAATTTCCATCACGGGGGCTTTAAGCAACAGCGGGATCATAAAACAAACAGCCGGCAATATCACTGTAACCGGAAATGTTACCAATACCGATACATTAAGTTTAGGAACAGCGAATCTTACCATAAGTGGTAACTACAGCAATACCGGGGTGTACTTACAAAGCACAGGTACTACCCTGTTCAACGGTTCATCAGCAGAAACATTGCAGGATGCCAGCACTGCAGGCACAAATTTTAATAATGTGAGCTTTAGCGGCGCAGGGGCCAAAACCATGTCATCAGGTGCATTCTCCGTGTCCAGCACAGGTATACTGACAATGATTGGCACCAATAGTGCCCTCGCAAGTAATGGGAACCTAACCCTGAAATCAGATACAATGGGGTCGGCTACGGTGGCAGCAGTACCTAAAGGTGCCACTATTTCCGGAAATGTCAATGTACAACGGTTCATGTCCGGTGGGGTTTTAGCACGGCGTGGTTACAGGCTGATGTCATCTCCTGTTAACCAGGGAAGCAATATTTACAGCCTTAATTACCTGATCAACTCCTGTTATCTTACCGGAACCAACGGACCGTCAGGAGGCCTGGATAAAGCCGGTAATCCTACACTGTATCTTTTCCGCGAGAATATGGCGCCCCAGTACACCACTTTCCTTAACAGCTGCTTCAGGGGGATAAATAATATTTCAACCGCCCCGCTTTACGGTATGGATGATTCAACTTATCCAACTGCCAATATACCTATCGGAAATGGCTATCTCTTCTTTTTCAGAGGAGACCGGAGTGCCGCGTCGCTTGCCACAGAAACAACCCCATCATATGTTCCGGTACATGCAACTCTAACCGCTACGGGGACACTCAATATCGATACGATCACGGTAAGAGAATGGTACACGCCATCAAAATGGACCCTCGGATACAGCACTACTATGGGGAATGATAGCGTACGCGGATACAACCTGGTAGGAAATCCTTATGCAAGCTCTATAAACTGGGATACCTTTCAGACTGCCTCCAATACGACAGGCATCTACGGCAGTTCGATGAAAAACAAGATGTATGTGCTCGATGAGGTTACCAAAACGTTCGGCTCATACATTGCAGGTTCTGGCGGTGTTGGCAGCCAATCCTTTGTAAGTAATATAATTGCCAGCGGACAGGGCTTTTTTGTTGTGGCTAACTGCTCCTGTGCACGTCTTACTTTTAGTGAATCAGCTAAGACCAATACATTACCATTAGGGACTAAACTGCTGATGGGCACTCCCTTGATAACCACTAATAATCAATACCTGCGGTTGCAATTAATGGGCCAGGATTCGACAATTGGCGAACAGACATTGATACGGTTTAAAGATAACGCCCCTATGACTTATGATGATGATTTGGATGCTTATTATAAACCAGGTCTCGGGGCTGCAAGTTTATTAACCCTGTCGCAAGATAATGCCGGCCTTTGTATCAATACAATTCCGCTCCCGGGAACCAAAAGTGAGATGATCAGACTAAATGTAAATGCTACTGCCGGTGGCTTATATTCACTGAGTTTAAGGGATTTGGTGGCAGTTCCGCAACTATATGATATATGGCTGATGGATGCTTATAAAAAAGATTCATTGGATATGCGCCAAAATAAAACCTACAGCTTCAATATCGATAAAAGCGATACAACAAGCTTTGGAAGCGGCAGGTTTATATTGGTAATTCGCCAAAACCCAGCCCATACTTACCAATTGCTGGCATTTTCAGCTATTAAAGTAACGGGAGCTAAACGGGAGGTCCAGGTAGCGTGGTCGGCAGTAAATGAAGGGAATTATACAGCCTTTACTGTTGAGCGAAGCATCGATAGCGGAAGTACTTACCAGGTACTTGATGGCATAAAAGCCGCAGGACAAGGCTCTTACAGTCTTCTTGATAACAACCCCATTATTGGCGCCAATCTTTACAGGCTTAAGCAGCAAGACATAAATAATGCCATTTCTTATTCCAAAGTGGTTACCATTCAATATTCGGACCTCAGTGGTGACGAATTGGGGAATAATATCAACATATACCCCAATCCGGTGAACAATAATATTAGCCTTAATATAGCCGACACATCTTCTGTTTCTGAAACTTACGATATAAAAGTTATCAATACTTTAGGTCTTATCATCCAGGAAAAAACAACTTCGGGGGCAAGCTGGCAAGGAAATACGGCCAATTTACAGCCAGGAACCTACATTTTACGCGTATTTAACCACGACACACAAAATCTTATTGGCGAAAGCAAGTTTGTGAAACTGTAATAAAGTTTCAGGCAATTTATTTCTCAAAAATTAATATGGCATACGGTTTGTCTTAAAACTGTGGGGGGCAATGGACTTACCACATTTCCCATAAGTTTATTAAGAACCAAATCTATCCGAAATTGAAACAGTTATTACATACCCTGATCGTCCTGGTTTTATTGAGCAGCTTCGCGCAAGCCCAGCTTCCAAATATTACCTACTCTTCGTCATCTCCAACGTTATCGGTTGGAAGTCCTTTTAGTGCGACTATCACCAACACAGGCGGCCCAGTTCCGGCTACTCTTTACGGACAGGTGACTACGCTTGCGGGGAACACGAATGGCTATTCAGGTCACGTTGATCTTCCCGGTACCAATGCCCGTTTTTGGGATATGGAAGCCGTGACAGGCGACGCAAATGGTAATATTTATGTTGCTGAATACTCTAGCAACGATATCCGCAAGATTACCCCGGCAGGTGTAGTAACAACCATTGCAGGAAGTGTAAACGGTTATGGAGGCAACCAGGATGGAATTGGCACGGCAGCATTGTTTAACGGTCCGGATGGTATTGTACTTGACCCTACAGGTACCACCTTATACATCGGTGATTATGGCAATAACTCTATACGGAAAATGGACCTTACTACCGGTAATGTAACTACCTGGGTAACGTTAGTTGTAGGTGCTTCGGGTTTAAGCTTTGATAGCGCCGGTAATTTGATTTGTGCCGAACAGGATGCCAATCAGATACAGAGTATTAATCCTGCAGGTGTGGTAACCACCATTGCCGGTAACACCGTCCCACAATATATAAACGGAACAGGCTCTGCTGCACGTTTTTACATGCCGAATGACGTACAGGTGGATGTATCAAACAATGACGTGTATGTAGCTGACTACCTGAACAATGCTATAAGAAAAGTAACATCAGCAGGAGTTGTAACAACATTTGCCGGCACTACAGATTACCAATATACCCTGCCTGAATCTGTAACCTATGCAGATGGTGTAGGTACAGCCGCGCGCTTTAACAATCCTACCGGCGTAGCAATGCTGGGTAATGTAGTTTACGTAGGCGACCTTTTAAACTTCTGTGTAAGAAGTATATTACCAAATCAGACTGTGGCAACTGTAGCAGGCAGTCCTGCTCAATATGGTTGGGCCGATGGTACAGGTGCAGCAGCAAAATTTGGCCATCCGGTAGATTTGTGGATCGATAATACCGGTATAGGCTACGTGATTGACGGTGCAATGAACAACATCCGGAAAGTTGTATTGACAGGTTATACCATTACACCTTCAGCACTTCCTGCCGGTTTAGTCTTTGATCAAACATCAGGGACCATCAGCGGCACACCAGCTGCAGGGTTCTTACCAACAACTTATACAATTTCCGGGTTCAATACCTCCGGTGTCTCAACCACAACTATTACTTTATCGTGCCTAAACAACTGGCTTGGCAGCACATCAGGCGACTGGAATACTCCAGGTAACTGGAGCGCAGGCCACGTACCTGTAAGTGGTGAAACAATTCAAATCGGTGTAGCTCCTTATACAGGCGGCGCTTATCAGCCAATAATCAGCAGCAGCGTTTCGGTTAGCTCAATTCAATTTGGCGCAAACAACACTCCTGTTTTAACCATTAATTCAGGTCAAACCCTGACTGTATCATCCGGCATACAGGGCAATACATCATGCTCAGCAACTATCGCCGGACCAGGTAACCTTACTTTAGGCGGAACTTCAGTAATTAATGCTACCGGCTCTATAACCGCTTCATCAAACCTGGTGATCACGCTGTCTGCATCATCTACATTAACCAACAATGGTACATTCACGCTAACATCTGATGCAAACGGTTCAGCCTCAATAGCTGCTATTCCTTCAACCTCAAGTGTTTCAGGGAACATATCAGTACAACGTTATATGAGTGGTGTTCGCGGATACAGATTGGTGACATCCTCTGTATATAATGCTACCGCAGGTGGCAACAATATTTATAGCATCAATTACTTGCTTAACTCTACTTATATCACCGGGACAAACTTTGCAACTACTGCTACCAGTAAACCAGGTAATCCATCTTTATACCTGTATCGTGAGGATATTGCACCATTGGGTACTACCTTCCTGAACAGCAGCTTCCGCGGTATTGCTGATATCAGCGCAGCGCCTGATTACATGATCAATATCGATGGCGGTCCGTTTAATATTCCGGTTGCTAACGGTTACCTGTGCTATTTCAGGGGCGTAATTGGTACAGCAACACCATATGTTTCGGGTTCACCAGCAACAGCGGGTGCAGTTACTTCTGTCGGAACTTTGAACCAGGGCACCATAACTTTTAAAGACTGGTTTACTCCCACTAATGGTAACTTAAGCTATACATCTGCCAGCCCGGTAGGTACCATTGGGTTTAACTTAGTGGGTAACCCATATCCAAGTTCAATCGATTGGGATAAATTTAGCCAGACTTCAAGCACCAACGGTATCTACGGTCCTAACGTAGCAACCTATATCGAAATGCTTAACCCAACTACCGGTTCATATGGTGTGTATTATGCAGGTTCAGGTGCGGGTGGCCCGCTTAATACCAATGGCGCAAGTAACGTTATTCCAAGCGGTGAAGGCTTTTTCGTGGTAGCTTTAAATAACGCTGCTACTTTAACCTTCAATGAAAGTGCTAAAACTACTGCGCAAGTTACAGGTACAAGTCTACTGATGAGCACAACAGCACAAGCCCAGGTTAATAATCAGTACCTGAAATTGCAGCTATCAAAAGACAGCATCCACAACGAAAACATCGTGATCCGTTTTAATGAGAGCGCAAAAACAACATTTGATTTCGGTGCAGATGCACTATATATCAGAGGTTTCGCTCCGGTAAGCTTATCAAGCTCATCAAGTGATCATGTTGCTTTGGCCATCAACCAACAGCCATTGCCAAAACAAGCAGCTACCAGGGTTGGCTTAAATATAGCAGCTACTGCATCTGGCACTTACACCATGAGTTTGAAATCGCTGGCTGGTTTGCCAAAATTGTATGACATCTGGCTGATGGATAATTACAGGAAAGACTCTGTAGATATGAGAGTAAATCCTTCTTACCTGTTCGATATCGACACTAAAGATACCGCAAGCTTTGGGAGCAACCGTTTTGTAGTGGTTGTACGCCAAAACCAGGCATATGCTTATAAACTGATCGACTTTGCAGCCAACAAAGTAAACAATGTTCGCCAGGTAAATGTGGTTTGGAATACCAAAAACGAAGGTAACTATACCCGTTTTACTGTTGAAAGAAGTATAGATAACGGCACAACTTATCAAATATTAGGTGGCGTTGCCGCAGCTGATCAGGGCAATTATAGCTTTCTTGACAAAAATCCGGCTAACGGTACCAACCTTTACCGCCTGAAACAAGAAGACATCAACAATAACATCTCTTATTCAAAAATTGTAACCATACAGTACGCTAATACAAACAATATTATTAGCCGTAACCTGAGCGTATATCCTAATCCTGCAGGAAGCACTGTTAACCTGGCTATATCAGCGCAAAACTCGGATGCAGGTGTTTATAATATCAGGATTGTAAGCAGCACCGGCTTAGTAGTGAAAGAGGTGATCTCCTCACAAGCTTCATGGCAGGGAAATATCAGTAACCTGATGCCGGGCACTTATGTAGTACGGGTGATGGACAACAAAACCCAAAGCTTCGTAGGCGAAAGCAAGCTTATCAAACTATAACATACCACATATTAACCATTCACGGATGCTGCAGTGAGAGTTTCATTGCAGCATTTTTTATTGACACGATTGTTGGATTATCGGGATTTTTAAGATTGAATGCTTAATTGTACCGATACCCATTCGTACCAGTAATAACCTGTTTATAGCTTGACCCGTAGGGTCTACCGCTTTGTAGAAAATTAAAAGCCATGTCCTTGCCTCGCTAAAGGCTACCCTTCTACTGCATGACGGGTATCGAATTTCAAATTACGTACGGATAATTACAACCTTCCAATAATCAATTGATCGGTCTAAAAACAAAAATCCCTGCCGCACCACACAGCAGGGATAATTAAAACAATAAATATTACGAGGGGATTAAGATGCTTTTGTTCCGGGTGCGCCGGTGTTTAACTGTTCGATAATACCTTCAACAATCTTTGGAATGTCATCAATATTCTTCTGAACATCGTGATGTACCTCGCCTACGCCAAATCCGCGCCATACCACTCTGCGGGTGCGGGTATCAATCAAATCAATAACAATAGTGCCTTCCTTATAGTGTTCTTTATCTACCGCAGTCATGCCGCCATAGTAAACGAATGCCGGACCACCCCAACCCCAATAGTAAGGTCGATAGCCCCAGCCATAACCTATACCAAAACCAGGATAGAATCCGGTACCATAATAAGTTGGGTAGTAAACAGTTTTTGAACCCAATCCGACTTTTGCAGTATAAGTAACCAACAGATCAGGATTGTTTTTTTGCATTCTTAACCCTTTATTGGTTAGTGAAGCTACAGCAGCGTCTTTAATTTTAAGATCGGCTACAGCATTTGCAGTTGGTTTATCCTCCATTTTGCCTTGCGGAGAAAGCCATGCAAAAGACCGGTACTGGCTCATGTTGGTTTTGTTGAGGCCAGCAGTGTAATAATTATAACGATTACATGCGGATAGTGCGACAATAGCCACCAGGCCAATTGCGCGGTAGATTGATGTTTTCATGGCTGAAAGTTCCTATATATTCCTTTAGACTAATTTAAGCTCAAATGGTTTAATCCTAAAATTAGATTTTCATTAGTTTTTTACGATAAATATTTTCCTACGATCGGCATACGACGCCCCATACCAAATGCTTTTGGCGATACACGCAAAATCGGCGGGGTTTGGTAGCGTTTGTGCTCCGCTAAATTTACTAATCTCAGCACTCTGCGTACAGTCTGCTCATCAAAACCCATTTGGATGATCTCATTGGATGAGCAGCGGTTTTCGATATATTCGGTTAATATCGGATCGAGAATATCATATTCCGGCAACGAGTCGGTATCCTTTTGGTCAGGGCGCAACTCAGCTGACGGTGGTTTTACGATAGTATTGATTGGAATGATTTCTCGCTCACGGTTCAGATATCGGGCCAATTCAAATACTTGAGTTTTGTAAACATCGCCAATTACTGATATACCACCGCACATATCGCCATATAAGGTGCCATAGCCCACTGCGGCTT
Organism: Mucilaginibacter sp.; assembly: GCF_036568825.1. Taxonomy (GTDB): domain Bacteria; phylum Bacteroidota; class Bacteroidia; order Sphingobacteriales; family Sphingobacteriaceae; genus Mucilaginibacter. Next base: position 149,055 of record NZ_DATCRU010000061.1, on the reverse strand, counting down.
CGCTCTTGTTGGATGTATTCAATAGAATATAACCGAATTTGTTGCACATTGCCATTAAAATGACCGCACGGCTTCGAGATTGAATATTTTCTTCTGCAATATTAAATGGCAGATTATTGAATTGCGGATGCAGCGTATTTTCGAATGCCTCGGTTATATGCCTTATCGGGATAATCTCGTGCTTGCAGCCAAGGTTTTTAACCAGGTCTTCGGCATCTTTTATTGAATGGTCACTTGAAAAGCGTGAGGGCAACAATACAGCCATCACATTTTGCGGACCAAGGGCCTCAGCCGCTAATGCACAAACCACAGCTGAATCAATACCACCCGATAGACCTAAGATTGCACTTTTAAATCCTGATTTATAAAAATAATCACGGATACCCAATACCAAGGCCTGGTGAATTTGTTCAATATCGCTTTGTCTTGACTCACGTTTTGTTGATGGCTGAAGCAGCTTTACTTCTGCTTTATCATCCAACTCATAATAGGTTAGAGTCTCTTCAAAATAAGGCAGTTCATCTATTAATTCGCCTTTATTATTAAATATCAGGGAGCCCCCGTCGAAAATCAATTCTGTTTGAGCGCCTACGTGATTTACATAGAACAACGGCAGTTGATATCTTAGGGCATTATCCTTCAGGATAGCGATACGTTCTTCGTCGTGGTTATAAGCAAAAGGGGAAGCCGCAATGTTGATCATCACATCGGGCTGCTCTTTGATCAGCATATCCATCGGGCGGGTCACATACAGGGGGTTTTCAATGGTATTCCAAAGATCTTCGCAGATGGTTAATGCGATTCGATGACCTTTGAAATCAATACAGCTAAATTGGGTTGATGGTTCAAAATAACGGTACTCATCAAAAATGTCGTAGTTAGGTAAAAGAGCCTTGTTCACTATTGCTTTTACTTCACCATTCTCAATAAAGTACGCTGAGTTATTCAGGTCCTTACCCTCGGCATTGTTATTAACAGTGGGAAGCCCTATAATGCAGGCGATACCCTGACATTCTGCGGCGATCTTTCTTGCGGAGGCATCACATAATCCTATAAATTCTTTAAACTCCAGGAAGTCTCGCGAAGGATAGCCGCATACGCACAATTCAGCAAATACTACAAGGTCGGCACCATGTTGTTTTGCCGCATGTATATGGTCGATAATTTTGGCAGTATTCGATTCAAAATTACCAACGTGATAGTTCAATTGTGCGAGAGCGATCTTCATATAGTATAGATATCAATTTACTTAGGTTAATGCAGGTGAAAAATATATTTTTGCTAAAACGACAAAAAATGGTTTTCAATTACATCAGGGCTAAGCAAATTTACCTAATTTTTCTCAGCTGTTTATTACTAACTGCCTGTGGCCGGTCTAAAAAGGTTGATGTAAGCAATATTGACGTTAATGTGAAGATCGAACGGTTCGACCATGACCTTGATGAAATGCGCTCAAAGCCGATGGGTATGCAAGCCGTTGCGATGTTCAAGAAATACGGTCCTTTTTATGCCGACTATATCCAGCGCATTATGCAGTATGGTTCAATTGGGGATACCGGTTATTTTAAACAGCTGCATAATATGTTTGCCGGCGATGGCTACCGCGATCTGAAACACGATGTCGATTCTGTTTTTCCCAATATGGATAAAACCAATGAACAGGTAACTGATGCATTCCGTCATATCAAGTATTATTTCCCGCAAAAGAAGCTGCCAAAGGTGTATGCCTACATTTCGGGTTTCCAGGCACAAACTTCTATCGGCGATGGTTATTTTGCCGTGGGGCTAGATATGTTTTTAGGGGCCGATTCCAGGTTCTACCCTGCATTGACCGAAACCATTCCGAAATATATTTCCCGTCGTTTTACCCCTGATAACATTGCACCGCGCATAGTTGAAGGCATTGCACGTGAGGACATGTTCCCAGAAAATGAACAGGATAAAACCCTGCTCGCAAAAATGATCTACAACGGCAAAATATTATATTTTATGGATATGATACTGCCTTATGTAGCCGATACCACCAAAATAGGATACACCGGCAAACAGCTGAAATGGTGCGACGATTATAAATCACAGATCTGGGGATATTTCCTTGAGGAAAACCTGCTTTATGAAAGCGATTTCGAGAAGATACAGAAATACATCGGCGAAGCGCCATTCACTCCTGGGCTTGGCGAGAAAAATGATGCTGCCCCTAAGCTAGCCTTGTGGACCGGCTGGCAGATCGTCCGCCAATATATGGATAAGCACCCGGAGGTAAGCCTGCCACAATTGATGGCGAATAGAGACTATCAGAAGATATTAAATGATTCGAAGTACAGGCCGAAGTAGGGGTTAGAGATTAGTTGATTAGAGATTGGTTGATCAGTTAACCAGTAATTAGTTAATCAGGCAATATCATAATCCAGAAAATCTTTAAAATCCTATAATCGTGTCATAAAAAAAGCGCTTAGATATCCTAAGCGCTTTTCCATTTATAGAGTTGTAAGTTTCTTACTTCAAAATTGAAAACACACCTTTTAACGCAATACCCACACCAGTGATCAGGATAATATTAGCTATCCAATTGAAATAAGGTGCATCGCCGGCAAAGCGAAGATATACTCCCACCAGCCCGATAGCAATAGCTATTACTATCAAAATGTAGTGGCGTTCGTCGTTAGCGTTCTCTACTGAACTCATATTCTTAAGGGTTAATGTTTTTTGACAAAAATAAAAATGTTTACCGAAAAACGGACAATAGTTTTAATATTTTATACTGTCTGAACTATGATTTGAATGATTTTTTGACTTACTATGATTTTGTTGCTTATAGTTTTCATGTAATCACTTTAAATCATAATTCAGACAAACAAAAAAGGCCTCTCTCACGAGAAGCCTTTCGATATAGAATACTATTCTTTTTAGTTTGATGACAACGCTGCGGCACCGCTCACAATTTCGGTAAGCTCGGTAGTAATAGCTGCCTGGCGTGCCTGGTTGTACGACAGTTTCAGTTGTTTTAACAGTTCGCCTGCGTTATCAGTTGCTTTATCCATTGCGGTCATACGTGCACCGTGTTCAGAAGCGTGTGAATCTAGTACGGCTTTGTATAACTGGATCTTGATGTTTTTAGGGATCAATTGCTCAACAATCGCTTCCTGTGAAGGCTCAAGGATATAATCAACCTGTGATGTATTTGTATTCGCTTGCTTTTCAGCTTTTGGAACAGGTAATAACTGCTCAACAGTAAGGAACTGTACAGCAGCATTTTTAAAGCGGTTATAAACTACCTCTACGCGGTCGAATTCACCTTTTAAAAAGCCATCCATAATAGCTTCGGTTACCTTTGAAACATTCAGGAAAGTAAGGTCGCTGAACAACTCGTTGTTATTACCAATTACGTTGTATTTACGACGCTGATAAAACTCCTGCCCTTTTTTACCAATACCTACGATAGAAACGTTACCGGCCTTTAATTGATCGCTGTATTTTTCAGCTATCAGATTATTAGTTGTTTTGATCACGTTGGTATTGAAGGCACCAGCCAAACCACGGTTTGATGATACTACTACGATCAGTACACGTTTTGGCGCGCGTTCTTCCAGAAAAGGAGACGAACCATCTTCCAGACTTGCTGAAAGGTTTGCCAGCATTTCCTTCAGCTTATCAGCATAAGGGCGCAACTGTATAATAGCATTGGTGGCACGTTTCAACTTAGCAGCCGAAACCATTTTCATAGCCTTGGTGATCTGCTGCGTTGACGATACCGACGCGATCCTGTTTCTTACTTCTTTTAAATTAGCCATTTATTGAATGTGCAAATTTTTGATGTGCAGATGTGCAAATTGCTTTGCTTAAAAATTAGTTATTGAAATGTACGGCTATGCAATCATCTGCACATTTACATATCCGCACATTCGCACATTAGTATTTCGCTGCCAGTTCTTTAGCTACTGTTTCCAGTACGCTGGTGATCGTGTCGTCCAGTTTGCCGGCTTTCAAAGCAGCCAGGGTTTCAGGATGACGCATTTCTAACTGGGTAGTATATTCACTTTCAAATTCTTTGATCTTGTTCACCGGCACGTTACGCATCAGGTTTTTAGTACCTGCGTAAACTATAGCAACTTGTTTTTCAACAGTTACCGGAGAGTACTGACCTTGTTTCAGGATCTCTACGTTACGTGCACCTTTGTCCAATACGGTTTTGGTAGCCGCGTCAAGATCTGAACCGAATTTTGAGAAAGCTTCCAGCTCGCGGAACTGTGCCTGATCCAATTTTAATGTACCGGCAACTTTTTTCATTGATTTGATCTGCGCGTTACCACCCACACGTGATACAGAGATACCCACGTTGATAGCAGGACGAACACCCGCGTTGAACAGGTTTGACTCAAGGAATATCTGACCATCGGTAATTGAAATTACGTTGGTTGGGATATATGCCGATACGTCACCTGCCTGGGTTTCAATGATCGGAAGTGCGGTTAATGAACCACCGCCTTTAACGATACCTTTGATCGACTCAGGAAGGTCGTTCATTGATTTCGCGATATCATCGTTCTGGCTGATCTTAGCGGCACGCTCTAATAAACGGCTGTGCAGGTAGAACACGTCACCCGGATAAGCCTCGCGGCCCGGTGGACGACGTAATAACAATGACACCTCGCGGTAAGCAACAGCCTGTTTTGACAAGTCATCATAGATGATCAGGGCAGGACGTCCGGTATCGCGGAAGTATTCACCGATAGCAGCACCGGCAAATGGCGCGAAGAACTGCATTGGAGCAGGGTCGGCAGCACTTGCAGCTACAACGATGGTATATGCCATAGCGCCGTTTTCTTCCAGTGTACGTACGATGTTAGCAACGGTAGAAGCTTTCTGACCGCAAGCAACATAGATACAGATCACAGGCTGACCGGCTGCATAAAATTCTTTCTGATTGATAATGGTATCGATACAAACCGCAGTTTTACCTGTCTGACGGTCGCCGATCACCAGCTCACGCTGACCGCGGCCGATCGGGATCATCGCGTCAATAGCTTTGATACCGGTTTGCAAAGGCTCAGTTACCGGCTGACGGTAAATTACACCCGGAGCTTTACGCTCTAACGGCATTTCGTAGGTTTTACCTGCAATTGCACCTTTCCCATCAATTGGCGCACCCAGTGTGTTTACCACACGGCCAAGCATGCCTTCACCAACATTGATCGAAGCGATCTTGTTGGTACGTTTGATAGTATCTCCCTCTTTCACCTCATCTGAAGGACCCAACAATACCACACCCACGTTATCTTCTTCAAGGTTCAATACGATACCCTGTAAACCATTATCAAACTCAACCAACTCACCTGATTGAACTTTTGTTAATCCGTAAACGCGGGCAATACCATCACCCACCTGAAGTACAGTTCCTACTTCTTCTAATTCAGATTCTGATTTGAAGCCCGATAATTGCTGGCGCAATATTGCTGATACTTCGTCTGGTCTAACCTCTACCATTTTTTATCTATTTAGAGTTTTGTTTTTAAATTATTGACTTACCCCGCGGGCGAAATCCTGTTTCAATTTATTCAAGCTGGTTGATATACTGGTATCTACCTGCATATCTCCTACTGTAAGTACAAATCCGCCTATCAGTTTCGGATCAACTTTGGTATGCAGTTCAATAGTACCTTTGGTTGCTGCTTCCAGTTCGGCAACAACTTTCTTTTTATTTTCTTCAGACAATGGAGTAGCCGATGTCACATGAGCCCTGATAATGTGTTTGATCACATTATATTGATTAATGAACTCCTTCGCAGTAGCATACAAAATCTCCGAACGGCTTTTATTGATCATGATCTTGAAGAACGAATCAGTAAGCTTACTTACTTTACCGCCAAATATGGCTTCCAGTATCTTGATCTTTTTGCCATGGGCAACGATAGGATTTGCCAAAACTGCCTGAAGCTGGAAATTGGCCCTTAATGTTTGCGAAAAAAACACCATATCCTTTTTCGTCTCTTCGAGGGATTTTTGTTCCACCGCAAGATCGATCAATGATTTGGCATACCTGGTTGCAACTGTTAATTCAGACATATCTTTTTTTTAGATATGAGATATGAGATTTGAGATTTGAGACTTGAGATTGAGGCACAAATGTTCACCTTACTTATCTCATATCTCACATCTAATATCTCATATCTCTATTTCAATTTCACTTCCTTTAAAAGGTCGGATACTAATTGATCTTGTTTCTTTTGATCTTCGAATTGCTTGCGCAAGATCTTCTCAGCAATATCTATTGATAAGGTAGCTACCTGGTTTTTTACATCAGCCATAGCTATTGCCTTCTGGTTTTCGATCTCAAGACGGGCGCGCTCCACCATACGGCCGGCTTCTGCATTGGCTGCATCTTTTGCTTCGCCGATGATCTGATCTTTTACCTTTTTAGCTTCACGCAGGATGTTATCACGTTCGATACGTGCCTGTTTCAAAAGCTCATCGTTTTCGCTGGTCAAACGCGCCATTTCTTCTTTGGCAGCTTCGGCCATTGAAAGTGCGCTTTCAATTGATTTTTCACGTTCGCTGATAGCAGCCAGGATCGGTTTCCAGGCAAACTTTCCTAATATCCATAATAGGATAGCGAAACAAACGGTTGTCCAGAAAACTAAACCAATATTGGGGGTTACTAAATCCATAGTATATTTCTATATAAATTAATTCTGTTCAAATGTTAAAAAAAAGCCCGGAGCCAATCGCTCCGGGTATCTTTTTTAGCCAATCATGGCTACAACCACCGCGAACAACGCAACACCTTCAACAAGTGCCGCAGCGATGATCATGTTTGTTTGGATTTTAGAGATAGCTTCAGGCTGACGAGCAATCGCTTCAACAGCTTTACCACCGATTTGGCCGATACCGATACCAGCACCAATAGCAGCTAAACCTGCTCCAAGCGCAGCAATGTTTCCGTACATTGTTGTAGCCGCAGCTAAAGTTCCAATCATTCCAGTCATTGTTTGATAATTTAAACGTGTATATTAATAAAGATTAATTCGAATTAATGGTGCTCCTCGATAGCCATCCCGATAAACAGAGATGAAAGAAGCGTAAAAATATAAGCCTGCAAAAAGGCGATCAACACTTCGATCACATCCATGAACACTACGAAACCAACAGAAACAGGTGCAATCCAAAGTGTCCCGAAAATAAAGATCAATGATATAAGGCTCAATGCAACAATGTGGCCTGCTGTCATGTTCGCAAACAGACGGATCATCAATGCAATTGGTTTAGAAAATATAGATACAATCTCAACCGGAATCATAATAGGGAACAACCACCATGGGTTAGGCACAAAAATGTGTTTCCAGTAATGTTTGTTGCCATTCAGGTTTACTACAAATAATATAATTACAGATAAAGTAAGTGTTACCGCAATGTTACCGGTAAGGTTATATCCACCCGGGAAAAACGGAATGATACCTATCAGGTTATTGATCAGAATAAAAAAGAAGATAGTAAGCAATAAAGGCATAAATCTTACATATTTATGTCCCATATTCGGAATAGCAACGTCATCACGCACAAATACGATCAGAGGCTCCAGCCATGATTGAAGGCCGCTCGGCGCCTTACCGGCACGTTTTTTATAAGTTGAGTTGATGCCTAAAAATACCAGCAGTAAAATAATGCCCGACATCCACAAACTCACCACGTTGCGGGTGATAGAAAAGTCCCATACATTTTTTGTCGCTATCGGATCAACTTCGCCATTGCTGCCAACAACTTTTATCTTGTCATTTACCAGGGTATAAGAATAATGTTCGCCCTGATATATTTTCTCTTTAGGCTCACCATTCACTTCCTCTTCTTTGACATTAGCAGATGAAAATACTTCAAGACCTTTATCGGTATAAAGTATTACCGGAAGAGGGATAGATGTTTTTCCAAGTACCGGCCAGGAGTGAGAATCGGCAATATGTTCGAGGATTGCTGCTTTGGCTACTTCTTTAGGATCTTTGGCACTTTCCTGGCTCATTGCTGACTTTGGAAATCCGCCCAGAATCAAAAAAAACGCGCAAATCAGGGAAATTCTAAAAATTTTTGAGTCTAAAATCGTGCCGTTTGTCATCTAATTGAAGTTTTCTAGCTTAAATTTTTGTGCCGCAAGTTACGCAACAGAACATAAACTTCAAAGACCATATTTAATAAATACACATAAAAAAAATCGGCCAGAAAAACGTACTTATTTACCTTATTTTTTGCCAAAAAAATGAATATGAAAAACAAACAGGCCAATATTTTTACCGTAGTGCATACCATGAAGGCCTGGATGTAGTATTCCCTGTTTTTTTGCTGCGCGATCAGGATTGCGGTAACTACTAAAAAGGTAAGACCGGAAAGGAAGAAGAATATCAGCCAGAAATTAGCTACCAGCCAATCAGCATAACCATTATGCTGCGCGGTAACCGGCATAATGGCCAGCACCAGCACAAATACGATGTAAGCAAATATTGATGGAAGAACTTTCATTGTGATAACGTTTGAATTATTTTTTCAAAGATACGATAACTATGTATAATGAGATAAAAACTCCCACGAGGGACAATATGGCGGTCACCCATTTTACCTGGTGATGGGCCGATTCATCAATCTTATACCCGGCAAAAGCAAATACCCCGATAATAGCAATCATCTGGAAACCAAGTCCGCTATACTTTACATAAGCATTCAAGGGACGCTCGTTATTATCATCAGGTTCATTTTTAGCCATCTGCAAATTTATTAATCCTATTCCATACAATTTAGTAAATTAGCAAGGCTTTTCTTAACCTGGATTGTATTTTGAAGCATATTTCCAAAACGTCTGTATCACAACGAGTCACCTTAATAGTTTTTGCGCTTTTTATAGCCGGGTGTGCCCTTCAAAAACAAACTGCTGTTAACCGCGGCCTTCAAAACCTGACGGCTCATTACAATATTCTTTTTAATGCGAATGAAATATTACGGCAAAAACAGGATTCTTACGCTTTATCTTTTGTTGACTCTTATAATGAAATATTAAGCGTATACCAGGATACCACTCCACAATCCTCAACGCCGGATAAGGACCTCGCCGAAGCAAAAGCAAAAGCCAACAAGATCATCAATATAAAAGAACAAAGCCATTATATAGGCGATGCTTACCTGGTTTTGGGTAAGGCCAGCTTTTTAGGTGGAGACTACTTTTCAGCGCTTGAATATTTTAACTATGTGACACGGTCTTTCCCTGATAAAGCGCCATTGGTACAACAGGCGTTGTTCTGGAAAGCACGGTCGTTGATGTACATGAACCAGATGCCAAAGGCCAAACTGGTGATTGACACGGCCATACAGGGCATCAACCCCAAAAAGAAAACTTATCTGGCCGATATTTATGCCACCAAGCTGCAATATGATATTAATGTGCAGGAATATGCCGATGCAGAGGAAGCAGCCAAGCAGGCTATTCATTATTGCCATACCAAAGTCCAACGCTTCCGCTGGACATTCATCCTGGCGCAGATACAGGAGCTGAATAATAAAAATGCTGACGCGATAAAAAACTATAAACGGGTGGCGGGCAGTAATGCATCATTTGAAATGGCCTTTAACGCCAACCTGAACCGTATTCGCATTGAGGACATGGCAAATGGTGTAAAGATAAACCGAATAGACAGGCTGAGGGCATTAATCAAAAACTATAACAATAAGGATTTCATCGACCAGATCTATTACCAGATAGCTGAGCTATACTTTGTGAATAAGGACATCGACAATGCGGTCAAAAATTATAAGCTCTCTGTACGTAATAGCAGGAAAAATCAGAATCAGAAGGGGCTCTCCTACCTGCGTTTAGCTGATATCGATTTTAAAAATAAAGCGGATTACATCGGCGCAAAAAAATATTATGACAGTACTTTAATGAGCCTGTCGACCAATTATTCGGGTTATTTGTCAATTCAAAAGAAAAGGGATAACCTGCAGGTGCTGGCAGACAGGTACGGTATTATAGACCGGGAAGACACCCTGCAAATGCTTGCCAAATTGGATGAGAAGGCCAGGGCAGCTAAGATAGATGCAATGGTGCAGAAACATATTCTGCAATTGCAGGCTGCAACGGCGGCTCCTTCTCAAAATCAAACCAACGGTAACTCACCAGGTGCAACAGGCAATAGCAGCTTTTATTTTTATAATGCAAATGCCCTCAGCATGGGCGTTAACGATTTTAAGCGACAGTGGGGTAACCGCAAACTGGAAGATAACTGGCGGAGAAGCAATAAAGGTATAGTCGGCGGAAGTACGTTGGGCGCAACACAAAATATCGACCCGGATGCACCATCGGACCAGGTTGCAGCAAATGGGGGTAAAGCGCCTGTTTCCGCAGGGAATTACAGGCAGCAATTGATTAAAGACTTGCCGCTAACTCCTGAGCTGCTTGCACAATCAAATATGCGTATCTATAATGCTTATTTCGATATTGCCAACTTCTACCGTGATATATTGGGTGATAAGAAAGAGGCAATAGCTATTTATGAATTACTGTTAACTCGCTTCCCGAACTCTGCTGATAAAGCCGCTATTTATTATAACCTGTACCGCTTATATACTGAGCTGCCTGATATCCCTAAAGCGGATGAGTATAAAAGCCTGGTGTTAAAAAACTATCCTGAAACAGTATTTGCCAAAACCATCATTGATCCGGAATATGGTAAAAAAGTTACCGATGCTGACGCGGGCCTTAATGGAATGTACAACGCTGTGTACGACAATTACTCGAAAAAGAAATTTAAGGAAGTAATTAAAGGCGTAGACTCCTTAATGACAATATATCCCAATAACAAACTTTCATCGCAATTAGCTTATCTGCGTGCAATTGCCGACGGTCATTTGGAACGGTTTGCGCCATTCAGGGAGGAAATGGTGGGGATAATCAATAAATACCCGGATGATAAACTGATCACCCCATTGGTGAAACAGCACCTGGTGTATATGGATGCGCACATAGCCGAAATGACAACTTATCCAGTCGCGCTGACTAATAATGATACAACTGAAGTTCCGTTTAAGCAAGAACCGACCATACAGGATAAGATAGCTGCCTACAATAACTCGCAATTGGTGCGGCAGACTGCTCAAAAGCGGATAGAGCCAAAACAGGAGCAAAAGAAACCGGATAGTACTGCCATGAAGCCTTCGGCTAATCTACCGGCAAATAACCCTTCTGCGGCAGAGGCTGTAAAACCAAAGCCGAAGCCATCTATCTTCTCTATGAGCGATAGCACCGATTATTATTTTGTGGTGAATGTAAGCACGGCTACCACCAACCTGGCATCGTCGCGCTTTGGTATCGGGCAGTTTAACCGGGCTAACTTCCAGGAAGGCGCTATTTCACACCAATTGAAAGATGTTGGCGATGATAACCAGTTAATTTATGTGGGCAGGTTCTACAGCCTCGATGCGGTTAAAGCTTATGCACGTGCCATTATTCCATTAATGCCGGATATTATGAAGGTACCAAAGGATAAATACAGCTTTTTTATCATAACCAAACAAAATTTAGACAAGCTGAACAATAAAAATTTGCTGGATAGTTATATAGAATATTACCAAAGCAATTATTGAAATAGTTAATATTGACCCTGAATTAAAATTTGATAAATGGCAGTTAAAACAGTTAAATTAACTCAAGAGGATATAAAAAGATACAACGGTTACATATGGAAATTCGTTGCCGGTTGTTTTTTGCTTGTAATACTGATTATTGCAGCTACTTACCTGGGCGTGTTTGGCCCTTTGCCCACCTTCCGCGACATAGAAAACCCGAAAAGTAACCAGGCATCTGAAATCATCTCGTCAGACAAGCAAGTGCTGGGTACTTATTACGTAGAGAACCGCTCGAATGTAACTTACAAGCAGATTTCGCCCAATGTAATTAACGCGCTTATTGCTACGGAGGACGAACGATTCAGGGAGCACTCGGGCATAGACTTCCGGCGAATGTTCAGCATTGTGTTTCTGAACATCTTTAAAAAGCAGGGTGGCAGTACCATTACCCAGCAATTGGCTAAGCTCATTTTTACCGAGCAGCCATCCCACAATAAAATTATCCGTATCACGCAAAAGTTTAAAGAATGGATCACGGCGGTACAGCTGGAAAAGCATTACACCAAAGAAGAGATCATCACCATGTACCTGAATAAAGTTGACTTTGGTGCATATAATACTTTCGGCATCAAATCGGCGGCCCGTACTTATTTCAGTACTACGCCGGATAAATTAACTCCCGACCAGGCAGCTTTATTAATGGGCATGATAAACGCCCCAAGTACCTATTCGCCGATAAAACATCCTGACAGGGCTTTGGGTCGTCGTAATAATGTGGTATTGCCTTTAATGGCTAAACAACATTTCATTAGTGAAGACGAACTTGAAAAATACAGGAGTGAGCCGCTTGGTTTGAAATTTAATCCAATAAGCCACACTGATGGTCCTGCACCCTATTTCAGGGCGGTGCTAAAAAAAGAAGTGCAAAAGATATTCGACCAGGAATCAATTACCAAAGCTGATGGTACCCCATATGATCTGGACAGAGATGGCCTGAAAATCTACACTACTATTAATTATACCATGCAGCAATATGCTGAAGAAGCGCAGGCTGAATACATGAGGAAGTTGCAGGTTCAGTTTAATGATCACTGGCATGGATATACTTTATCTAAAAGTATAGCAAACTTCAAGCTATTGATCGATCAGGGTATGCACCGTTCGGACAGGTATAAGGCTGATACTGCACAGGGGATGTCTCCGGAAGAGATCAGGAAAGATTTTAATACGCCTACAAAAGTTGAGCTGTTTACATGGAAAGGCGATACCACCATGACTATGAAGCCGATCGACTCCATTGTGTATTCAAAGATGTTGTTACGTAATTCTTTGATGAGCATGGACCCCAAAACCGGTTACATTAAAGCCTGGGTAGGTGGTATTAGCTTCGAACATTATAAATACGATCAGGTTAAAGACGGAACCCGCCAGGTAGGCTCGACTGCAAAACCGTTTACTTATGCAGTAGCTATTGATAATGGCTATTCGCCTTGTATGAAAGTCGATAATGTCCCGGTTGAGATCGATATTCCCGGCCAGGATCCCTGGATTCCAAGACAGTCACAATACGATCTGCAGCCAGGAATGATCACCCTGCGTACTGCCCTGGCTTATTCGCAAAATTATGTGACGGCCTATTTAATGAAACAGGTTGGACCGGTTCCCGTGGTGAACCTTATCAAGAAAATGGGCGTAACATCACCAACGGTGCTGCCTTATCCTGCTATTTGTTTAGGAGTATTTAATGCTTCGGTGTATGATATGGTGGGTGCCTATTCCGTATTTGCAAATCACGGTATATGGACAGAGCCGACTTTTATTATGCGTATAGAGGATAGGAAAGGTAACGTTCTTTATACACACAAACCAAGGATAAGCCAGGCCATGAACGAGCAAACAGCCTATGTGATGACTTATATGATGAAGGGCGTAATTGAAAACGGTACCGGGTCAAGACTAAGATATACTTATCATATCAACAACCCTGTTGCCGGTAAAACAGGGACACCTCAGGATAACTCAGACGGTTGGTTCATGGGTATGGTACCGCAATTGGTAACCGGCGTATGGACAGGCTGCGAGGATCGTGATTTCCACTTCAGGTCTACAAGGCTCGGTGAAGGCGCCAATACCGCTTTGCCTATATTTGCATTATATATGCAAAAAGTGTACGCCAATCCGGAGTTAGGCATCAAGAAGGACACAGACTTTGATGCACCTAAAACCCCATTGACGATCACTATCGATTGCAGCGCATACGATCAGCAGGAACAGGGTACACCAAATGAGGTGGACAAGAAACTCGATTTTTAGTGTTGGTTGTATTAGTTGAAGTGGTTGTAATGGTTGTAGTAGTTGAAATGGTTTATTACTATTGACTGCTCACCTCTCACTATTCACCACTCACTATTCACCACTCACCACTCACAATGTTATGGAGAAGTTTGATTATAGGGCGGCGTTAAAAAAAATACCTCATAAACCAGGTGTATACCAGTATTGGGATTCGGAAAATGAATTGATATATATTGGTAAGGCGAAAGATTTGCGCAATCGTGTCAACTCCTATTTTAATAAAGACATTAATGTAAATGCCAAAACGAGAGTTTTGGTGTCCAAGATACGCAACATCACTTTTACCATTGTTGATTCTGAAGTAGATGCCTGGCTGCTGGAAAATGCCATGATCAAAAAGCATCAGCCAAGGTATAATGTGATGCTGAAGGATGATAAAACTTATCCCTGGATCATCATCAAAAACGAGAATTTTCCCCGCATTTTCTGGACAAGGCGTATTATTCGCGACGGTTCTAAATATTTAGGCCCGTATGCATCGATAAGTATGATGCATGCGATACTCGACTTGATCAAAGAGACTTATCCCCTGCGCACCTGTAACCTGGCATTGACAAGACAGAATATTGATGCAGGGAAATTTAAGGTATGCCTTGAATATCAATTAGGAAATTGCAAAGGCCCATGCCAGAATTTTCAGACCGAAGAAGATTATGCCCATAATATTGAAGAAATAACAGATATATTAAATGGTAAGATCGGTGCAGTGCTTCGCGCCCTTAAGTCGGATATAGATAAAGCTGCCTCTGATTTGAATTTTGAGCTGGCACACCGTTTGAAAAGGAAATTCGATCTATTAGAAAACTACCAGAGTAAATCAACCGTCGTTAACTCATCTATTACAGATGTGGACGTGTTCAATATTGCATCTGATGAGAAATATGCCTTTGTTAACTTCCTGAAAGTAATGAACGGTACCATTATTCAAACGCAAACCATCGAGTTAAAGAAACGATTAGATGAGGATGATGAAGAACTGTTGTCACTTGCCATTTCAGAGTTCAGGTCGAGATATAATAGCCACTCAAAAGAAGTAATTGTACCATTTGATATTCATATTGATGACCCCTCGATAAAATTCACTGTACCTAAGCTGGGTGAGAAAAAGAAACTGCTTGATCTATCACATAAGAATGTGCAATTCTTTAAGAAAGAGAAGATCGATCAGTATGAAAAACTCAATCCCGAAGTCCGTACCGAACGTTTGCTGACGCAGATGATGAAAGATCTACGAATGAACCAGCTTCCACGGCATATCGAATGTTTTGATAACTCCAATTTCCAGGGTAAGTACCCGGTATCGGCCATCGTGGTATTTAAAGATGCCAAACCATCTAAAAAAGATTACCGGCATTTTAACGTAAAGACCGTTGAAGGTCCGAATGACTTTGCAACGATGGAAGAGGCCGTGCACCGTCGTTACCGCCGTATGCTGGATGAAGGTACAGAACTGCCGCAATTAATCATTATTGACGGCGGCAAAGGCCAGTTATCAGCAGCATTAAAAAGCCTTAAACTGTTAGGTATCGATAAACAGGTAACTGTGATCGGTATCGCAAAACGATTGGAGGAACTGTATTACCCTGGCGACCAATATCCCCTCTATCTTGATAAAAAATCGGAGACTTTAAAAATCATTCAGCAACTGCGTGATGAGGCGCACCGCTTTGGCATTACTTTCCACCGTAAAAAGCGCGATAAGGGTACTTTAGCTACCGAGCTGGAATTAATAGAAGGCATCGGCAAAACCTCTGCTGAGAAGCTTTTAAAATACTTTAAATCAGTAAAAAAGATCCGCGAAGCGAGTGGCGAGGAATTACAGGAAGTGGTGAATACCAAGCAGGCGAATGCGATTTTGAGTTATTTTAGGGAGAAAGTAGTAAGCGCGTAAAAAGCATGGTGTCATGCTGAGGCACTCGAAGCATAGCGCGGTGGGAATAAAGGAGTAAAAACATCAAATGAACCAATATTTTGTCTACATATTACTTTGCAGCGATAATTCTTATTACACCGGGGTAACCAATGATCTAGACCGGCGCATCTATGAGCATGACAGTGGCTTTGATCCAAAATCTTATACTTTTAAAAGAAGACCTGTGGAATTAGTGTTTCATGAAATGTTTACTGAGATCACGCAGGCAATAGCGTTCGAGAAGCAAGTTAAAGGTTGGAATAGAAAAAAGAAAGAAGCCTTGATACAAGGGCGATGGGATTTACTTCCGGAATTGTCAAAACGAAAACAATCCTCTTAATTAAGTATAGCGCAGGGGCCTTTACGCACCATGCTTCGAGTGCCTCAGCATGACACCCTCTAGATATCGTAAAACAAAAAAAAGTCCCGGGCATAAACCCGAGACTTATGACTTTAGACTTATGACTTAACTTAGTATGACCACAAATTAAGTTCCCAGTCCATTAATTGTTTCTTTATACGCTCAGCTTCGTAAAGCTTGTCGATACCCTGAGCATAGTCTTTGATACGTTCGTCTTTATCGTTAGATACTTTTACGATATAGCTGGTAAATATTCTTTTCATGAATACATCATCAAAGCTCAAGCCGGTAGCATCACTATTTCTGCTTACAACCTCTTTGGTAGCCAGTACCTGGCGTGCATCAGGGAAATAGATCCAGAACGCAGGTTGATAGTCGCCTGCAATGCCACCAACTTTAATTCTGATCATTGGTGCGATACCTACAATGCGTGGTTCAAAAACAGAACGCTGCCTGTCGAATATCCAGTCTTCTTTGATACGGAATTTAACTATGCTATCAGCGTCAAATTCACCGGCTTTTAATGTCGATCCGATTTTATCACCATTCTTATCGAATTTATCTACCACAACGCTGTCAGCCATTTTATTCCTGGCTTGTGCGGCAGTTAAAGGCCTTGAAAACTCATCACCATTGATGTCATCCTTCTGGCCAGGGGTAGCGTCATAGGCTGTCAACTCGCCGGCCTGTATAGCGTCCATGAACACATCGATCAGACGTCTTTTAGGCGAAGAAAGATACTGGTTCATTTTTTCGCGGGTGTCGATCTCGCGCCATACGCGTTTAGCATACGCCACGTCCGATTCGCGCAGATTCGGGTATGGAGTAACTTTCGCACTCAGGATATTGGTCTTTTTATAATAACCGTCGAGCGGCCTGTCAAACGGTTTGGCAGGTTTGGCGCTTGCTACCTGTTTCTTTGTAGTGTCAACAGTAGCTTGCGTACCTGCGTTTGAAGGTGCATTTTGCGTAGTTGTTGCAGGCTTCTTGGCTGTTGTCCTCTTCTTACGCTTTTGCGCATATCCCGCCGCACATGCCAGGCACAATACAATTACTAAAATCTTCTTTTTCATAATGCTATTAATTTGCACTTAATACAATATCATCCAATCCGCGCTGACCACCAGGGCCTGTTGCCATAATATTACCGAATATCACTTTTGTACCAGGGCCTATAGAACTCATCGCTCGTTTCATTTCAGCGGTTAATTCGCTGCTTGAGCTGTTTAATATGATCGCATCCTGGCGTGGTTTCATGATATACATAGTAAATCTACTCACTGTAAAATTGATATCGAAATAAAAATTCTCCAGTTTGGCAAAAAGTCTATCCTGTGCCTTTAAGTTAGCTGCGCTGGTTGCACCACTGCTTTTGCCTGCAAACTGTGCTTTAGGGTCAGGTATACGTTTTATTCTGAAAGGCGTTGAGCCTAAAACCTGTGTTTTACCACCAAGTTCACCTGATACTGTTATAGTTGCGTCACCAGGAGCACCTACAGTAACTTCATATTTTCCGTCCTTACCAGTATATGAACCGTTTGATACACTGATATGCAGCTTGTCTTTAGGAACACCCGGCGCCGAAACTGATACAGGATTTTGTACACCAATGAACAATACATTCATCTTATCTGGTGATACCACAGCTGATGGCTTTGCTACCTGGTAAGTTTGTGGCGGTGTTTTGTATTCTTTGAAAGAGCCATCGGTTTGTTTTACCCTGATTGTACCTGTCCATGTGTGCATACCTTCACCACGGGTATCGCCTGAAAACTTACCAACTCCCTGGTCAGTAGGTAATCTTGATCCGTCAACTGTAATATCTGGAGTTGAGTGCGAATCAGATGCAGTTAAAAATACCTGCGCGGTATAAGGCTGACCAACCAATACATAGCTTGTTGGTGCCACAGCAACTGCCTGGAATTTATCCAGGTTAACAACTGCCTGGTCAACTTTACCTAATATCTTTTTAACAACTTCATTTTCTGAGTTCTTGATGTCCGATTGAATCTTCACTAATGCGGTCATTGCTGCGCCCATTGGTATACCTTCGCCAAAGTTTGCCTGTTCCCAGTCTTTTGTTGGGAAACCGGCACGTGGCTTTGGCGGAATAGCCTGTAATGGCAGGTTCATCCCTGCACGATCTTTAGCGTCAACAAGAGCTAACATCGCTTCACGTGTTGAATCTATCTTTTTATGAAGATCATAAGCGTGTTTTCCACCGTCAACCATAAAATGCACTGACTCGTCCAGGTTTTCACGGCCTTCATAGTCACCGGTTGCCTCACTAATACCACCGGTTTCTTTTGACATTTCAGTTTTCAAAGCCTCAACATATACGTCAAGCTTTTCCGATAATTGCTTAGCTTTTAGCGCGTCTTCATGAGGCTTCTTTGCTCTTTCCGGTTCATCTTTTAATTTGGTTTTTTCAAATGCATCAAATGTATTACCAATACCGGTTTGAACGTTCTTTTTAGAAGCATTCAAGCTGTCGCTTATATTTTTAAATGAGTCCAGCAAATTCTCCGGCACATCCAGGGCAATCAAGCCTAAAAGTACCAGGTACAGTATGCCTATCATTCGCTGTCTAGGGGTTTCTTTACCTCCGGCCATTTTGCTATTTTTCTATATATACTATTAGTAGCTTCTGTTAATTATTATACGCGCGGCTGGCTCATTGCTGACAACATGTTGCCATAGATCGAGTTCAATGAACTCAGGTTCTTAGCCAAACGTGCAACTTCACTCTTGAACTGTTGTGAATCTTCCAGCGACTCGTTAAAGTTCTGCATGGTGCTTGCCATACTGTGGTAGAACTTATTCATCGATTTCAAATGCGCGCTCGAATCCTGTAATTCCAGTTCGTAAACTGCATTTAAAGCTGACAAGTTCTTCGCCAGGTTATTCACTTGTTCGTGATATGCTTTTGAGTCGATGTTTGAGTTTGCCATTTCCTGCAGATTTGCAGATGCCTGGTCAAATGCAGAGCTCAATTTATCGTAGCTTGCACTTGCAGTTTTTACTTTCGCTGTAAACTCATTGGTAGCAGCGCCTGCATCGGCAACTTTTGAAATGTTTTGAACTTTATCGCCAAAGGTTCTTAACCCTTCGCCAAGGCTGCCGATCAGTTCAGGACCGATCTTGGCATCATCCAGCATTTTATCTAATGCTGCAGTGCTTGATGACCCGCCTACGCTACGTACAGTAGCTTTTGGCAACTCGCCTTTAAATTCTTCGCTTAATTCAGGGTAAACACGTGTCCAATCGATATGTGCTTCTTCGTTTTCTCTCTGGAAACCCAAAAGGAAGAACAATGCTGCTTCTGTTACAAGTCCTGCGGAGATGAACAGACCGCCATAAGGCCAGTGCTGAATTTTAAATAATAGACCGATGATTACAACGGTTGCTCCCCAGGATACAATATTGGTAATACCGTAAGGTTTTTTCTTCCCAGCCATGATAATTTTAAATAATGAGTGTAATGATTGTTGTTAATTAAATTAGTGTTTGTCTTTTATATCTCGTCCTAAATAGTGTGTTACACAGCGAAAACCAATGTATGACTTAGCAGTGTCCTGGTATTCATACGTACGGGTTGAGTTTTGAAGGAAGTAACCAACGTCTTTCCATGAACCACCGCGCACCACTTTACGTTTCAGCACCGGCGGGTCGTTTGGTTTAGCTTCATAATCAAAACTGGGGGCAAGATCATGAACAAATGTAGAAGCGGATTCATCGAACGCTGAAGCAGTCCATTCAGCTACGTTTCCAGCCATATTATACAGCCCATAGTCGTTAGGGAAATATGAGCGAACATTTACAGTATAGGCACCGCCGTCATCGGCATAATTACCGCGACCTGGCTTAAAGTTTGCCATCAGACATCCTTTGGCATTTTTGATATACGGACCACCCCAAGGGTAATCGGTACCGATCCTGCCGCCCCGCGCTGCGTATTCAAATTCAGCTTCAGTTGGCAGTTCGTAACGGCCTCTTGGAGGCAGGTGACGTGATTCTTTATAAGCTTCATTGTAGCGTGTACGCCATACGGTGAAAGCTCTTGCCTGGCGCCATGTTACACCTACAACAGGATAGTTGCGGTATGCAGGGTGAGAGAAATAGCTCTCAACCATTGGCTCGTTGGCAGCATAAGAGAAGTCGCTTAACCAAACCAGGGTATCAGGATAAACCGGAACAGTATCGCGGTAAATGAAGTCTGATCTCTTTTTGGTTTTGTCGTTTTTATAGTCAGATGCGTCGCGCAGTTTAAATAATGCGTAGTTGTATTTCAGCAGACGTACATCCAGTTCGTTTTTATCAAATACCCTGTCATCACCCTGGTAATACATTCCCTGCAGTTTGGCAGCATGTGCAGCATTGCCTTTTTTTGCGCCGTTGAAAGAAATGGGATAGTGCTTTACATAGTTCCAGTTGATATACTTCTTACCGTTGGTTTTTACGCCCTTTGGAGGTTTGATATAAAACTTGTCGTCGTGAAGATAATTGGTGATAGCGATTGAGTCGCGTACCCAGTTTACAAATTGTCTGTACTTCGAGTTGGTGATCTCGGTCTCATCCATGAAGAATGCGTTTACAGTAACTTGTTTGGTTTGGGCAATTTGGGCAAATGTAACGTCCTGGTCGGTTTGACCCATCAAAAATGAGCCTGCGGGAATGTAAACCATGCCGTACGGGACTTCAGCTCTGAATGACCTTTGTGCTACACCGGTCACCTCACCTCTGTCGCCCCCTCTGCTACAGCTGCTTAGCAGCATAACCCCACCGGCCAAAACTGTTAATAAATAGTATATCTGCTTCATTTTTAATTTCTAATCAGTTGTCTGGATATAACGAAATTATGCCCTTTTATATATAAATCAGTTTAAGTTAATTAGAACACAAATATGTTGTTTTACTTGTAAAAACAATGAGCTAATCATAACAAATTTATAAATTAATAGTTTACCCGTGCAAAACATATCAACTTATAAACTAAACAGTTACTACTCGCAGCTAATTTAATACAAGGCATTATACGTCCTGCAGCTATAAAATGTTGCAGGACGTTATGATAAAATCTTTAAAAATTATTTGTTAACCATCTTAACGTATTGCTCAAGAGCCATAGTCATTGATGGGGCGCCGGGAGTTGGCGCAGGGATATCTAAAATTAAACCGGCATCTAAAACTGCCTTATGTGTAGTAGCGCCAAAAGCAGCTATACGAGTGTTATTTTGCTTAAAATCAGGGAAGTTCTTATAAAGCGATTGTATGCTGGACGGGCTGAAGAAAGCCAGCACATCATAAAATACATCAGCAAGGTCTGACAAGTCGCTGCATACTGTACGGAACAATACCGCAGGGGTAAAATTGTAGCCGTTATCCAGCAGGAATTTTTGGGTTTCTTCGGCAGCCACATCCGAACAAGGATAAAGGAACTTCTCGCCGGAGTGCTTTTTCAATACCTCAGCCAGGTCGGCTGCGGTTTGTTTGCCAAAGAATATCTTTCTCTTGCGATACTGGATATACTTCTGGAGATATAAGGCGATGGTCTCAGAAAGACAGAAGTATTTCATTTCAACCGGCACTTCAAAACGCATTTCTTCGCAAATACGGAAAAAATGATCGGCTGAATTGCGGCTCGTAAAAATAACGGCGGTAAAATCAGATAAGTTGATCTTTTCTTTTCGGAAATCTTTCGCCGGCACACCCTCTACATGGATAAAAGACCTGAAATCGATCTTCAAATTATACTTCTTAGCCAGTTCGGCATAAGGGTTTTTATCATTTTCGGGCTTTGGTAAGGTAACCAGTATACTTTTAACCTTTTTCTTTCTTTCTTCCAAAATCTTTAAAATATAAAAATCTAATACCTATATATTTAACGCCTTTATCAAAATTAAAATAGGGCAAATTTCGAGGGCACAAAGATAGACAATTAAATAGAACTTATGAAATAGTATGTTAGAAACCATTTCTACGCTGCTTCGTAAGTACTGCCATATAAATATTACGATAGCTAAAACCAGCGCTATCCACAAAATGTAGCTAATTAGTTCGGCTGCCAACAAACAGAAACATACCGTAACAGGTAGAAAAACGAAGCCGATATTAAAATAGGTAAGGTATAATGTCGACAAGTATTCAGTAACCAGTTTGTTTATATTGAAAACAAAGCCCAGGAATTTCACGATCAAAAACTTAATAGCCAGCGCCGCCAGGATGATCCCGGAAAACGATACGAAGAGCCTTACACCGTTGATGCTATAATAAACGCCTTTATATTGTGCGAGCTGATAAAGGAACAAGCCGAATATCAATCCGAATAACAAAAACAGGGCAATAAAAGTCCATGCATTAATAATGCTATCTTCCTTCCCTGCCTGAGAGAGCACACGTTTGCTATAGAATGACTGCCAGACGCTTTCGACATCCTTACTCATGATACGATTGAGCAGGCCTGTATATAGGAGCAATCCTATAATGGTAGCTATAACCCACTGATCACGGGTTTTGCGGGAGTGACCTTCTTTCAGCAGATTTTTTGATTCATGGGGTATATCGAGGAAGTTGTTACTTCCCTTGTATAAATTCATCTTCAGCAAAGTATCCACCAGCAGATTGCGGCGCAATGGATTGCCCGGACGGACATAAATAGTAGCCAGTGAATCGGCGACAAACTGCTCCCTTTGCTGCATGGCCAGCGCTACAGAATCGAGAAATGGAAGGCGATTGGCATTATTACCAGATATGG
Source organism: Mucilaginibacter sp. (assembly GCF_036568825.1). Lineage (GTDB taxonomy): Bacteria > Bacteroidota > Bacteroidia > Sphingobacteriales > Sphingobacteriaceae > Mucilaginibacter. The sequence goes on along the minus strand of NZ_DATCRU010000061.1, from coordinate 126,078 downwards.
AGGTATCGTAGCCTTGCGGTGCCGATGCATCCTGCTGCGCGTGCGCATTACCTGCCAGAAAAGTAAAGATCAGCAAGACTATGACAACAATACGCATATAACTATACGGGGCAAATCAAATATTGCCGCAAAGTTACCTGAATATTTGATTGTTTCATAAATGGATATTTACTTTAGTGTTAAACAAAAAATATTTATTGCCCGAATGAACACCAATCCAGTAAACCTTGCAGTGCGTTTTTTATTAGAAATTGCAATGCTGATAGCATTAAGCTATTGGGGCTGGCATTTAAACGGTTCCTGGCGATATATTGGCGTAGCTGGGTTACCAATAGCAGCAGCCGCTTTGTGGGGGATATTCCGTATCCCCAATGACCCCAAACCGGCACCTGTAGCCATTCCAGGAATTTTCCGTTTGCTATTGGAATTGGGTCTGTTTGGGTTCGCAAGCTGGGCTTTGTACGATCTTGGGTATTCAACATTAAGTATACTAATGGCTTCTGTTGTTATTATACATTATATGGTATCTTACGATCGTACGTGGGTTATGCTGAGGAATAAATCTTATGAAGGCTTTGTAAAACAAAAAAGCAGCCTTTGAGGGCTGCTTACTAATCTTGTGAAACTGAGTTAAGATTTTCGTGTGCCTTTTAACTTGTGTAAAGTAAGCACGAGGGTATCAATATCCGCACAGGTGTTATAAAAAGCCAGGGATGGCCTCACCGTACTTTCCACGCCAAATCTTCTTAATATTGGCTGCGCACAATGATGGCCTGAGCGAACTGCAATTCCTTCCTGATTAAGAGCATGACCCACCTGTTCAGTACTGTAGCCATCTAAGACAAAGGACATTACACTGGCCTTATCCGCTGCTGTACCAATCAGGCGTAAGCCAGGAACTTCTTTCAAAAGCCTGGTGGCGTATTCCAATAAATAATGCTCGTACTGTGCTATCAGATCGATACCTATACGGCTTACATAATCTAAAGCAGCACCAAGCCCAACTGCATCGGCTATGTTACCAGTGCCCGCTTCAAAACGCAAAGGCGCATTATGATATTGGGTATACTCGAAAGTTACATCCTTTATCATATTGCCCCCGCCCTGCCATGGTTCAGTTTCATTCAGTAATTCTTCCTTACCATACAATACGCCAATACCTGTAGGGCCGAAAATTTTGTGCCCGGAGAAAACAAACCAATCGGCATCCAACGCCTGAACGTCGGCACGCATGTGTGAGACAGACTGCGCTCCATCCACCAATACCTTTGCCCCGGCCTGGTGTGCCATGTCGATGATTTGCTTTGCAGGAGTTATAGTACCTAGAGCGTTTGACACTTGCGAGAAAGACACCAGCCGTGTTTTAGGTCCAAGCAGCTTAGAGTATTCGCCCAATATTACCTGCCCGCTATCGTCTACAGGAATTACTTTGATCTTCAACCCTTTCTTAGCAGCTAATTGTTGCCAGGGTACAATATTGGCATGATGTTCCAAATGGCTCAGGATGATCTCATCACCGGCTTTTAAATACTGTTCACCCCAACTTTTGGCCACCAGGTTAATGGCCTCGGTAGTACCCCGCACAAAAACGATCTCATTGGCTGAATTGGCGTTGAGAAATGTTTTTACTTTTTTACGGGCCTCTTCATAAGCATCAGTTGCCCGTGCGGCCAGTTCATGAGCAGCACGATGGATGTTGGAGTTCTCGTGCTCGTAAAAGTAGCTGATACGGTCTATCACCTGTCGCGGCTTTTGGGTTGTGGCCGCATTATCCAGCCAGATCAATGGCTTACCATTCACCCTCTCCTGCAAGATCGGAAAATCCAGTTTTATGCGGTTAACATCAAACGAATTTCCGCCGTTATTTTTAGCTTCTTTCTGAGCAGGTTGAATTGATTCAAGAGCCGTCCGTAGATGGTTCCTTTCATTCAGAAAATAAAATCCTGAAGCGGCTGGAGTGTAAGGCAATTGCTGATCAGGAAAGGATGTGTTGACTCCTTTCAATAACTGCAATAGCTCCGTTTCAAATGGCTGCTCAGTATAGTAAGGTAAACTTTGCAGCGAGGATGGCAAAGTGTAATTATTTGTCGGCTGAAGCGGAGTTTTCAGATCAAACTGCGTAAAAGCATTCGCATCCTCCAGGTAAGAAGAATATTGACTACCCGATGGCTGCTGTGTTACTTTCTTACTGGCGCTCTGTTTGTTAGGATCCGGGAAACTGGTTTGTGGATTTTTCAAATCGACTGCATTGTGCTGCTCGATGGCCGAAGGAGATATACCGCTTCCTGCTACCGATTCCGGCACATGCCCTAAGCCTGTGGTATTTGGATCGGGCAAAGAAGTCTGCGGATTTTTTACATCCACTGAATTTCCATGCTCAAAACCTGACGGAGAAATACCGCTACCAGCCACTGATTCAGGGACGTTACCCAGCCCGGCACTATTTGGATCAGGCAGACTGGTTTGCGGATTTTTAATGTCAACTTCATTACCGTGATCAATGACAGATGGGGATTTACCACTACCCGCTACAGACTGTGGCACGTTGCCCAGGCCTGTGCTATTAGGGTCAGGCAAAGAAGTCTGCGGATTTTTTACATCAAACGCATTTGCTTGATTAATGGCTGATGGCGATATCCCGCTGCCGGCTACTGATTGTGGTATCGATCCTAAACCGATCATGTGCGATCCCGGAAAAACCGGTTGCGGGTTTCTTAAGTCGATGGAGTTTGGATTGCTGATTGCCGACGAGGACACACCCGCTCCGCCTACCGAGAAAGGCACCTGCCCCATTCCGACAGATTGCGGCGATGGAGTAAAAGGCTGTGCATGCGGCACGTCAACACCATTCAGTGTGCTGGTGTAGGATGGCGATATTCCACTCCCTGCAATAGAGGCAGGAATACTGGTTATGCCTTGTGAGCCAACTCCCGGCAGATCAATAGGAATATTTCCAGAACCTAAATTACCGTATTGCTGCACTGAACCAGGATCAAAAGACTGCTGATTAAACTGTTCAGCTTTCAATCCTTCTGGAAAAGTACCGGGCAAGGCTGAGAAAAACTGGTTGGCCAGTTTCTCTAAAGCCGCTATATCGGGCAATCCTTCAGGATATTCATTGGTATTCATGGTAATTTCCTATTTCAACATCCTCTAATACTGCGATGGCATCATCCACCAAAACAGCTAACGAACAATATAACGAAACAAGATAGGATGCTATAGCCTTGCTATTGATCCCCATAAAGCGTACCGAAAGGCCCGGCGACTGTTCGCCTGGTAAGCCCGGCTGATATAAACCAACCACACCCTGCCTGCTTTCGCCGGTGCGCAATAATATAATTTTAGTCTTACCGCCAACGATTGGTACTTTATCCGAAGGGATCAGCGGCAAACCACGCCAGGTTAAGAACTGTGAGCCAAACAGCGATACTGTTGGCGGAGGTACGCCCCTGCGGGTACATTCGCGGCCAAAGGCAGCTATTGCTTTAGGATGCAGCAGGAAAAATCCCGGCTCTTTCCAAACCTTGGCGATCAGGTCATCCAGATCATCGGGCGTTGGCGAACCTTTACGGGTTTTGATACGCTGCGATGGTGCTATGCTGTTTAATAAGCCGTAATCCTTGTTATTGATCAGCTCACTTTCCTGTCTTTCTTTTACAATTTCGATGGTAAGGCGCAACTGCTCGCTGATCTGGTTATAGGGCTTGCTATACAAATCGGATACGCGGGTATGCACATCTAATACCGTATTTACAGCACTCAGGTTATACTCGCGCGGGTTTTCTATATAATCCACGAAAGTTGAGGGCAAAGAACGTTCATCACGTGCTGAGCAATCTACTTCTACATTTTCAGCGTCCTTAACTTTGTTCAAACGGTAAACACCTGACTCCACCGGTATCCAGCTCATCAAATGGGTTAACCATCTTGGGGTAATAGACGACAGCTGTGGTACTGTCCTGGTGGCGATTGCCAACTGTCTCGCGGCGACGTCGCCAAGTGCTGTTTGCTTAGGTTTTTCTTCGGCCATAAGATTAATGTTTAATTATTAGTAGATATTAATTTTCTTTCAAGGTACAGTAAAGCCGATAGAATTAATTAACAGTAACTATTTAGTTTTTAACAAATTAAATCTACAAACTCTGCACCACAAGTATACTATATTAAATCCATGGATTTTATAGCATAAATGAGTTTATTTTTCAACATCAGTAAAATAGTTTACCTCATTTAGGATGCAAGCAGCTCTTACCCAAATTTTGCAGCAGAGCGATCAGAATTATTTTATCAGGCAATAACGGCGACGGGCGGGACGATCTTCTGATTGAAGTATTGATCCACAGTGAATTGTTGATCTACAGCGAAATAGCAAACAGGTTACAATTAAAAACCATTAAGCAAACTTATTTGTCATTTACTCAATAAAATTAAACTAATATCAAGTAACTTTACCAATATGAAAACAACTATTTTACCAATATGAAAACAACTGCTACTACGACGAAAACAACCACCCCTGCCAATCTGAACACATCTTCTGCAAACATTCCTTCCACAAAAAAACAATGGGCAAAGCCCGAGATCGTGCTGATCAATTCAGGCGATGTAGAAACAGGCCATAGTTATTTTATTCACGAAAGCGCCACAAATAGCGGGGGCCCCTTTTATCATAGCTAATGCTGTAAAAGACGTTTTATTCAATAACCATTTATCCAAACCCATGATATAAATATCACCAGGTATATCTTTTCCATATTGGATAAAAAAGTTCTTTAATTTTGATGCCGGTAATAAATGTTATCCAATAAAGTATGGCGGGCATCTATATTCATATTCCTTTTTGCAAACAAGCTTGTCACTATTGTGATTTTCATTTCAGTACCTCTCTGGCGTATAAATCGGAACTTTTAAAGGCATTGCAACAAGAGATGAGTCTTCAAAAGGACTTTCTGAATGGCGAGACGATCGAAACGGTCTATTTTGGAGGGGGCACACCGTCGCTTTTAGAAGGAGAAGAGATAAATCAGCTGATCAGCACCATTACTGATCATCATACGGTATCATCAGGTGCAGAGATTACTCTGGAAGCTAATCCGGATGACCTCGACACCAAAAAACTAAATGCTTTAAGACAAACGCCTGTCAACCGTTTCAGTATAGGCATACAATCATTTTTTGATGATGATTTGATATGGATGAACCGGGCGCATCGCTCAAACGAAGCAGAGTCATCCGTAAAACGTGCACAGGATGCCGGGTTTGAAAATATAACCGTCGACCTGATCTATGGCTATCCCCTGCTGACCGACCCAAAATGGAAATATAATTTGGACAAAGTATTTGATCTTCAAGTTCCGCACATATCAGCCTATTCCATGATAGTTGAGCCACGCACCGCATTGGCCTCATTCATCAAAAACAAAAAACAACCAGCAATGAATGAGGAGCAAAGTTCGGAGCAGTTCATTCAGCTGATGGAAGCCATGCAGGCACAGGGTTTTGAGCATTACGAAATATCTAATTTTTGCAAACCGGGACATTACTCAAAGCATAATACCAATTATTGGAGAGGTGTAAAATACCTGGGAATAGGTCCTTCTGCACATTCTTATGATGGTGAAAAACGCCAGTGGAATATTGCCAATAATGCCAAATACATTCAAGCTATTGAGAAAAAGACCATTCCTGCTGAAATCGAAATATTAACAGAAGAGAACCGCCTGAATGAGTATATCATGACCTCGCTCCGCACCCAATGGGGTTTGAATCTGGAACAATTAAATGCAATTGCAAAAGGTGCATCCGAGCCATTATTAAAAGAAGCAGAAGAGTTCCTGGAAAAAGGTTGGATCAGTCAAAAAGGCCAGGTCATTTACCTTACTCAAACCGGGAAATTGTATGCAGATCATATTGCGTCGGAATTGTTTTTCTAATACTACAGGCTAATCAATAAATTATATCTACCTGTATATCAGCAAAATATACAATATTTTCATTTGATTAAAATCCGTTGCGAAGCAAGCCCCGTATCTTCCATCAAATAACTTACAATCAAAAAATAAATGAGCCTGCTGTTTAGCTGCAGCACAAGAAATTTCTCCTGGCAGGATCATTTAACAATTAAAAACCAAACAATTAAAATGAAAAAATTCATTATCGCAGTCATTGCAATGGCAGCTGTTGCAATCACTCATGCTCAAACTAAAATGGTAGGTGGCGCTGCCATGTATCCTACAAAAAACATTGTAGAAAACGCTGTCAACTCAAAAGATCACACCACATTAGTTGCCGCTGTTAAAGCCGCCGGATTGGTAGAAACTTTAGAGTCGACAGGTCCATTCACCGTATTTGCCCCTACCAATGAAGCCTTTAATAAATTACCTGCCGGAACAGTTGACAACCTGGTAAAACCTGAAAATAAAGAAATGCTCACCAAAATCTTAACCTATCATGTTGTTCCGGGCCGTTTAAGCTCTGAGGAACTATGGGCCAAAGTAAAAGCAGGCAATGGCAAAGCGGAATTAACTACCGTACAAGGCGAAAAGTTAACTGCTATGGCAAAAGGCAAAAAGCTGTACCTTGTTGATGAAAAAGGCGGCGAATCATGGATCACCATAGCCGACGTAAACCAAAGTAATGGCGTAATCCACGTAGTAAACACGGTATTAATGCCTTGACCAGTTTGCAGTTATCAGTTGGCAGTTGGCAGCCAATAAGTGGTTTTACATTAAACAAATTTTGCCCACTGCAAACTGCCCACTGCAAACTTAATAAAGGCCCGTGCGCTGCGCCGCACGGGCCTTTTCTATTGTCAGATGAGCATCAAAACATTCGCATGTTTTTCACGTTTTTTTAATTTTCAATTAATTTTGCGTGTTAATTTATTGTGAACATGAGTTTAAGACTAACCCCTATTGACAGAGTTGATCACATCACAAAAGAAGATTTCGTAAAGAATTATCTCGAACCGAGAAAGCCCCTGGTAATCAGAAAAGCAACCGAATCGTGGCCTGCTTTGCAAAAATGGACCTTTGAATATCTGAAGGAAGTAGTCGGCGATAAAACTGTTCCGCTGTATGATAGCTCAAAAGCCGATCCCTCAAAACCGATCAATGCCGCGGCGACTGAAATGAAGTTTGCTGATTATATCGACCTGATTCAGACTCAGCCTACAGATCTCCGCATATTTTTATTTGATCCCATAAAGCAAGCTCCGGCACTTCTGGACGATTACCGTTCTCCATCCGACCTGATGGGTGGTTTTTTGGATAAATACCCCACTATGTTTTTTGGGGGTGCGGGCTCGGTTACTTTCCTGCATTTTGATATCGATCTTGCCCACATTTTTCATACTCATTTCAACGGACGTAAGCATGTGATCCTGTTTGATTACAAATGGCGAGAGCGTTTATACTGCATTCCATTCGCTACCTATGCTTTGGAAGATTATGATATTGAAAATCCCGACTTCAAAAAATTCCCTGCATTAGATGGCATTGAAGGTCAGGAAGCGTTCCTGGAACACGGTGATACCCTGTTTATGCCTACCGGTTACTGGCATTGGATGAAATACCTTGATGGATCATTCTCTATTTCATTGCGTGCATGGGATAAATCATGGGTCATCAAGGCAAAAAGTTTATACAACCTGACTGTTCAACGCAAATTCGATGATATCATGAAGAAGAATTTCCGTCAAAAATATATGGAATGGAAGGAAGAACTTGCTGTTAAACGGGCTGAAAAAGCCTTAGCCGCAGGTGAGCCGCGATAGGCCTGCTATTTTGTTAGCAATAAAAAACTGATTTAATTAATTGTAAAGCTTATCTTAGTAGACTGGTATATTGTATAATTTAAACCGGAAAGAACCGTTTAAAAATGATTGCCGTTTTTGCTAAAATATGAGTTTTATTCTGCGCCCTATTGATACTGTTGATACGATCAGTCCTGTAGATTTCACTGAAAACTATTTAAAACCCCGTCGCCCATTAATTATAAAAGGCCTCACTAAAGACTGGCCCGCAGTCCAGAAATGGACACCGGAATACCTAAAAAGTGTAGTAGGTGATAAAGTAGTGCCACTGTATGATAACTCAAAAGCTGATCCTTCAAAACCTATCAATGCAAAGGCGGCAGAGATGCCTTTTAATGAATATATTGATCTGATAAGAAGCCAGCCTACCGAACTTCGTATATTTTTCTTTAACATCTTCAAACAGGCACCGGAGTTAATAAATGATATCATATTACCAAAAGACCTGATGGGGGGATTTATAGAAAGCATGCCCGCTATGTTTTTTGGGGGATCGAACTCAGTTACTTTCCTGCATTATGACATCGATCTTCCGCATATTTTTCATACACATTTTGTGGGACGCAAGCATGTGATCCTGTTTGAAAACAAATGGAAACGCCGCCTATACTGCTTGCCTAATGCCACTTATGCTTTAGAGGATTATGATGTACTGAGCCCTGACATAGAAAAGTTCCCTGCTCTAAACGGTGTTGAAGGGATCGAAGCCTTCCTGGAACACGGTGATACCTTATTTATGCCTACCGGCTGGTGGCACTGGATGAAATACCTGGAAGGCTCCTATTCGTTAAGCCTTCGTGCATGGGATGCATCATTCACCCGTAAAGCTGCGAGTCTATATAATCTTGCCATTAAAGGCGGGGTAGATAGTTTGCTCAAGATGACCTTTAAAGGCGACTATGCCCGCTACCGCGAGAAAGTAGCTATTAAATGGGCGAACCGGGCTTTAGCGGCTGGGAAACCATATTGAGAAGTCGTGAGTTCTGAGTCTTGAGTCAAAAGCAAAAAATGTCATGCTGTCCGCTAGTTAGCGGATCAGCGCTCTACAGGACATTCACGCTTGCATGGTCTGCGAGCTGCTAATTGCAGACTTTCCAATCGCGTACCCTTCAGATGGGTTGCCGATCCGCTAGCCAGCGGACGGCATGACTTACCTTTTATTAAGCAACACATTTAGTTTCTGGCGTGTATCCGGTACTTCCTGCAGGCTTAATGCCTTTCTAAAAGCTTCAATAGCCTTTTGCTTTTCACCTGCGGCTATATAATAATCGCCCAGGCTGTCAAAAGCATTAGAACTATTGGGATACATTTGTGTATTACGGATAAACAGTTTATAAGCTACTGCCATTTTGTGGTTACCCATGCAACTATAAGCCAGTTCGTTTACTGAATTTTCCGTTGGGAATACGGTATAGCCCATTTTTTCGGAGACCATATTATAGTGAGCCGCCAAAACTGAATCCTCATTTAATTCCGGGTGTCCACTGAACTGGCTGGTTCTGAACGGGTAAAAATCAAACAAAAAACGCAAGGCCTCGTATTCTGAAATCAGCTCGACCGTACCGTGGGTCTCATTAGGGAAAAACTTTGATGACCAGCGTAAACCAGCAGGCTTGTTCTCTCTTAAAAAATCTACAAAAGGTAATACAGCCTTTGTGACCGCAGCAATTGTGACGTTGGTATCCTTCAAAACAGATATCGTATCCATCCCCGGCGGGATATTATTGGCAATACCTACAAACAGGGATTTATTCTTAAGATCGCGCTTCGATATTTCGCCTTCCTGTTTTTTGACCCATCTTTGCTGATCCCACCAAATACTTGGGTCAAGAGCGATGTAGGTATTAAACAAATTGGTATGATTAAAAAAGGCATTTACGACTGCTAATCCGCCCAGGGAATGCCCGCTGATCATCCGGTAGCTGGCGGTTGGATATTTTGAATCGATATAAGGTATTAATTCTTTCTCGATAAAACTGAAAAAATTCTCGCCTCCACCTGATAGTTTTGCATCCCCGGCATTCACTATAGCACTCGGATTAACTTTGGTTGGTGTCAGGTCGCGTTCACGGAAGCTGTGCCCCATATTATCAATTCCGACAACGATCATAGGCGGTATTAAACCGCTCATTTGTTCGGATATAGCTACTGCAGATTGAAAATGATCTTCGCCATCGAAAAGGTATAATACCGGGTAACGTTGATTTTTACCGCCCTCGGGAATATGAACCCGGATGGCACGTTTTTCATTCAGAACTTTGGAATAAATTGTATCAACAGTACCGATGACTATGCGGTTATCTTTTTGAGCATAGGCTGAGAGGCCAGCCAATAAGAATATAAAGAATAGTAATTTTTTCATTTCAATAAGCTTTAACTTTTTTACCATCGGCAACTACCGGGCTAAATGGATGTGCCAAAAATGCAGCAAGCAATTCGTCGCCTTCTCTTGTGTTCAACAGAGGGGCATGTGTTTTATCTGTAAACAGCAATCGCTGGCTATTAGGCATATAATGATGGATCAGATCGTTATAATAAGGCCTGCAATATGGATCAGTATCACCTGAGCTCAATAATACCGGGAGATGTGAATACACAGGTGTCTTGGCAATCGGATCGACTGATTTTACCTTCCAGCAATCGCATATCGGATGGTTGGCATCATTAAAATGATACCCGGCGAAATATGGGAACATTATATTTTGCTTATCGATCACTTTCTGATCGGCATAATTGATCTGTTCTGAGCAGTACATCGAAAAGCGCATACCAGCAGTAGAAGTTCCGGCGCCGAACACACCATCAAAATATTCTGTCATATAACTCTTCAGATTGCCGGCCATCAACTGAGTAATGACGTAAGGCACATTTTTCAATTCCCGGTTGGATTGAAGCTTATTCATTAAAACATCGATCAACTCATCGCGGGTATATTTGATGCGGATACTATCGGGCTTATCTTTTTCCTTGTAGGTAAGATAGAAAGTCTTGTTGGCAATAGAATTCAGATAATCATGAAAACGCTGACGGAGATTTCCGTACCTGGCTTTATCCGTCGAATCCCTGTCGCAATTGCTGAATATTTTATCAAATGCCTCATTGATACTAAAAACAGCATCTTCCTCATAATTAACAAATCCCGGCAAGGCTGAATCCAATACTACTGAGCGTATATGCTGCGGAAAATTGCGCATCACGGTCATCATCAAGCCGCCGCTGTAGGAGATACCCACCAGGTTTATGGAGTCGATATTTAATGCACGGCGCAGGTCTTCAATATCTGCTGCGTTTTCAATGGTATTATAAGCATCCAGGTCGATGCCCTCGCTCACCAATCGTTTACGGCAGGCTTTTACTGCTTGCAATATCATGCTATCACGATTTAATCCTTTGCGATATGATTCTTTGATCGCTTCAGGAACTTCGGTGCAGTTTAACCACGGCTTGGCGTAGTAGGTACCACGCTGTTCAAAGGCAATATAATCGCGATCCTTTATAAAAGCACGGTTATGAACAAACGTTACACCATGCAGTGAACTCGCACCCGGACCACCGGCGGTATACAGCACAGGGTCCTTATGCTTATTCGGATTTTTACTTTCTACATAGATAAAAGGCAGCTTGATGGTTCTTCCGTTAGGCTTATTGCGATTTTCAGGAACTATCAAATAAGCACAACGGGTTTTCAGGCTGGTATCGGCTTTAAAGGCACATTCGCAGGGTTCAATTTTAGGCGTATAGCCTTTTTGCTGCGCGATGCTTGTTTGCTGAAAAAGATTGAAAAATATTATAACAGATATCAGGTATTTCATTGTGACAAATTCTTTTTCAACAAAATAAAAGTTTAGAAACAATGGAATTTAGTAAAAAACGGACAATTTGCCTCACCCCAACCCCTCTCCTTTTGGAGAGGGCTTTTATCATCAGTTTATTTAAAGTCCTCTCCTTTGCAAAGGATTTAGGTGAGGTTAAGCCGCCACATGTTCAATAAGCTTCTTGCCTGTGAACCGCACTACTTCTTTGTAAAAATGACTCATATCATAATAGCCAAAATCATAAGGAGTAAAATCAGCCTTATTATTCACATACTCTGTTAAAGCAGTGCGGGCGCGCATAACTGAAAAGTAATTCTTAGGCGAGATACCCACTACCCTGTTGAAATATCTATTAATTGTTTTAGAGGTGACAAACATCTTTTCGGCTATCTCGCTCGTGTTCAGGTGCATGTCATAGTTGTCAATACAATCTCTCACAAAGCGCAGGTAATGATCTTTTAGCTGGCGCTCTTTAAATGAGCCTAGCAGGTAATTCTGCATCAATTCACATCTTTCCAAAAAAGTTATTGGCTTTTTGATCTGATGGAGAAGTTTCGCAGGTAAAATAGCGCCCAGGTCAACCATGCGATCCACGCATTTAAGCTGGCTAATCCCTAAAACGGCTTCCAGTCCGCCGGGATAAAACTTGATAGTGAAAATATTATCAGACGGTGTATTAAACCGCTCGACAATGGAATCGCGCAGAATCAAAATGTCCTGCTTAGCATTGATACGATACTGTTGGTAACCAACGGAAATCAGATAAGGAGCACCGAGATTGATGTAAAAAGTCGGCGTCCAGCTCGGGAACATCTTAACTGAAAAGTTGGAATTGCCAATATATTTTTGAGTTGATTCGACAGACGATTCAGAGAAAAACTCGATGTGATCTGCCAGCCCGGGACAAGCCTCCGTAAAGGTGTATATCTTGCGTATGTTATCGAATATCTCAACCATTGATTATAAGACGTAAGCAAAAGACCAATAGTTACACAATCTGATCCCAAACTGCACAATAAAACCCCGATGTCATTTCGAACCCGCAGTATGGCCTATTTGGTAGCGCGGGTGAGAAATCTTATACGACATGCAAAGCGAATATGCAGGGCGAACATGTAATGCGCAGAAGATTTCTCTTCGCCCTCCTACTCTTTCCCCAACTGCTCATTTGAAATGACAAAGTTTATTACGAAGTATGATCACAAACAATCTTCCACTCACCATTAATTCTTCTAAACCAAAGCGTAAAATAACCACCCGGCGTATCTTTCTCCCGTTTTAAACGCCATCCGCCTAAAACAAAAGCATTATTGCCATCCAGTATTTTTACCTGTATGATATCAAAAGTAAGCTCTCCCATCGCAGTTTTATCGGGATATGCTTTTTTATAACGATCGATAGTTTTTTGCCAGCCATATACCGGAGCATCTTTACCAACAAAAACAAGAGAATCTGACTTCCAGTAACCTTGCATATAAGCGTCAATATCTCCGCGGTTCCAGGCCAGGCGCTGATCTTCCAATATTTTTTTAACAGCCTCTTTATCTTGTGCGAATAATGAGCAGGAAAACAGAAACAGGGCAAAAAAGGTTATTATTGTTTTCATATCCGAAAATAACAAATTGAAATAAAAAGCTTTTAGATTTGTGATAAACCCCGGCACCTATGAACACCGTATTATGCTTTGGCGAGATCCTTTGGGACACTTTTGAAGACGGCAAAAAAGCCGGCGGCGCACCGATGAATGTCGCCATGCACTTAAAACAGCAAAAAGTTGATGTTGGCTTTGCCAGCAGCGTAGGCAGTGACAGATCCGGGGATGAGCTGGTGGAGTTTCTAAAAAAGAATGATCTGTTCTCCGACAGCCTGATACAACATAATGACAGATACCCAACTTGTGAGGTAACTGTCCAACTGGACGAAAATCAGCACGCTACTTATATCATTCCTCAACCGGTTTCATGGGACGATATTGAGTTAAGTTCTTTTCTCGAACACGCCGCTGTGCATGCTTCAGCAGTGATTTTCGGTAGTCTTGCATGCCGGAGCGAAGTCAGTCGCAATACTTTACTAAACCTGCTCGACGAAACCCAGGCATTAAAGGTGTTTGATGTCAATCTACGGGCACCACATTATACTTTGTCTACCATTGAAACACTTACGGCAAGGGCCGATGTAGTAAAAATGAATGAAGATGAAGCAAGTCTTTTAATAGGTGGCAGCAATGGTAACCTGCGCGAGAAGATCGAAGAGTTTCGTTCAAAATATCATCCCAAAACCATCTGCGTTACCCGCGGCGAACACGGAGCCATCGTATGGCACGATCATAAATTCTATGAAAATGCGGGCTGCCGTGTTAAGGTTGGCGATACTGTTGGTGCAGGCGATTCCTTCCTGGCCACTTTTGTAGCCGGCCTGCTCAAAAATGAACCCATGCAGCAACTGGTTGATAAAGCATGTTTCGTCGGCTCCTTTGTAGCCAGCCAGCGCGGAGCTAATCCGTCGTATGATGAGCATGTGAGGAAGTTGCTTGGTTTAGTCTGAGTTGCAGTGGCAGCGGCAGTAGCAGTTTTCTATCAAATGAATAATACTGCTACTGGTGACTGCAACTGCTACTAAACAAAGATTGTCATCCTTCCCTAACATTTTAGGTTCACAGGCGTCATCTCTAAACTTTTAACAGAATTAATCCGTTATTTTATATTCGAAAGGATAACTATGCGTGGCTACGGATTTTCCAAGTTCACCCCCAGGCAGATCCCACAGGGCGGATTTGACGAATTACTGAAGCTTTTTCTCGAACTGCTGAACTATACAGCAGGCGACGCGGGCGAAGCTTTGGCCTGGATGAATGAGCTGGACAAGCAATATAATGTCACCAATGACGAATACGGCATGGGTGATTTTATTGATGAATTAAAGCAAAAAGGCTATTTAGACGAAGATAAAGGCAACGGCGAGTTTAAGATCACCGCCAAAACGGAGCAGGGAATACGGCAATCTGCTTTAGAAGAGATCTTCGGCAAACTGAAAAAATCGGGGAAGGGTAATCATCGTTCACCACAATCAGGGCAGGGTGATGAAAAGAATGCCGAGCGCCGTGAGTACGAATTTGGTGATAGTTTGGATCAGATCGACATGACGCAGTCGATCCACAATGCGCAGATCAACCATGGTATCGGGGATTTTACAATGACCGAGCGTGATCTGGAAGTAGAGGAAATGGATTATAAAACCCTTACCTCTACCGTGCTGATGATCGATATTTCGCACTCGATGATCTTGTATGGCGAAGACCGCATTACTCCGGCCAAAAAGGTGGCAATGGCTTTGGCTGAGTTAATCAGGACAAAATATCCGAAGGATACATTGGATATCGTAGTATTCGGCAATGATGCCTGGCCAATAACTCTAAAAGATCTACCCTATTTACAGGTGGGACCATATCATACTAACACATACGCAGGGCTTGAACTGGCTACTGATCTGCTTCGTCGCCGCAAAACACACAACAAGCAGATATTTATGATCACCGATGGTAAGCCGACATGTTTAAAAGAAGGTAACCGTTATTATAAAAACAGCATCGGGCTTGATCGTAAGGTGGTAAACAAAACGCTGAATATGGCCGCGCAATGTAAAAGGTTAAAGATACCGATCACCACGTTTATGATCGCCCGCGACCCATACCTGCAGCAGTTTGTACGTAAATTTACTGAGACAAACGGTGGCAAAGCGTTCTACAGTTCGTTAACCGGCCTGGGAGAATATATTTTTGAGGACTACATCCGTAACCGGAGAAGAACGGTGAGATGATGTGCAGATTTGCTGATGCGGAGATGTGCAAATTTTACCAATGACTAATGACAATTGACTAATGACAAAAATAACAGATATAAAAACTTTAGGCGAGTTAAAGAAATCGGCATATAAGAGCCGCTCGGTTAAGGATGAATTAAGACAAAACCTTATCCAGCAACTGCAAAAGAAAGAAGGTGGCTTTGAAGGTATAATTGGATTTGAAGACACTGTAATTCCCGATCTGCAAACCGCAATTTTGTCGCGCCATAATATATTATTGCTGGGTCTACGTGGTCAGGCTAAAACACGTATTGCGCGTTTGATGGTGAATTTGCTGGATGAATACGTGCCATATATTGAAGGATCAGAACTGTTTGATGATCCATTCAACCCAATCTCATGGTATGCCCATAATGAACTAAATACTAAAGGTGATGCAACGCCAATAGCCTGGCTTCACCGCTCGGAAAGATATACTGAAAAACTGGCTACGCCTGATGTTACCGTTGCCGATTTGATAGGTGATGTTGACCCCATCAAGGCCGCTACTATGAAGCTGCATTACTCGGACGAAAGGGTGATCCACTTCGGATTGATCCCGCGTGCGCATCGTGGTATATTTGTTATCAATGAATTGCCCGACTTGCAAGCCCGTATCCAGGTATCCTTATTCAATATTCTTCAGGAAAAAGACATTCAGATACGCGGGTTTAAACTGCGTTTGCCTTTGGATCTGCAATTTGTATTTACTGCCAATCCGGAAGATTATACCAATCGTGGTTCTATCGTTACGCCGTTGAAGGACCGTATCGAGAGCCAGATTTTAACGCACTATCCACGCTCTATCGAGATTTCGCGTAAGATCACTCAACAGGAAGCTTTATTATCTCCTGAGCAAAAGACTGCTATTGAGATAGATGGATTGGTAAAAGACCTGATCGAGCAGATTGCTTTTGAGGCACGTAATTCGGAATACATCGATAAAAAATCTGGTGTATCTGCACGCTTAACTATCTCGGCTTTTGAGAATTTGGTTAGTAATGCGGAAAGACGTATGATCATCAATGGCGAGTCGTCTACATTTGTGCGCATCACCGACTTTTTAGGTGTTATCCCTGCTATAACCGGTAAGATCGAATTGGTATACGAAGGCGAGCAGGAAGGTCCGGCCAAAGTAGCCAATATGATGATCGGCAAAGCGATTAAAACCCTGATGCTGCAGTTTTTCCCTGATCCGGAAAAAGTAAAGAAATCAAAAGCTCCGAACCCATATGCCGAGATCATTAACTGGTTTGGCGATAGCAATACCATACTGCTGAATGACGATCTGCCGCTGGCAGAATATAAAAAGTCTCTTAACTCAGTAGCAGGGCTGAAAGATTTAGTTAAAAAAATCCACCCAAAACTGAGCGAAAACCAGCAACTATTGCTGATGGAATTCGTACTACATGGCCTTGCTGAGTTTTCTCAGCTCAACAAAGGCTTTCTTGATAATGGCTTTGCATTTTCAGACATGTTTAACAGCCTGTTCAACCTTGAACCCGATGAAGACGACCTGGATTTAGATGATGACCGTTATTAATTATTCTTACTAAATGGAGCAACAAGCCCCTTCTATACTTCTGATTTGTGCATGCTTTTTGATTGCCGATTTCTATTTGATAGGCGGCATACGCGCCGGGCTCAAAAAATGGAAATTTGTCAAATCAGGTGCTTTTACCCGTCTGTACTGGCTCGTCTCGGTAATACTCACCATTGGAATTTTTGTGAGCATTTTCCGGCACGCGGGTCTTGGTGTGCGGTCTGTACTTCTGCTGGGATTTTTTCTGATGGCAATAGGCAAATTGATGTTCCTGCCATTTATTTTGATCGATGATATCCGCAGGTTAATCATTTGGTTCAGGAATAAAACCAAAAAGGAAGAAAAACCTGAGAGACAACCGGGGCCGAATGATATTCCCCGTTCGGAATTCCTGATGAAAGCCGGATTACTGGCCGGTTCTATTCCCTTAGGCGGACTAGTCTATGGCACCATCAACGGCGTATATGATTACCAGGTAAAATATCGTACACTTTATTTGCCGAATCTCCCAAAAGCATTTGACGGCATAAGACTTGGACAAATATCAGATATCCATTCCGGCAGCTTTTACAACAAGAAAGCGGTAACCGGCGGGGTAGAAATGCTGATGAAAGAAAAGCCCGATTTTATTTTCTTTACGGGCGATTTGGTTAACAGCCGCACCAGCGAAATGAGTGGTTACCAGGATATTTTCAGCAAGGTAAAAGCGCCGCTGGGCGTTTATTCTTCCTTAGGAAATCATGATTATGGCGATTATGCTTACTGGCCAACTGAGGAAGCCTGGAACAAAAACTTCCAGGACATATTGGATACCCACAAAAACATGGGCTGGGACTTGCTGCGGAATGAGAACCGCAGATTGAAAGTAGATGGTGAAGAAATCGGTATTTTGGGGGTAGAAAACTGGGGGTCATTAAGCCGATTCCCTAAACGCGGCAGACTTGACCTGGCTACAAAAGACACACAAGATCTGCCTGTAAAATTATTGCTCTCGCACGACCCATCGCACTGGCGGGCACAGGTATTGGATTATCCTGATATCGATGTGATGTTTGCAGGGCATACTCACGGTATGCAGTTTGGCGTCCAGACCAAATATTTCCAATGGAGTCCGATCCAGTATATTTATAAAGAATGGGCCGGGCTTTACCGCGAAGGCAAGCAGCAATTATATGTAAATGTGGGCTACGGATTTTTAGGTTATCCAGGTAGGCTTGGAATGTTGCCGGAGATTACGATATTTGAGCTGAAAGCAGCCGCTGACCCTGCATTATCAAACAAGGCTTAAGACCAGCGGGCTTTTTCATTTGCCGATGAAAAAACTATTGCAGCCCGTTATTGATTTCGTGCTTTTCAGCAACGTATTCATGTCATTATGTGCCGTGGCGCAGGGCCTGCTCACCTTTTATCTTATTGATTCAAAACCTGCCTATTCGGTTCTGGGACTGCTATTTACGTCGACACTCGGTATTTACAATTTCTGTATACTCATCAGTAAACCCAAACATCCGGAGCAATCGCCTTATCGCCGTATACGCTGGTTTTTCTCACATTACCGGTTGATGGTTACGCTTACCATCGTATCGATGCTATCGCTGATCCCACTATTCTTCCTGATCTCTACTGCTTCAAAAATATTGCTGATCTTCCTTTCGGTATTATCATTTGGATATAGTTTGCCCTTGTTTTCCATTGGCGAACAGAAATTCAGTCTGCGCAATATACCCGGTTTGAAACTGGTGATGATCACTTTGGTGTGGACCATGAGCTGCGTACTACTGCCAATACTGGAGGCTCAGGCGGGGCAACTAGCTACCATTTCCATGCGGGATACGACCATCCTCATCGCCAAACGCTTCCTGTTTATTGCCGCATTGGCCATTCCTTTTGATATCCGCGACCTGTTCCAGGACAAGCAATTAGGCCTTAAAACCATCCCTGTAGCCTGGGGCGAGAAAAACGCCTACTTATTTTGTCAGGTATTGCTGATAGGTTATGTAGTACTGTTATTCCTTTTCCGGGATAGAGGTTTCACAACCGACTTTTGGGCACTAACACTGAGCGTCGTACTTACAGGCTGGCTCATCTTCAAATCCAAATGGGAGAAGAATGAATACTACTACTTTTTTTATATGGATGGGGTATTGATATTGCAGTATCTTTTTGTGATTGCGTTTAACCAGGTAAGCCGGTTGATTTCATAACTTCTATTTATGGCCTCTATCAGCTGAAAGCTTTTGCCATACTTTATCACGAGTTGCAAACTCGCGGCAGCGGTGGTGGTGAATTTGCTATCTATTCCTTTATTATTCTCAAAGTGCCAGTAGTGTAATCTGCAGAATCAGATTTTCCAGCAAATACGCCTTCGACTGAAATGGTATAAAGCCCTTTTTCACTAAAAGCATTTCTAATCAAAACAGTATTTCGATCTGGAAAAATTAAATCCTGACATAGTTTATTATTAATCATTACTTTAATTTCTGGAGTAATTTGCGGCGGATTAGCTACTGTTATATATAAGTCTTTTATTGATTTGTATGCCTTTCCAGTCATTATTGCTACGGCTGAATCGTTATACTTAGTATACGTGCGAGAACTGAACACATAGCCGTCCCTTCTTAAAACTTTGCCTGATTGGTCGTACCTGCATAAATAGAATTTATCACCTAAAATGTCATAAGTATGATAGATTTCCAGTTTCTTATTTGGATAGTAATAAAAAAAATCCCCGTAGGGTCTATCATTGACCCAATTTCTTAGTAATCTTAAACTACCATCTTCGTAATATTCGTATTCCATTCCCTCGACCTTGTCGTTTTTACGAAATGACTTCAGTTCAATCCGTCCGCTCGGATAGTACATTATGTTAGGCCCATCGCGTTTGCCGTCTTTAAAGAATTCCCTACTCTTTATTTCCCCATTTATGTATGTATCAACTTCTCCATTTAATTGACCTTTATTATTAAAATGCCAAATCGTCCCGCTTCTGTGAAATGTAATTATATATAGCTTTTTTATGGAAGTAAAAGCAGTAAGCATTAATATCAAACCCAACACGACGCTTACGCTAATAAAATAAATCGTTCTTTTCGTTTTTGTCATATCAAAGTTATCAGTTTCATTTCACCACCGGCAAACTAATACACGATGCCGCCGCTGCTGTATGATAGATCATCTCCGTGGCCTTCTGATAATCAGCTTCAGTGGCTTTGTAAATATTCGGCACATATTTCTGCGGGTTGCGGTCAATGATCGGGAACCAGGTACTTTGCACCTGCACCATAATACGGTGACCTTTCTTAAATACATGATCAACGCCATGCAGGTCGATGGTGTATAATTCCTCTTTGTTTGGTGTCATTGGTTCCGGTTTTTCAAAGCTTTTCCTGAACCTGCCCCGGAATACATCGTCAGCTATCATCAATTCGTAGCCGGACATTTTAAGTTCTTTTTTGTACTGCTGTGGGTAAACGTCGATCAGCTTTACTATCCAATCCGCATCGGTGCCTGTGGTAGCAGCAAATATTTTGGCGAGTGGGTTGCCCGTTACTGTAATATCTTCAGTCAACGTATCCGTTTCCCAGCTCAGCACATCCGGGCGGTTCTGCACAAAACGCTGATCCTCAGTAAGCCATGGGTACCAGCGCGAACCTGGACCGTAGGTTTCTTCAACCGGTCTTGCACGATAAGGAACCGGTTTAGCAGGATCGGATATATAACTATCAAATTTACTTTCCGCCGCTGATGGTGCATCGAAAGACAGCTTACCATTAGCATGCAGATAGATATTTTTATTGGTTGCTTCTTTTGGCGGCCATGCAGTATAGTTCTTCCACTGGTTTGAGCCGGTTTGAAAGCTGATGGCTTCGGCAAACTTGCCATCGCCTTTTCCTTTCAAATACCAGGCAAACCATTTAGCCTGTATCTCCTTTCTGAAATAAGCACTTGTTTCCTGATCATCAAATTTGATATTGCCCAGGCTTTTGCCTGTGCCTCCGGCCCAGCCGCCGTGATTCCACGGGCCCATCACGATAAAATTCTTATGGTTCTTATCGTGTTTTTCCAGCACCTTATAAGCATCCTGCGGACCCACCATGTCTTCCTGGTCCCACCAGCCGCTTACATGCTGGGTAGCAATCCGCGGCGTGTCGAGCCTATAGGCTAACGACAACTTCTTCCAGAACTCATCATAATTTGGATGTTCTATGAAGTTGTTCCAGGTAGGCAGCGTGTTATGAGCGTATTTCTTATTGATATCGGAGAGCGGACCAAGTTTCAGGTACCAGTCGTAAGTATCATACTCGCCGAAACTATAAAGTGAATCAGTCTTGGCAGCTTCGGTCAGCACCGAGTATTCAAAACCATAACTCAGCCTGAAAGCTCCGTTATGATGAAAATCGTCATTCATAAACATATCAGATGGTGTTGCTTGTTCCGAAACAGCAACCATAGCCGGGTGCGGATCAGTCGCAGCGATGATGGTTGTCCAGCCATCATAGGAAATGCCGTACATACCTGCTTTACCGTTATTCTCGGGAATATTTTTTAACAGCCAGTCGATAGTATCATAAGTATCGCTGCTTTCGTCAATCGCTTTCGGGTCTTTTTTATCGCGACTGAAACGCTGCATTTTAAAAGTACCTTCCGACAAATATCTTCCCCTGATATCCTGAAAAACAAAAATGTAACCCTCTTCAGCCATGTCCCTTATATACCCCTGCCTTTCCGGACTTGGATAACCCTTTACTCCATAAGGCGTCCGTAACATCAGGAAGGGTAATTTTTCTTTCTGATCCTTCGGCGTATAGATCACTGTATACAATTTCACACCATCCCGCATGGGGATCATTACTTCCTGACGATTGTATTTATCGTCAGGTTTAGCTTGCTGCGCAGATGATGAAAATGGATTGAAAAGTATAATAACCAGGACTACAAAACAGGAAAGGAATGTTTTCATGATAATGATGTTTGAAGGTATTGCATTAAATATAGCAATACTCCCATGCATTATGGAATTAAAAAACTATTCTTGTCCAATTATAAAGCTATGTCATTTCGACGAACAGGCCGGGCAGCGTAAAAGCGTGAGGAGAAAACTTATACGCGATGCATGATGAACATTGCGAGTCGTATAAGATTTCTCTTCGCTCCCATCGCTTAGACTGCACCGCTCATCGAAATGACATAGGGTTTTTATTAAACTCTATGGCCGCCAATTACGATAACTCCGCCTGGTTTTATGACCGTCTTTCGAGGCTGGTGTATGGCAAAGCGTTGGTTCGGTCGCAGGTTTATTTGTTAAAGCATATTCCAAAAAAGTCAAGCATATTAATTGCGGGCGGTGGAACAGGCTGGATACTGGAAGAGATTGCCAAAGTTCATCCTTCAGGTTTGAACATCACTTATGCAGAGATATCATCCAACATGATGGAGTTATCTAAAAAACGGAACACGGGGAATAACCAAGTAGCTTTTATTAATGAGCCGGTTGAAAATATTGCGATTAACACGCTTTACGATGTAGTGTTTACGCCTTTCCTGTTCGATAACTTTACAGAAGAAACATTACAACAGGTCTTTACTCACATTCATAATCGATTAAAGCCAGAAGGCATCTGGCTCAATATCGATTTCAGGCCGACGGGTAAGTGGTGGCAGGCTTTTTTATTGAAGTCGATGATTATTTTTTTTAGGGCAATTTGTGGTATCGAGGCAAAGAAACTGCCTGATATTGAGAGACAATTTGAACAGCGTCAATATCAGGTGATCGATCAAAAATCATTTTTTGGAGAGTTCATTTTATCGACGGCGTACAGGAAGAAACTATGAATAAGAGCGTTGTCATGCTGAGCCTGTCGAAGCATTGGCGGGTAAGGCCTTTGCACACCGCACTTCGACTGGGCTCAGTGTGACACCCGTTTTGGTTCAATTCATTCCGATTTCGGCCTTCCGACTTCCGACTTCAAATCATCCTTCGTAAACAAACTTATACCCAATCCCTCTAACCGTCTGTAAATAGGTTGGCGAATCAGGGTTATTTTCGATTTTTTTACGCAAGCGGACAATATGCATATCCAGTGTACGAGTATTTACATCGGCATTGTAACCCCAAACTTCCATCATCAGTTCTTCGCGGTTGATCACCTTGTTTTTATTTTTCAGGAAGTAAAGCAATATGCGGTTTTCCAGAATGGTTAGCTCCACCTTACGGCCGTCCCTTATCAGCAGGTGCGTATTAGGGTGGTGCTCCATATTGGCAAACTTGTAAGCTTCCGGCTTTTCACTGTTCAGCGAAAATTTGATTTTGTTGTCAATCAGGGCTACCAATACATCCATATTAAATGGCTTGGTGATGTAATCTGACACGCCAAAATTATATGCCTCAATCTTGTCAACATCCTGGGCCTTCGCTGTCATCATGATCACCAGTTTATCAAAGCCCTGCTCTCTTATTGCGCTGCATACTTCGCCGCCCTGTTTGCCGGGCAGCATCCAGTCAAGCAATACAATATGGGGTTGTTCTTCCAATATCATTGTTTCGGCATCATCGCCATTATCGGCTTCCAGCACTTTGTAGCCTTCCGACTGTAAACGCTCGGCTACCAGGAAACGCAGGTTTTCGTCATCTTCAACCAGCGCTATTTTTATTTCTTTTTCCATAATACAATTTTGATCATTATTCGGCACTTACATAAGGCAGGGTGACAATAAATTCCGACCCTTCGTTCACTTTTGAATTTACCGTTATTTCTCCGTTCATAAAATTAACCAGTTCCTTACAGAATGCCAAACCCAACCCCACGCTTCCATCCTGGTTATATTGATTTTCTATCCGGTAGAACTTCTTAAATATATTTTCCATCTCCTCGCGGGGTATGCCAATGCCCTTATCCTTAAATGAAAAGAGGATATTGTTTCTTTTCCCCGCGGCTATTTTAATATGCATTTCCCGGTTTTTAGGGTTCGAATACTTGTAGGCATTCTCCATCATGTTTTGAAACACACTACCCAGCAGCACCGGATCGGTATAAAAATTGGTAACCTTGTCTATTTTATAATCCAGTTTAAAATCAGGGTATTTTATTCTAAAGGTATCAATATATCCTTTTGTAAAATCTTCCAGGTTTACTTCTTCTTTTTTTATGCTGATGGATTTATTCTCAATCTGCGTAAATGACAGCAATTTGGTCATCAGGTCATTTAGCTTGTCGGCCTCCTCATCCAGTATCTTTCCGTAATGTTTAAGCTGACGTTCGCTCAGGTTGCTATCACCGCGCAGGTTAGATCCGGCTATTTTTATAACACTGATGGGCGTCTTAAATTCATGCGTCAGGTTATTGATAAAATCGTACTGCAGCTTAAACAGTTTCATATTCACATTCAAATTGCGGTAGATCAGCCAACCGATCAGCACCAGGAAAATGTAGATCAGCAGTACCATTGCGGCAATGGGCATAAAACGGCGGTTGGTCTCTGCGGTCAGGTAATCCAGCGGAGAGCTGAAGTATAATTTATAATCCGCAAAACCTCCTGTAAGGGGAACTTCCGTAGTAATTTTATTCACCGAATTATCCAACGGGTCATACACCACCGGGCGCAGGTAAATATTTTTATATAACTCAGGATGTGTATTTACCACCTTGAGTGCATGTTGGTTTAAAATAAACGTAAGCATGTTCTGCTTATATTCCGATGGCGGCCCTACTCCTTTTTGTATCTCGCGATAGCGTTTTACTTCTTCACGTCGCGGGATATTGAGATAAGTTATTTTTTCCGGCTGGATGTCGTAAAATGTCCTGAATTTTTCGTCCTGCGTCGGCTCCCTTGAGGTATCAGCAAAAGCTACGAAACTATTCAGCTTAGCCGACATGGAAGTAAAATCTGCGTGATTTTCGGGTATCGGCTTTTTCACACCGGTCATAGTTCCATCTTTGCGGCGCCAGTACTCATACATGGAATTGATGTTCACCCCCAGCCCTTTTTGAGGTGGACTAGTGCTGCCAATGCTGACTCCATAAAAAATAATGCGCCGTACAAAAGGATAGTCGCTGAAAACCGTGCCTGAATATTTGGCTGCAGAAGTCGAATCCAGGTAGCCCTGATAATAGGTAATTTCAGGAATACGGTTCGAGAAGAAGTCATTATAAGGCTTCATCGTCTGCTCCAGCACATCTATCTTCTTTGATGAAAACTCATTTTCAACGTAGGTTGATGTTAGCCCGTAGGCAATAAAAAGCGCAACGATAAATGTCGCCGATATCAATATCAGGAAAGCAATGATCAATGAGAAGTTCTTACGATAAATACTCTGCTGCGCGGCCATTACAAACGTAATTTAGTTCTTTACATGCATATTAGCATCCAGGAACTTTTCTATTTCAGTATACATTTCCATACGGTTACGTTCATTTCTGAAAGGCTTACGTTCATTTGGTTTTAGGAAATAGGTCACACTCACCCCTTCTTTTTTTAATTCGCGCACGAACTGGTTCATCTCGCTTATGTTGGCCGATTCATCCTTGGCGCCCTGGAAAATCAATAAAGGCGCCTTGATTTTATCTGTATGGAAAACGGGAGAAATCGCCCTTAATTGTTCTGCATCCGTTTCGGGGTTGCCTATCATCTCATACATCATCTGTAATCGCGGTTTTACATAAGGCGGAACATCTTTGATGTAGGTAAAAAAGTTGATCAATCCATATTGTACAACCGCACAGTTATATAACTCATGATGATTGGCAACACCATATAATCCGCAAAAACCACCAAAACCGCCTCCCAGTATAGCTATTTTTTTAGGGTCAGCCGTACCGCGTTTTATTAGCCAGTTAACGCCATCGGTTATATCATCCTGCATTTTGCCGCCAGCCTGCTTAAATCCGGCGCTGTAAAATGCTTTCCCATATCCGGCAGAACCACGGTAATTTACCTGGAATACAGCGTATCCCCTGTTCGCCAGGAATTGCACCTCATCGCTATATCGCCAGTTATCCCTGCTACGCCACGGCCCGTCGTGTGGTAATACCACTACAGGCAAATCGGTAGTCTTAGTCCTTTTTGGCAAGGTAAGGTAACCATTGATCTCAAGCCCATCTCTTGATTTAAAACTGATAGGTTCCATAACGCAGAGATCTTCTGGTTTTATGGATGAGTTAATATTTCCGAGGCTGGTTATTTTACCTGTATTCCGCTGATACAGGTAATAAGTACCCGGGTTGCGGTCCGTATAACTAAAGAAGATGAATTTATTTTCGGCACTGTCCCTACTGATGATATCTATTTGCGTACCATGCAAAAATTGAGATAGTGTGTCATAAATGAGCTTAATACCCGAGTCTATAAAATGTTTTTTAGGCTTCTCTTCCTCGCAGGTCGCAGTCTCCAACCGATGCTGGTCTTTTGAATAATCGACTCGTCCTATATCAGTTTTATTGCATGAAAATACCACCCTTTGCTCCTTACCCGTTTCTGCATCAATCTCTACCAACGCCGATTTATCACGCTCTACATTCGACAAAGCATAAAAATTGCTTTTTTCTCCTGTAAAAGCTATTGGCTGCACCCTGTTCACGAAGTTGTTTTTAATGATCGGCTTAAAGGGCATATTATCATTTGCCCGGTAAAGGATGGTTTCGTCTACCCCATCTGACGATTTTACCAAACGTATCTTACCATCATCATCCGGGAACCACTCCGTTATATTTCCCGGGTTGATCAGGTAAGGCTTTAGCTGCCCGGTTTTCACGTTCAGTTGGTAAATATCAAAATTTGCGGGGTCGCGTTTGTTCATGCTGATGGTCACCACATCAGGCTCACCCTTGTTGCGGTTATTCAATATGTTTATCCGTCCTTTCTCTACCGTCAATATTTCCCGCAATTTCAATTCAGGAACATCCATTGCGTACATTTTATACTGATCGAGCGAAATAACATCCTGTATGATAACAAGCTGGTTATTGTAGGTCCAGGAGTAATTACGTACAGAGTAATCATCAAAAGAAGTAGCCATCAGCTCTTTCCCGTCGTTCAGCGATTGGATGAACAGATTTTGTCGCCCTTTATACGGTTTCAGGTAAGAAACATACTTTCCATCAGGCGATAACCTGAAAAAACTTTTCTCGGCAGTTTTGAAAAAATCGCTAATAGGTATTTGCTTTATATGCTCTTCCTTGCACGCTGCAAACAAGCATATAATGATAACAGATAATAAAATTCGCAGCCTGGTCAGCATAATCAACAATTGTTCGGAACCCTATATTACGTTAAACTTAGTCAAATTACTTATTGCTTACAAAATGTCACTACAATTTTACTGCATTCCGCCGTTATAGTATATGGCAACCTCTGCCTGCAATAATATTGGCTTTATTTGATTATTTTTGACTTAATGAAGAGGATTTTCGTCATATTTTGCTTTCTGCTTTGCTCTTGCTCATTAGTTTTTGCACAGGGGAGTGACCTGCAATTAGCACGGCAATATTCTGCTAACGGCGAACCGCAGAAAGCGCTGGACATCTACCAGAAACTGTACAAACAGGATAATGACGCCTACTTTATTTATTATCTGAATGGACTGCTGAGCCTGAAAAAATTTGATGAAGCCGAGTCTGTTGCGAAGAAAATGCTACGCAAGCATCCAACTGAATACCAGTACAGTATATGGCTTGGCCGCGTATATACACAAAAGGGAGACAATGATAAGGCAAATGCGATTTATGACGATCTGATCAAAAATATGCCTGCTGATGCCGGAGCCATTACCAATTTGGCTACGCAATTTTACCAGGCTGAGAACGTAGACTATGCCATCAAGATATTTCTGCAGGGCCGCAAGCTATTGCATAATGACAATCTATATGCCTTTGAGCTGATCAACCTGTACCGCTTTAAAAGGGACAAACCTGCACTTACTGAAGAGTACCTGAACTTCTTGCCAACCAATCCCGCGTTTATTACGCAGGCAGAAAATACGCTTTCGTCAATATATGAGGGAGACGAAGACTATAATATGCTCAAAGTTGCTTTGTTTAAACGGATTCAGAAAGACCCGCAACAAGTGGTTTATATCAATCTGCTTACCTGGCAGTTTTTGCAGCAGAAGCAATTTGATCAGGCTTTAGACCAGGCACTGGCATTGAGCCGGAGGCAGAACGATGATGGCAACAGCATTTTTGAACTTTGCCAAACTTTAATTTCGAACGAGGCTTACGATGCTGCTATCCGTGGATATCAATACATCATCAGCAAAGGACGCGACAACCCGCTTTATATTCCTTCAAAAATCGAGCAGATCAATACCAAAAACTTGTTGGTTACAGCAGGCAAATACACACAGGCCGATCTGTCGGGATTAGAGAAAGATTATCTTGATCTGATCGGAGAATTTGGCAAAAACAGCAATACAGCATTCGCCATGCAAAAGCTGGCCAACCTGGAGGCTTTTAAATTACATAAACTGGACGATGCCCAAAAGCTACTTGAGGAAACCATAAAAATCCCCGGCCTGAAAGCCAATTTATTGAATAGCTGCAAACTTGACCTGGGCGATGTTTACCTGATGAATAAACAACAATGGGAAGCGACATTGTTATATAGCCAAGTTGAGACTGCTTACCCCAATACCTCAATTGGTCAGGATGCGAAATTCAGAAATGCTAAACTGGCCTATTATACCGGCGATCTGGAATTTGCAAAAAGAGAACTGGATGTGTTAAAAGCTGCCACCTCCCAATTGATAGCAAACGATGCATTGAACCTATCTTTGTTGATCACCGATAACTTGTTTGCCGACACTTCAGGTAATGCCCTAAAAATGTATGCACGCGCCGATCTGCAGATATTTGCTGAACAACCGGAGAAGGCGGTGACTATTCTTGACAGCATCGATGTAAAATACCCCGGCAATAACCTGAGTGACGATATCCTGATGGCCAAAGCTCGTATCCTGATCCAGCAGAAAAATTTTAATGATGCAGTTACCCCTTTAAAAAAGATCGTTGATGAACATCCTAATAATCTCTGGGCCGATGACGCGGTTTTCATGTTAGGCGATCTGTACGAGAACCACCTAAACAACAAAGAGCAGGCAAAAACATTTTACCAGAAAGTAATCACCGACTATCCCGGTAGCTTGTGGATCAATGAAGCGAGAAAACGGTTCAGGTTATTGAGAGGCGACAAACCGGATGCGTCTTAATTAGTGAATGAGTGAGTTAGCGAATTAGTGATTTTTTATCTTGGGTCTTGTCTCTTGATTCTTGGCTCCGATTCACTACTTTTACCGCATGTTAGTTTACAACGAGACTTTTATTGTCGACGATGCCATCGTAACCGAGTGGCTCGAATGGATAAAAACCAATCATATACCTTCTATACTGGCAACTGGCGCTTTTGATAGTTATAAAGCATTGACTGTGCTCGATTCGCCAAATGAGGGGATCACTTATTGCATCCAGTATCATTCTGATTCTATTGAGCGCTACAGCGATTTTTACTATAAACACTTAGAAAAAATCCACCAGGCACATAACGCGCAGTTTGAGGAACGCTTTGCGTTGTTTCATACCTTGATGGAAGAGATTGAGCTTTAAATAAAAAAACTATGTCATTTCGAAACTGCAGGGATGGCCAACGCTACGGGCAGGTGAGAAATCTTATAAGACTTGCAAGGCGAATATGTAGGGCGTATAAGATTTTTCCTCACGCCATCCCTATTCCCATGCTGGTTCGTCGAAATGACAGAGTTTTTTTATTAATCTATCCTCAACTCCTTCGGCATCCTTCCATGCAATAAGAACTGCGCCCATTTTTCGTTACCATTTTTACGGGCAGCTTCTGAGGCTTTGTGCCAGTCGTAGGCGCAGAGTACTTGTTCTATACTGATATTATCGCCATCCGCAGTTACAATGGCATATTTAGCATGAGGTGTCATCGATTCCATAGCAAAACGGTGTTCCCCGGTGCCGAGGTAAGCTGGCAATCCCACACTGCCGGGATTTAGAATGATCTTATTATTTGAGAGGTAGATCACCCTGTTTACATGTGAATGTCCGCAAAGTATTATTCGTTCTTTTATGTATGTGGTCTTAGCTATTAGTTCCTCGTCATTATAAACAAACACGCCATGTTTGGTTACTTTCTCCAGTAAATATTCGTCATCGCTTTGGGGCGTTCCGTGGCAAACAAAAAACAATCCGTCACAGGTTGATGTCTTTGGCAAAGTGCGTAGCCATTGTATGCTTTGTGCAGACAAGTCAGCTTTTACTCTATCCATACCATCTTTGGTAAACTTGCTATCAATCGCCTGCAATATCTCGCGGTCGGTATTACCGCTGATGCAAAGCATTGGGTTTTCGCGCATCATCCCGGCAACTTTCTCAGGCTCCAGTGCACCAAAAAGGTAATCGCCCAGGTTGATGATCGTTTCAATCCCACGCGATTTAATATCTTTCAAAACAGCTTCAAAAGCGAGCGAATTTCCGTGTATGTCGGATATGATAGCGTATGTTTTCATAGTGATTTTAACAAAAAAAGAAAGCCCCTTGTTCAGGGGCTCTGTATTATTGTTTGATCAGATTATACAACTCATCCAGTTTTGGCGTCAGTACAATTTCAATTCTCCTGTTTTTTGCCAATGCATCCGGCGTTGTACCCGGATCAATCGGTTGGTACTGGCTTTTACCGGTAGCAGTTAATCGCTTCGGGTCGATCTTCTCTACTTCGGTCAGGTAGCGGGTTACCGAGGTAGCTCGCAGCACGCTCAAGTCCCAGTTATCTTTTATCTGGCCCAGGTTGATCACCTTTTTAATATCGGTATGCCCCTCTACAGCTACATTGATTTCTGTCTCTTTATTTAACACATCGGCCAATTGGTTTAAGGCCAGTTTACCATGCTCATCAATCACAATACTGCCTGACGGGAAAAGCAATTTATCAGCCAATGATACATACACCTTTCCATCGCGGATATCTACCGTTAATCCGCTGTTCTGGAAACCCAGTAATGCCTGTTGCAATTTGTCCTTCAGCGCGTTGGCAGCCTCATCACGTTTCCTTAACGCTTCTTCTACTTCTTTTAAACGGGCCTCGCGTTTTTTCAGGTCGCCCGATAATTCACTCACCTTACTCGAGCTGCTGTTATAATTATCGTTCAGCTTGTTATAGTTACTGGTCAAATCGCCGTATTTATTCTGTAATTCAGCAATTTGGTGGTGTAAGTGCATGGTGTCCGCCTGCAGGCTCGAAACCTGTGCCTCAAGACTGGTCGTGCGGTTCTGAAGCGAGTCGCGTTCGCCGATTGCCATTTTGTACTTTTTCATTGATACGCATGAATGCAAGGTTGCGCATGCGATAAAGGCCAATAAATAATATTTGATTTTCATCGTCGTAATTTGTTTTTTAATGGAGATGAAGCTATCATAAGCTATTTTTTATTTTTTTACTGGTGGCATATGATGGTTTCATGATTGAATGGTTATTGAGAGTTAAGCAAGTGCATTTCTTAAAAATACGTTAAGCGGATATATTTTACTGCATATATCTGCCAATTTTTCTGCCGCATCATCCTTCATCAAAAACTTGTCGGTCACGTTGTACATTACGATGAAGCTTTTCAGTCGCAATAAGTCAATGTTTTCATTATCGGCAGCATATCCCTGCGGCGCAGTTTTCAGTTGCTCCTGGTCGCGGAAATTGCCAAACATTTTCCTGAATTCAGGATCATCAATGATCTTTTTCAGATCAGCCGCATTATAATCTATCTCCTGGCGTATTTTCTTTAACAGATCGGCTTCAGGCATCCAATACCCACCTGCAATCATCGACTTACCAGGCTGAATATGGAAATAATATTCTACGCCTCCTGGTTTTGAGCTCAGGGTAGGTATGCTTACACCGAAATTATTCTTGTATGGGGTTTTGTCCAGCCTGAAACGGATATCGCGGTAAATTCTTAAAACGCATTTTTTAGGGTCGGCTTCTTCGTTTACCAATGGGTCTACCTTATGAATTTGTTTTAGCAATTCAGCAGTAAATTCTATTACATTCTGGCGGGCTGCGTCGTGTTGATCTTTGTGTTCCTGGAACCATTCGCGGTTGTTATTTTCTACCAGATTTTTTAAAAAATCGAACGTTTCAGGATTGATCCTCATAGATTAAAAACAGCTAGACGAGATGATAGAATAACAAAAGAATCAAGTGTGAATATCTGAAATTTATTCACGAAAGCAAAAAGACAAGCAAGTCTTAGTTCAAATTTAATTTCTCGTGACGAATGTTCAGATCAACATTCTTGCGACGGTATTTTTTGTACCAGATGTAGCCAACAATAGCCACTGCCAGGTAAGGCGCAGCCAGTAAATAAACGATACCGTTATTGAGCCCGTGAGTTGCATTGCTTCCGCTTTTGTTGTTAGACTCTACCGCGGTGGTACACATAGCGCACTGCGCCTTCACGCCAACAGAGCCTAAAATCATCAGGCTAAAAGCAACCGAAACCAGGAAAATTCTAATGCTTTTCATCAATGCAAAATTACATATTTAATTCCGGATTTTCGATTTCGGATTTTATTTATAACATTCGATAATCTTTATTGTTCAAATAAGCCTAATGTAAGGCTTATCTAAAAGGATAATACGGCGCTATCATAAAGTAAACGATCACACCGGTAATGGTAACATACAGCCAGATCGGGAAGGTCCATCTTACCAGCTTTTTGTGTTTCTCTACCTGCATTTGTAATCCGCGGTAAAAGCTTAGTAATATTAGCGGCAATACACCGGCGGCCAGTATAATATGAGAGGTCAGTATCACATAATATACGTAACGGATATTCCCTACTGTAGCTTTTTCATCGGGTGATAAAATACCATCGCCATTTATGTCTCCAAACCTGGTTTCAGGATTCAGATAGTGGAACAGAATATAGGAAACAAGGAAAAGTGCCGATAAACAAAAAGTGACAATATTGATCCTTTTATGAACGGTAATATTCCCTTGCTTGATGAAGTAAAATGTGGTGAGCAATAAAATAGTACAGGTGCCATTTATTATGGCATTCAACTTAGGCAGATAAACAATGAACGATGGAATAGTTGCAGGCGCGGGTATCAAATGCCGGTTTAAAATAAGCACCACCAAAAACACAAATATGGATACGGCTGCAACGAAACGGATTATGAATTTATCGGACATATTTTTTAATTAGTGAGTTAGTGAATTAGTGAGTTAGTGAATGAATTTTCCTTAGTTAAATCGCTCATTCGCTAACTCACTAATTCACTCATTAATACAATGGTGTATCTTTTGCAAGCAATTCTTCTGAAATAAGCACCTTGATCTCATCATTCAGACGGAGCACATCTGGCATTGACGCACCTGAATAATAGCCCCTTATTCTTTTATGCGAATCGATCAGGATCATTTTGTCCGAGTAGATGAAATTATCTTTATCTACTTTCAATGCATTCACCAAAAAACCTTTACGTGCCAACGGATAAATAGTGCTTGTATCGCCTGTCAGGAAAAACCATTTGGCAGAACCCGGAAACTTCTTTGAATATTCCTTCAATACCGGCGCTGTATCCCTGTCGGGATCAACTGTTATCGAAGCAAAATAGATCATCTTGTTTTTCACCCAGGCTCTCGATAAGCTGTCCATATTGGCATTCATCGTGGTGCAGATATTGGGGCAGTTGGTATAAAAGAAATTGGCTATAAATATTTTGTCGTCAAATGTTTTAAGCGACACCGGCTTTCCATCTTGATCTGTTAATGTAAAATCACTCAGGGTATGATAAATGGTATCCGGAACGTCTTTCCCCTTAGCACGATGAGTGGTTTTGGCTATCTCTTTCGGTCCAAATTTTGCAAGAGGATGATATCGGTTTTTACCCTTGACGGTTAGTAAATAATATAAAAATCCCGGTAGAGCTAAGATCAATACCAGGATTAATATTTTTTTTATTAAGCTTAATTTGCCCATTAAAATGCTCTCAGATCAATCCAGTGGTGGCTTTCATTTGTAAGTACCAGGATTAAACCGATGATAAACAAAACAGGGACTATAATTGCAAACACTAAACCAATTCTTTCGAATTTTAAGTGCATAAAATAAGCAACGATAAAGAAAGCCTTGAACAGCGTCAGTACAATATAAATAGGATTTGCCCAGTTAATCGGTATGTGATGACCAGGTACAAGCCACAACGCTATAATAAACTCGATTACTGTTATGCCTAATAAGATGAAAAATACATTCCAAATTCTTCTTTTGGTCATGGTGTCATGCTCGGCATGCTCATCATGATGTTCTGTATGAATAGTTTCTGATGACATACAATAATTTTTTAAACTAAGTAAAAGAAAGTAAATACGAATACCCAAACCAGGTCTACAAAGTGCCAGTACAGGCCAACTTTCTCTACCATCA
The DNA here is from genome assembly GCF_036568825.1 of Mucilaginibacter sp. GTDB lineage: Bacteria > Bacteroidota > Bacteroidia > Sphingobacteriales > Sphingobacteriaceae > Mucilaginibacter. Next base: position 91,632 of record NZ_DATCRU010000061.1, on the reverse strand, counting down.
GATAACTGCCGCGTTTCTCGTAAGTTCCCTTTAAAACGTTGATGGTAATAATGATATTGATCACCACACCACTAAATACGTGGAAACCGTGGAAACCCGTTATGGTAAAGAATAGGTTTGCAAATTGATGCGCATACGTCGTCGATATCGGTCCATGGAAAAGCTCCTTTAACGTTTCCACATTCGGGATCGATCCCCACCAAAAGCCTTCGCTATGTAAGTGTGTCCATTCCAATGCCTGACATCCCAGGAACATTAAACCACCAATGATGGTTCCGATCATCCATCCTATTACTTCCTTTTTAGCATTACGGTGACCGGCTTCAACTGCCAATACCATAGTAACAGAACTCATGATCAGGATAAAGGTCATTAAACCCACAAATACCAGTGGTGCATCTTCGCTCACATAAGGGAAAGCCTTGAACACCAGGTCCGGTGCAGGCCATGCATTCGAACTAAAACGTAACGCTCCGTAAGAGATCAGTAATGAAGAAAAAGTGAAGGCATCCGAGAGGAGGAAAAACCACATCATCATTTTGCCATATTCAACTGCGAAAGGTGATCTGCCACCCGCCCACGGCGTTGTCTTAACTTCGTCAATTTGTGATACAGTTGTACTCATTTGTACTAAATTGTTGGGTTATTAATGTTGGTTCAAAAGTAAAAAAACATATAGATATATCCATATAATATCAAGAAAATGCCAAAATATTGAGGATATTTCCATTCGGTATAAGTTTATCGCCTGTGGCTTATTGCGATAGCTTGTTATCAATGCTCCCAGCAGGAACATCAAGCCCGCCAAAATGTGCACAATATGCACGCCGGTCAGGATATATATAAATGAACGCGCTGCATTCGGATTAACAAAATAGATCCCCATTTTGTTAGTCAGGATGTACCAGCCGTCAAATTGTATAGCGCAAAAAGCAATGCCTAAGGCAAATGTTATCCACAAAAAAAGGCGTTGTTTTTCAAATTCCAACCTTTTTGCGGCCCTCGACGCTAAAAATAATGTTAAACTGCTAATGATAATTACCGCCGTACTGTATCTGAATACATCGGGTAATATCACGTTTATTCCGTGCCCTTTGCCGCCCACGTATACGATGAACCCGCTGGTAAACGCAGCGAAGATCATAAACGAAGCGAAAACAAACAGCCACATCACAAATTTTTTTGGTGCCAGGTTCAACCTGTCTTTTTCCTGTTGTATTTGAGCCATCATCTCACTTTCCTAAAAAATCAAATAAAAACATTAACTGTACTATCGGTAAATAAAAAAACGAACCAAACATCAGCTTTTGTGCCGATTTGATATCGCGCTTAATTAAAAGCATAAAACCGAGGTACAAAAATACTAAACTGCACGCTAATGACACGCCAAAAACCCAATATCCTCCGTAGCCATAAATAGTTGGCAACAAACTTACCGGTAGCATGATCACTGTACTGATGAAAGTAATTATAGCACTGCCCAGATCGCGTTTGCCCGTAGGCAATAATCTGAAGCCTGCCAGTTTATAATCGTCATCCAACACCCAGGCAATTGCCCAGAAATGCGGGAACTGCCACACGAACTGGATTCCAAAAACGATCAGTGCTATCTGGTCCACAGTCCCATAACCGGCTACATAACCAATAAACGGAGCTAAAGCACCTGGTATCGCTCCTACAAACACGGCTATTGGCGAAACGCGTTTTAACGGCGTATAGGCAAATGCATAGAATAAAATCGAAAAAACTGATAACAAACCAGTAGGCAGGTTCAAGCTACCTAATAAATAAGTACCTGCTATAGCCATACCCAAACCCAGGATCAACGCCTGCCCAGTAGTCATGTGACCGGACGGAATAGGGCGATCTTTGGTGCGTTTCATCAGTTTATCATAGTCTTTCTCTATGATCTCGTTGAAGCAGTTGGCAGCGCCTGTTACAAGGAATCCGCCCACGATCAGCATGCCCCAATGCATCCAATTGATGTGGCCATGATTCTGTGCGTTGGCTTTACTACCTATCAAAAATGTGACTGATGCGGAGAACACCACAAGAAATGTCAGCCTGAATTTGATCAGCTTTGAAAAATCTTTCCACTTCATTTGCTTACCCCCTGTCCATTGGCCGACCGGTACAGGTTCAGCATTAAATAAAACTGTGCGCCAAACATTAAGCTGGCCAGCAAAATATGCGATGCCTGCGCAAGCGGCGGCAACGAAAGGTACGAAAGAATAATACCCGTTACGATCTGCAGCATAATGATCAGAAAATTAAAGCTCATTAACTGCTGCTGAACTGAATGCCTGCTGAAATGACGGCGTATCAATGCGTAAAGCATTATGTTAACGGCCAAAACTAATAATGCCACATCGCGGTGCTGAAGGAAAATCTGGCCCGCGCTGTTCACCCAGCCATCGCGATAGCCGCGTAAACGGGTGGATACTGCGTCGATCTTTTCTCTTACTTCTGTGCCGAAAACAATCTGAGCCACAGATATAATTAGTGCGATCAGGGTAATGATATGGATGATAGGCGTAGTTTTCAATTTCGGCTTACCGTTTGTTTTGGCCATATGGTAAGTCAATATGGCTATAGCCAATATTGCCAATGCCAACATCATGTGTACAGTTATAGTCCAGGCCACCAGGTTAGTAGACACTACGATAGAGCCAAACCACGCCTGGAAACCAACCAGTATGACGTTGAAAATACTTAGTACAACTATCGTCTTGCTTACTTTTCTGTAACTGAATGCATAGATCGCTGTAAAAAGTAAAGCCATACCCGTTATTTCGCCCAGCAACCTGTTGATATACTCTGTCCAGGTTTTGGCGGCGTTGAACTCTTCGGGTACTAATATGGATTTATCCTGGCGCAAGCGGGTAGCGAGATCGCTGAAACCGAATACATCTAATGTTTTAGCAAAGCGTTGATTTTTTGCCAAACGCTCCGTAACATATTTCTGTTTGTAATCTTTGGGAAGTTGAGAAACATTGGTAGGTGGTACCACGCATCCGAAACATTTTGGCCAGTCGGGGCAACCCATTCCTGAACCTGTGCTCCGTACAACTCCTCCGGCAAGTATCAATACAAAAAGCAGAACAATTGTGATAAGATTGATCTTTTGGAACCTTTTTTGGGATACTGCTATATTCATTTATATATTCTAAAAATTTAGGGTACCTGTTAGGGAAATAATTCCGGCACAGATACCCTAAAAGCTAGATCGTTGTTAGTTAATCAGTTAACCAGTTAATCAGTGATTGGTTAATTAGCAATCTATTCACTGCTCACCACTCACTATTTTACTTCTTCACTTGATTTTTGCGTCTTTGCCCATTCATTATACTGCTGAAGCCCGGCAGGATTATCTTCGAAATCATGAGGTAAGTTAGAGCTCATGGTTTCCGATAGTGGAGTAGTCTGCAAAATAAAATCTGCATCATGTCCTGGCTTGCTGTAGTCATATGGCCAACGGTAAACAGTTGGTATTTCACCTGGCCAGTTACCGTGGATATGTTCTACCGGAGCAGTCCATTCAAGGGTATTGGCATTCCATGGGTTCTGGCTTGTTTTCTTACCAGCGAATATGGAATGTATAAAGTTGTATAAGAATGCGATCTGTGCTAAACCTGCGGTGATTGCCGCCCAGGTAATAAAGGTGTTAACAGATAACCAGCGGTTAAATGCAGGGAACTCAGTCATTGCATAGTAACGGCGTGGCACACCGTCAAGACCCATAAAGTGCATTGGGAAGAATACCAGGTAAGCACAAATGAATGTTAACCAGAAGTGCAGGTAACCTAATTTTTCGTCCATTAACTTTCCGAACATTTTAGGGAACCAGTGGTAGACGCCCGCAAGCATACCAAATATCGCTGCCGAACCCATTACCAGGTGGAAGTGGGCAACAACGAAGTAGGTATCGTGCAGGTTGATGTCCAATGCAGCGTTACCCAGGAATATACCTGTGATACCACCTGAGATGAAGAATGACACCATACCAATTGCAAATAACATAGCCGGAGTGAAACGGATATTACCGCGCCACAATGTTGCCAGCCAGTTGAAAGTTTTTACTGCAGATGGTACCGCAATGATCAACGTCGTGATCATGAACACACCACCTAAGAATGGGTTCATACCGGTTACGAACATGTGGTGACCCCAAACGATGAACGAAAGAACGGTGATACCTATCAGCGAGTAAACCATCGCATGGTAACCGAAGATCGGTTTACGAGAGTTTACCGCTATAACTTCCGACGATATACCCATCGCCGGCATAATTACGATATATACCTCAGGGTGGCCCAGGAACCAGAATAAGTGCTGGAACAAGATCGGGCTACCACCTTCGTAAGGCATAATTTTACCGTTCAGGATAATGTCTGATAAATAGAAGCTTGTACCAAAGCTACGGTCGAAAATCAATAACACGACACCTGCAACCAATACCGGGAATGATAATACACCAAGTATAGCAGTCAGGAAGAAGGCCCAAACTGTCAATGGCATTTTCCAAAGGTCCATCCCTTTGGTACGCATGTTTAATACCGTACTTACGTAGTTGATACCACCCATCAGTGAAGATGCGATGAAGCACACCATACTGATCAGCCACAAGGTCATACCTAATTCAGAGCCGTTCATTGCTTTTGGCAACGCTGATAACGGAGGATAGATAGTCCAGCCGCCGCCTGCAGGGCCTTTCTGAATAAAGAATGAGGATAACATGATCACACTGGCAGTAAAGAAGAACCAGTATGAAAGCATATTAATGAATGGTGAAGCCATATCACGAGCACCTACCTGTAATGGAATTAACAGGTTACTAAAAGTACCGCTCAAGCCGGCTGTTAACACGAAGAATACCATGATGGTACCGTGGATAGTCACCAGCGACAGGTAGAACTGCGGATCTAAACGGCCGTTAGGTGCAAAGCGTCCCAATAAAGTTTCCAATAAAGGGAAGTTCTTATCAGGGTAAGCCAGCTGGATCCTGAAAAGGATAGATAACAGCATCGCAATAACCGCCATCGTAATACCTGTGATCAGGAATTGCTTAGCGATCATTTTGTGATCCTGGCTAAAAACGTATTTGGTTATAAATGTATCATGATGATGATGTTCGTGGTCGTGATCGTGACCCGCTACTCCATGATCGTGAACTGCTAATGTTGACATAATCCCTATTCTTGATTAATTATTTAATGCTATCCTGTTCTCTGCTGCCTTGTTTGGCTGTGATGCATCCGCAAGATGCAATTCTTTCTTTATCTGATCGGTCAGGTAAGGTTTTTGCCTTGCCATCCAATTTTCGTATTCAGCCTCGCTCACCACACGAACCACTTTTTGCATGTTGTAGTGACCGCCACCGCAAATTTTGTTGCAATACAGCAGGTATTCAAATTTTGGGTCGTCCAGCCTGTTGCGCATATCGGCAGTAGTAATGGTCGGTGTAAATTTGAAGAAAGTTGGCAAGCCCGGTACAGCGTTCATCTGAACCCTGAAGTGTGGCATGTATACGCTGTGGATCACATCCTGAGCGTGAATGTTAATACGAATCTCTCTGTTTACCGGTAATACCAATGTATCGGCCTTTTGGTCATCAAAGCTATTTCTGTCTTTGAAATTTACGCCAAGGATGTTATTCGGAGTATACAATTGATAGTTAACCTCACCTAATTTGCCATCTTTACCAGGATAACGAATCTCCCATGCAAACTGGTGACCGGTTATATCGATATTGATATCATTTTTTAGATTGTCAGTATTGGTAACTGTTCTCCAGGTGAAGAAACCGAACACCACCAATATCGTTAACACGATAGCAGGGATGATGGTCCATACCTTTTCAATAGTGTTATTATGCGGATAATAGTAACCTTTGCGTTTGTCTGAACCACGGTATTTGAAAAGGAATACCCACAGCAATATCTGCGTGATAAAGAACACAAACATGGTGATTATTGTGGTTGTCCAGAACATAAAGTCAATCTTGACACCGTGCTCTGAGGCCGACTCAGGAAGGATCATATTGCCCTGAACAGTAAATGACCAGTAAACGCCATACATACTTACCACCAGGAATATCAGGCAGATAACACCAATGATGTTATTCCAGTTCATACCTTTTTTACCCTGCATTTGAAGGCTAAGGTCATATACCTTTAACACCTTACCTATTACTGCTACAACAACGCAAGCAAGCAATACTAATAGCACATAGTATCCTACGCCGAGCCACATGTCTGCTTTTGACGTTGAATCTGCAGCTTTCGGATCTGCACCGGTACCCTGCGCCAGTAATACATTCGTGCCGAACAGCATGAACGCAGCAACAAGCGAAAGAGCTTTTTTAGAGTTTATTAATTTTTTGAATCCCATTTTTAATATCCGTTTGGTATTCTATATATCCGTTGTAAAATTAGCAATTATATGTGGTGATGCAGGCTTTCTTCCAGGAATGGGTGCTTCTTTGGAATAAGTGATTTGTACTTACTCAAAGCAGTCATTACACAGAAGGTGAACAATCCGGCAAAACCGATGAAGATACCTGGCTCAAGCAGGCTGAACTCTGTATACCAGTGTTCTTTAGGACCGATAGTTCCCGGCATGATCATTTGCCAGTAATCCAGCCAGTGACCAATGATCAGAATAATACACATTATTTTGATGGTACCTTCGTAGCGTTTTGAGTCGCGTGACATCAGCACTAATAAAGGTGTTGCAAAGTTGATCACAATATTCAGCCAGAACCAAGGCATAAACTGTGGCTCCCATCTTCTGAAGAAATAAGCAGATTCTTCAGGGATGTTAGCATAATAAGTTAACAGGAACTGAGCAAACCAGGTGTAAGTCCAGAAGATAGAGAATGCAAACATGAACAAACCTAAGTTATGAATGTGATCTGTAGTGATCCATGACATGTAACCTTGTTTCCTCAGGGTAATAATGATCAATGCCATTACTGCTATACCGCTTACCCATAAACCTGCCAGGTTATACCAGCCAAACATGGTTGAGAACCAGCGTGCTTCCAGAGACATAATGGTATCGAAAGCAAATACCGGAATGCTAAAGCCAAATAATACCAGGAATACAGCAGATATTGTAAAGCTCTTGTTATAGAATTTCATTCCGCCCAGGTCATCCTCGGTGTTCGAGTATTTGGACAACAGGTAGCCGAATATGCTGTAGCAAATGATCATTGCTGCAATACGGCTAAGGAAATACGGTTTATTTAAGTAACCTTCTTTACCGGCGATCACGTGATCGTATATGCCGCTGCCTTTAATGTGCAGATCTTGTGTTGCCCAACGAGCATATAAATAAGGCTGAACGTGATCTTTTCCGTCGATATTAACGGTATGAGTCATTGACAAACCGGCAACGATGATTATGAATAAGATCACACCTGCGATTGGCAATACTTTACCAAAGGCCTGCGGTACGCGCAATATCGAAGCTGACCAGCCTGCCTGAGCTGCATATTGTATAGCGCAGAACATTACACCGGCTGCACATATGCAGGTAAAGTAATAGCCAACCAGTAACAGGTTGTCAAAAGTTTGCTCGGCATGGTTCGTCAGAAACCCTGCTATGATGGTAATAACACCTATAACAATAGCAATCAAACTCCCGGTTTTTAGCTTCCCGGTAAATTGATATTGTTCGTCAAAACTGTTATGAGTCTTCATCTAAATACTAATTCTTATAAAGTTTGTAAATGGTGTACGTACATAATTACTTTCCAGCGCTCTTCTGGTGCAAGTTGCGAAGCGTAGGAACCCATTGCGTTCACACCATAAGTGATTGTATGGTATATTTTACCATCGGTCAGGTCTTTCATGGCACCACCGCGTGATGATTGTCCTTTTGAATAAGATGGTGGTGGCGGGAATCCGTGAGCAACAACTAAACCGTCACCCTGTCCAGTCATACCGTGGCATGGTGAGCAAAAATGCTCAAACAATACCTTACCTTCTGCAAAGTTGGCTTCGGTTTGTGGCAGCGGGTTTTTTACCTCTGTGCCAGCCAATTCATAGCCATCTTTGGTATTTGGATAATCAAAAGTTACAAATCCAACAGGAATAGTACCCTGAGGTGGTTTTTGTGCCGTCTTGCCATCCTTAAAGTTAGGATTAGGCTGATCGGGATCATACGCAATATGTTCGTACATATTGGGGGCGTATTCCCATCCGGTGCTCCTTTTGTCTTTGCACGATGAAATTACAACCGTAGTGGCAACAGCAACTGCCGCAATGCCCAATATCTTTATTTTATTCATAGCTAACATATTTTCTGTCGTTATGCTTAATTTCTACTGCCCCTGCTTCTTTTAAAATGTTGGTGATGTCTTCGTGAGGGATATTTCCTTTGGCATCAATTGCAATTACAAAGCGGTCATCAGTTGCTCTGAAATCCATTACCCGTGGCGCGCGGCCCGGGAAAAGGTGTGTTGCAAAGAAGAAGGTAATCGTCATACCGAATGCGGTAAACAATACGGTCCACTCGAAAGTTACAGGGATAAAATCCGGCACTGCGAAAGCTGGTTTACCACCGATGTTCATCGGCCAGTCGTGTACCAGGAAGTAATAAACCAAACTGAAGATGGTGGTACCACCTAAACATCCAAACATAAAGGCAGCAAAACCTAAGCGTGATGGCTTAATTCCTAATTTAGCTTCAATGCCGTGGATAGGCATTGGCGTATACACGTCGTAAATAGGAACGCTGTTCTTTTGTAATTTGTCAATCCCGTGCATCATTACATCAGGATCATCAAAAAGACCTAGTATAAATTTAGTACTGCTCATTATTATGCTTTTTCATATTGAGACAGTTCAACACTGTCAAATTTGGTTAATGACTCTTTATAGAATTCAGCATGGCTTGGATCAACATGGCCATCTTCCATCAGCTTCTTCTTAGCCTGCTCGCTTGAGCTCTTCAGCAACAATTTCACTTCGGCCATTGCAATTGAAGGGGCAACACGGATGAACAACAGGAACAAGGTGAAGAACACACCGATCGATCCGATGAACACGCTCATATCAACCCAGGTTGGATAGAACATTGCCCAGCTGGAAGGGATGTAATCGCGGTGCAGTGATACTACGATGATCACAAAACGTTCGAACCACATACCGATGTTTACTACGATTGACAGTACCCATGAGATCGGAATGTTTGTTCTTACTTTCTTGAACCACATCATCTGCGTCATCAGTACGTTACAGCCGTACATCATACAACCTGCCCACCAGTACGGACCAACGAAACGGTTTAAGAATGTATATCTTTCATACTCGCCGCCTGAGTAGTAAGCGATGAAGAACTCAGTTAAATAAGCCACACCTACTATCGAACCGGTTACCAAGATGATCTTGTTCATTGATTCGATATGGAACATGGTGATGTAATTCTCCAATCCCAATACCTTACGTAACACTAATAAGAGCGTTTGTACCATTGCGAAACCAGAGAAGATCGCACCTGCAACGAAGTAAGGCGGGAAGATAGTAGTATGCCAGCCCGGTTCCAGTGAGGTTGCAAAGTCCATGGATACTATCGTGTGTACCGAAAGTACCAGTGGGGTTGATATACCTGCCAGGATCAGGGACACCGTTTCAAAACGCTGCCAGGTTTTTACTGAACCTGTCCAGCCAAATGATAGTACCGAATATATTCTGCGGCGGATACCGGTTGCACGGTCACGGATGGATGCCATATCCGGCAATAAACCTGTGTACCAGAACACTAATGATACCGAGAAATATGTCGAGATCGCAAATACGTCCCAGATAAGCGGTGAGTTGAAGTTAACCCACAGTGAACCGTACTGGTTAGGGAATGGCAACGAGTAAACAGCCATCCAAGGGCGGCCCATGTGCGCTACGATATAGGTAGCGGCGCAGATTACCGCGAAGATCGTCATCGCTTCTGCAGAACGGTTAATCGAGTTACGCCAGTTTTGACGGAACAATAAGAGGATCGCCGAGATCAGGGTTCCGGCGTGACCGATACCTACCCACCACACGAAACCGGTGATGTCCCAGGCCCAGCCGATTGTTTTATTTAAACCCCACGAACCGATACCGTACCAAAATGTCCAGCTTACTGCAAACACCCAAAGGCAGGCAGCCAATGATGCGACAGCGAAACCAATCCACCATGCTTTGGTAGGCATATTTTCTACCGGCTTCAACACATCATTCGTAATCTTAGCATACGTGATGTCGTTACCGGTAATTAACGGTTCCCTTATTATTGATTCATTATGAGATGCCATATTCTATATCTCTTATCTTATTATTAAGCTTCTAACTCAGTATTCGTATTTCTAACTTTTACCTGGTAACCAATACCTGGTTGTACGTTCAATTCTTCAAGCACATAGTATGTTCTTTCACTCTTCAATGCTTTTGAAACTTCTGAGTTAGGATCATTTCTGTTACCGAATACTATCGCGTTGGTAGGACAGGTTTGCTGACAAGCCATTTTAACCTCACCGTCTTTTAAAGGACGTTTCTCGATCTTAGCCTGCAGTTTACCAGCCTGGATACGCTGAATACACATTGTACATTTTTCCATCACACCACGGAAACGGGTAACCACATCAGGGTTAAGCACCAGGTGCGTATGTTCGTTGATCAGGTAGTTATCGAAACGTGCGTCGTTCCAGTAGTTGAACCAGTTAAAGCGGCGAACTTTGTACGGACAGTTGTTTGCACAATAGCGGGTACCCACACAACGGTTATAAGCCATCATGTTTATACCTTCTGATGAGTGAACGGTGGCCAATACCGGGCAAACTGTTTCGCAAGGTGCGTGGTCGCAGTGCTGGCACAGCATAGGTTGATACACCACCTGTACATTATCAAGGTCTTTCAGTTCTGAAATTTCCTGTTCTTCAGTTATCTCTTTACCTTCTTCAACGAAGCTGTAGTAACGGTCGATACGGATCCAGTGCATTTCACGACGGCGGCGAACCTCGTCACGACCTACAACAGGAACGTTATTTTCAGCGTTACAAGCTACCACGCAGGCGCCGCAACCGGTACAAGCGTTCAGGTCAATTGCCATAACCCAATCGTATGCAGGGCGCTCATAAGCATCCCACAGATCTTCGTATGGTTTATGTTTTCTTTCTTCACCGCTGCTTGATGAAGGATCTTTCTGATATTGTTTGAATGTAGTATCGCGGATCACATCACGACCTTCGATTGAATGGTGCGTTTGTGTTTGCGCTAATATGACGATATCGCCTGTTTTAGTCAGAGATGCTGTTGAGGTTCCCTGGAAAGTTCCGTTAAGGAATGTTTGGAAAGGGAAAGCATTTTTACCCACACCGTTAGCTACCGGTCCGGCCATCGTACGACCGTAACCAACTGCTACCGAGATAGTGCCTTGTGTTTGGCCAGGTTGTAATAATATTGGCAATGCTACAGAATAACCATGAGCCTCAACAGTTACGATATCGCCCTGAACATAACCCAGTTTCTTCATGTCAGTTGGCGACATGGCAACAAAGTTATCCCAGGTAACTTTTGATACCGGTTCAGGCATTTCCTGTAACCATGGGTTGTTGGCACGTTTACCATCGCGGATAGCAACGTTCTGGTATAATTCCAGTTCAAACTTACCATCGCCTGCTGCAGTGCGGCCGCTTTGGTTAATTATGGTTTGTGCTACACCGTTCAGGTCACGGCTAAATGATTGCGCGCTGGCAGGTTTTGGAGCAACTTTTACAAAACCAGTTTGTAAAACTGCTTCCCAGCCTTTCAGGCCAGATTGCAAGCCACCTTTTGGTTGTAAATTTTTATCCCAGTTATTTCTTACGTAGGTATAGTAATCTTTAACCGCGTTGTCAGACCATAATAATAGTGACTGCTCAGCCTGGCGGGTATCATATACCGGGTTGATAGTCGGCTGAACTACGGTGTAATATCCTTCAATTGCATTTCCGTCACCCCATGATTCAAGGTAATAGTGGTTTGGCGCAACTACAGTACAAAGTGATGCAGTCTCGTCATTACGTTCTGAGAAAGATACGGTCAAACGAACTTTCTTTAAAGCAGTTTTGAAAGCTTCTGCATTATAGTAATCATAAGCAGGGTTTGTATTCAGGAAGAATACCGCGTCAACTTCGCCGCGGCTCATTTCAGCTACAAATTCTACAAACTCAGCATCGTTACCTTTATATTGATTTGAATAATTATCCAGATCAATAGTAGTTCCGTAGCTGCCTAATTGCGAGTTGATAGCATTCACCAACACCTGAGTAGCTACATCATTTGATCCGCATACTACCAAAGCTTTGCCTTTTGCAGCTTTCAATTCAGCAGCAGCTAGTTTGATTGCTTTGGCAGCGTTAGTATTTCCTAATGCTTTTGTTCCCGGTAAAGTAGTTCCTGCTATTTCATTGTACAGGTTTACCAGTGCAATACCTTGTTCTGATGGTTTGATCAGGATACGGGTATCAGCATTTGAACCGGTGTTGCTCATTCCAGATTCAAACTGGATATGACGCGACATCTTTTTATTCTCCAGTGATTTGTTATTACGGTTCTGAACATATTGGCCCTGGTACTCAACAGGTGAGATCCATGTAGCTAAAAAGTCAGCTCCGAAACTTACGATCACGTCAGCTTTATCAAAATTGTAGTGAGGAACTACCGCTTTACCAAAGCTGTTTTGGTTAGCCTGGATGATACCGGTATAAGATACCGCATCATAAGTAACGTGTTTGGTATTCGGATAAGCACCGATAAAATCAGCAATTACAGCCAGAGTAGAAGGGCTGTGAATAGTTGACGATACGATCCTGATCTTTTTACCGCCTGCTTTAACAGCAGCTAATTCATTTTTTACGAAACCATCCAGCTGATCCCAGGTTGTATCATTGCCGCCGCGGATTGGGTTCTTTAAGCGATTGTAATCATACAGGTCCAATACTGAAGCTTGTGCCTGCGCGTTCAAACCACCTTTTGACAGCAGGTCGTTCGGGTTACCTTCAACCTTGATAGGGCGACCTTCACGGGTTTTAACCAAAATAGCATGACCTTCATAAGAAGAAACATAGTAGTTAGGTACACCCGGGGTTACTTCCTCTGGTTTAATTAAGTAAGGGATAGATTTGTGTACGGGAACTTTCTGACAAGCTGCCAGCGTAACTGCACCAACACCAAATCCAAGTGCCTTTAAAAAGTCGCGGCGTGGGGTTTTGCTTGACAAACCACCGCTGCTCAGAACGTCCTCGATCGGAATAGGCTCGGCAAATTCGTGTTTATTTTTCTCAACAAATTCCGGGTCGCTGTTTAGTTCTTCTAAACCTTTCCAGTATTTTTTATTGCTGTCCATTTAAGCTATATAAACTGTAATGTTTCTCAAATTATTTATTAATAGTGGCACTTGCCGCACTCTATACCGCCCATCATGGCCTCAGTTACTTTACCGCCTTTTCTGATCAGCTCGTGAACCTGCTCCATCTTTTCGTAGTAAGCGTTGCCTTTGATGTTGATCTCAGTACGTTTGTGGCACTGGATGCACCATTTCATAGTAACCGGTGAGTATTGATAAACTTCTTTCATGGTTTCAACCGGGCCGTGGCAAGTCTGGCATTTCAGGCCCTGTACTTTCACATGCTGTGAGTGGTTGAAGTAAGCCAAATCAGGCAGGTTGTGAACGCGTACCCACTGGATAGGATGCATCTTGGTGCTATCGTATTTCTGAGTAGCCGGATCGTAACCCAATGCATCATAGATCTTAGCGATCTCAGCAGATGGCTCTTTGGCTCCCATTCTTGTAGTAATTACCTTGTGGCAATTCATACATATATTTAATGAAGGGATGGTTGCGTTTTTAGATTTGTATGCACCGGAGTGGCAATACTGACAGTTGATCTGCATTACACCAGCGTGCAGATCGTGTGGAAATTTAATAGGTTGAACCGGTTGATAACCTGTGTGAACGTTGGTGTTCCACAAAATAACCCATGTCCAGCTGCTGCAGAATATCGTTCCACATAGTAACACAAAGAATACGAATTTCTTATTCTTGATAAGCATTTTCGCTAACAAGAGTCCTTTGGAAGGACCTGCTTCCTCTTCAGCAGCAACTTCCTCAGGAGCAAGTGCCGGCCTGTTAGCAACCAAACGCTCTAAAGTGCTGATTACCTTGTTTAATACCAGGATTACAATGAAGGCAATGATGATCACACCGATCAGACCAAAAACAACAATGTTGCTTGGACCTGTTTCCTGTGCGGCAGCAGCGCCGGCGGCAGGAGTAGCTTCTTTTTCTTTTTTGTACTCGGTACGTACATAAGCAATAACGTTTGCAACATCACCGTCAGACAGGTCGCCGAAAACAGTCATGGCAGCCCCGTTGAACTCATTGTAGATCTTAAGAGCTTTAGGGTCTTTAGCCGCGATCAACGCCTGGTTGTTCTGGATCCATTTGGTGAGCCACTTGTCATCAGTTTCAGCTTCCAGTGTAGGACCAAGAGCCGGACCAATTACTCGTTGATCCAATTTATGGCAGGCTGTACATTTGGCTTTAAAGATGGCCTCGCCTTTAGAAGCATCTCCCTGGGCATAGGCTGTGAGTCCACAAATAGCAAGACCTGCTATTAAGATAACTTGTCTTGAAAATTGTTTTAAAATCAATGAGATACTTCTCATAAAGCGTATTTGTGCTAAATAGTTTTGTAGTTAATATATGAAAATAGACAAATCAAGTGTGTTTTAACCCGCTTTTTCAGGCACAAAAGTAAAATTTATTACAGTATGGCTGACAAATTAATGACAGTAATATCTAATTTATAATCGTTCTAAATAAATGAGAAAATTAGGTTTTAGATTGAAATTTGGCTGTTTTTACTTATGTGAAATCAACTAGGTTTGTTAATACAATATTACCTTTTTTTTATAATAAAATTATTGTTTTAATATCCAGGCAAAAATAAGCGGAGCAACTATGGTTGCATCAGATTCGACTATAAACTTAGGTGTATTGATATCCAGCTTACCCCAGGTTATCTTCTCGTTAGGCACTGCCCCCGAGTATGACCCGTATGAAGTGGTTGAATCAGATATCTGGCAGAAATAGCTCCAGAACGGGATATTTTCCATTTCCATATCCTGGTAAAGCATCGGCACAACACATATCGGGAAGTCGCCCGCGATACCACCGCCTATCTGGAAAAAGCCTATTCCTTTACCTTCTGAGTTTTTAACATACCAGTCGGCCAGCCATGCCATATACTCGATACCGCTCTTCATGGTAGTAGATTTTATCTGCCCCTTGATCACGTATGAAGCGAAGATGTTGCCCATGGTTGAGTCTTCCCATCCTGGTACAACTATCGGCAGGTTCTTTTCGGCAGCTGCCAGCATCCATGAGTTTTTCGGGTCGATCTCATAGTATTGCTCCAGTTCGCCGTTCAGTAAAATTTTGTACATGAACTCATGCGGGAAGTAACGCTCACCCTTGTCATCAGCATCTTTCCATATTTTATGAATATGTTTTTGCAAACGGCGGAAAGCTTCTTCTTCGGGGATACAGGTATCGGTTACGCGGTTGTAGTGGTTTTCTAACAGATCCCATTCGTCCTGCGGACTAAGGTCGCGGTAATTCGGAACGCGTTTGTAGTGTGAGTGGGCCACCAGGTTCATGATATCTTCTTCCAGGTTAGCGCCGGTGCACGAAATAATAGCAATTTTATCCTGGCGGATCATTTCGGCAAGAGAGATACCTAATTCGGCAGTGCTCATTGCGCCTGCCAGTGTCACCATCATTTTGCCGCCTTCGGCCAAATGGGTTTCATATCCTTTGGCTGCGTCCATTAATGCGGCAGCATTAAAGTGCAGGTAATTTTTTTCAATAAACTGAGAGATTGGTCCTCGTGTGTTACTCATGTTTCAGCTGTAATGTGTGGGCGCAAAATTAGATATTTTGTTTAATCTGGTTGTTAAATTTCAAAATTACCTTTCGGGGTAAACAACTATGCCGAATTTGAGTTTTATCTTCGCGCCGTTGCAGCCTATGAAAAAACTATTTACCGTACTTATTTTTTTACTTAGCGTATTTCACGCAAACGCCCAGATAAAATGGCTGCCCAAGTTTATCAATAAGATGTATTTTGATAACGACAGCACCAAGCATAGCAGCTTTGTTGTGTTGCCGGTATTGAGTTCTGCCCCTGAAACCGGTGTAGAAATTGGCGGAGCGGGCCTATACTCCTACTACAGCGATACCAGCCGAAAAAGCTTTACTAAAGTCTCCAATATATATGGATACGCTACGGTTACCACAAAAGGTCAAAGCCGTTTCAGTTTAAGTACTACTTATTTTTCACCAGCGAATGAATGGCATGTATATTCTGCTATTAGCTATATTCATTTCCCCTTTAACTTTTATGGTATTGGCAACAATACCCGTAAAGCTGATGGCGAACTGGTGGATGAAAAACGTTTTAAATTCAACCTGGATGCTGAGAAATTGATCACCAAGCAATTGTACGCCGGTATAGTCGCGGGAGGATTTAATTACAAATATGCCAATGCTGATCCGGCGAGTTCGTTTTTTGAGACTGATCCGCAAGTTCAGGACAGATCAGGAGGTGCAAGTGTATTTATCGGACCAAGTTTGATATTCGATACACGCGACAATAATACCTATACTACTAAAGGCACTATCATCACCGCTTATTATAACCTCATGCATGGCATTTTAAGCAACAATAATTACGTGGGCGGGTTTTTGAATATAGAATATTCTCAATTTTTCAAATTGAGCAAAAAGTTTATTCTGGCAGTAGACATACAGGAACAAAGCCTTACTGGGGGACAATCACCCTTCTATCTGCTTCCGGAACTAGGCAGTGACGAGATGATGCGCGGTTATTACAACGGCCGTTACCGCGACCGCAACTTTATTGCCGGGCAAACCGAGCTGCGCTATCGCATCTGCAACCGTATTGGCATCGTAGGTTTCTTAGGAACCGGCGAAGTGGCGCATGGTGATTTCTCTATTAATACCTTAAAACCAAATTATGGAGGTGGTGTCCGTTATTTCTTTGATACCGAAAAAGGGCTCAGCATTCGTGCTGATTATGGTATTGGTGAAAAGGTGGCCGGTGAGGCAAGGCAGAGCGGGTTTTATATCGGATTGGGACAAGCGTTTTGATGTGCAAATGTGCAGATTAGTAGATGTGCAGATGGCTTTAACTTTATTTCTTTTTTATCATTTGCACATCTGCATATTCGCACATCTGCACATCCTCAAATCTTCACAATAAAATCCTCTTTCACCTGCCCTTTTTTAAAGTACACCAACCCTATCCAGAAAAGATCAACAGTCACAGTAACCTGCGGATGCGCTTTTATTTGCGCCCAGGCTTCTTTCATGCCTTCGCTCCAGTAAATGTCGTCGAATATCAGTAAGGTATTTTCGTGCACTTTGGGCAGGCACCAATCAAAATATTTCAGCGTTGCATCTTTTTGGTGATTACCATCTACAAAAACGAAATCAAGTTGATCTAAATTGTCGATCACTTCTTTTAATGTATCATCGAAGTTTCCGATTACCTGCTTTATTCCATGAATGTTAGATTTCTCAAAAACCTCTTTTGCAGCATTTGCAGTTTGAGGGCAGCCTTCCAATGTATACAATTCGGCTTCAGGTGCAGCGCTTTTTAAATATAAAGAGGTCGTGCCAAGGCAAGTTCCCAGCTCGATCATGTTTTTTGGTTGCTGATCTTTTACCAGACGATAAAGCAATTGGGCCAGTTTGGGTGGTTTTAGAGCATTTTTGGCGATCTCGCTTATTTTCTTCTGCTTATTATTATTGACTAGCGATCCTGCACCCAGATCAGTTACAGTTATCATCCTGGTGTCAGAAAGCAGTTGCGTACGAATGCCTTCTATATCATTATAAATATCTTTGCGTTTATAATCGTAAATAACCTCATCTAACAGCCTGTAAACAAAAGGCGAATGTGTTCCGTGCCTGTTATTACCCCTCAAGCGATGCAGCAGGTAGTCCTTCGCGAACCTAAAATTTAACATGGCCGTAAAAATAGACAAAGGTTTAGTATTTTAGCTTACATAGAAATATGATAGACCCTAAAGAGATCAATTCCCTGATAAAACTGCTTGACGACCCCGACCGGGAAATATATGAGCATATCCACGATAAAATTCTTTCCTACGGCGGCGAGGTGATCGAATACCTTGAGTCGGCATGGGAGCAGGCTTTCGACCCAATACAACAGGAACGCATTGCCAACCTGGTGCACGAGATACAATTCAGACTGGTAAAAGACGAACTGAAATTATGGTATCATGGCGGCGCTTTCGACTTACTGCAAGGTGCGCTGATCATCAACAAATACCAATACCCTGACCTGGATGAACAAAAAGTGATCAACCAGATCGAGGCAATCAAGCGCGATATCTGGCTGCAGATGATCTATGACAGCAGTCCAGCGGAGCAGGTGAAGCTCATCAACCATGTTTTTTACAACATACATGGCTTTAGCGGCAATACATCCAATCACCAGGATCCGCAAAATAGTTACCTGAACCAGGTTTTGGAAACAAAGAAGGGCAACCAGATATCATTAGCTATTATTTATTCCATTATCGCTCAAAAGCTGGATATACCAGTTTATGGCGTCAACCTGCCGCAACACTTTATCCTGGCTTATGTGGATGAAACGAGAGAAAGCGAATTTGAAGGCGGGGTTTTATTTTATATTAATGCCTTTAACAAGGGATTTATCTTCGGTCGGCGGGATGTGGATATGTTCCTGAAGCAATTGAACCTGAAAGCGGAAAAGCAATTTTATGAGCCTTGCTCAAATGCAGATATCGTACGCCGCATATTGCGTAACCTGATCAGTGCTTACGAGAATTTGGGATCGACGGATAAGGTGGCGGAGTTGAATGAGTTGTTGGAGATAGTTAATCAGTGATCTGTTAACCTGTGATCAGTGACCGGTTAATCTGTGTAATCTCACTTTATAATCGGTGTAATCCCTAATCAAAAGCCATTTTCTGCCATCCAATTCGCGCCCCACTCAAACCATTTCCCTTTGTTTTTAGGGTTAGTCATACCAAAACCGTGACCGCCTTCCTGGAAAAGGTGCATCTCGGCCTTTACTTTATTGTTTATTAAACCATCATAAAACAATAAGGCATTTTGAACGGGTACAGCGTCGTCATTTTCTGCGTGTACCAAAAAGCATGGCGGTGTATCCGCGTCTATTTGCTTTTCATTGGAGTATAGATCAATTAGTTCCTGCGACGGGTTGTTACCGATCAGGTTTTTGCGTGAACCTGCATGCGCAAATGGCCCGAAGGTTATAACCGGGTAAATGAGCATCGCAAAATCAGGTCGCAGGCTGATATTTTTTTTATTAGGTATTACCTCTTTCTTAAAATGTGTCGCCAGTGTCGATGCCAAATGTCCACCTGCCGAAAAGCCGATAATACCAATTTTATCAGGCTTTATGCCCCATTCGGCGGCCCGCTCACGTACTATTTGTATTGACCTTTGTGCATCCTGTAACGGTCCAATGGTTTTATCAACCATGATTTCGTCACTCGGCAAACGGTATTTTACGACAAAAGCCGTGACACCAATTTTGTTGAACTCCCTGGCAATGTCTTCCCCTTCGTAAGTAATCGTTAAATTGATATAACCACCGCCGGGAAATACGATAACTGCAGTACCGTTAGCCTTGCCCTTTTCCGGAAAGTATGGCGTGATCGTCGGGTCCGTTACCTGGCTAATACTATACCCTTCCCTTTTCTCAAAATAAGTAGCCGGTGCCTTTTTTGAATTGGGCACGCCATTAGGATAAAGCGGAATTGGTTTTTCCTGTGCGTTAGAACTTGAAGAAAATAGCATAGCTGCGCCGAACAATAAGCAGATGTTTTTTAGCATGGTTAATGTATAGTTGACGGTTAATCGGTAATAACCAAATATAGCCAACTATTTTGAACCGCCAAATTCCATCAAATAAGCTTTCAGGAAATCGTTCAGATCGCCATCTAATACTGCTTGCGCATTGGATGTTTCGTGATCAGTACGCAAATCTTTTACCAGTTTATATGGATGCAAAACATAGTTCCTGATTTGTGAGCCCCATTCAATTTTCTTCTTGCTGCCTTCTATCGCATTAGTAGTCTCCTGGCGTTTCCGCATCTCGATCTCGTACAATTGCGATTTTAGTAAGCGCATCGCATTATCCTTGTTTTGCAATTGTGAGCGCGACTCCTGGTTTTTGATAATAATACCCGATGGTTTGTGATACAAACGAACGGCGGTTTCCACCTTGTTTACGTTTTGCCCACCTGCACCTCCCGAACGGAAAGTCTCAAACTCAACATCTGCCGGGTTGATCTCGATCTCGATTGTATCATCTACTAACGGATAAACATAAACTGAGGCAAACGAGGTATGGCGCTTGGCATTCGCATCAAACGGTGATATACGTACTAAACGGTGTACGCCGTTCTCCCCTTTCAGATATCCGTAAGCAAAATCACCCTCGAATTGTAAAGTAACTGTCTTCACTCCAGCCACATCGCCTTCCTGGAAGTCCTGCTCGGTAACTTTATAGCCGTTCTTTTCGCCCCACATAATGTACATACGCATCAGCATGCCGGCCCAGTCGCAGCTTTCGGTACCACCGGCGCCTGCCGTGATCTGCAATACGGCATTCAGCTGATCTTCTTCAGCCGACAGCATATTTTTGAATTCCAGTTCTTCAACAGCAGTCGTCGCTGTATCAAACTGCTCCAGCATTTCCGCTTCCGAAGCGTCGCCTGCCTGGTAAAATTCAAATAACACGCCGGTATCTTCAACAGTTGATTCTACCTGCTGAAAAGCGTCTGTCCAAACTTTTTTGGTTTTGATAGAAGCCAGAACCTTTTCGGCTTCCTTAGGGCTATCCCAGAAATTGGGCCCAACGGTTATTTCCTGTTCTTTTTGTAGTGCATCGAGTTTGTTATCGATGTCAAAGATGCCTCCTCAGGGAAGTTATTCTATCCCTCAAGTCCTGGATCTGTTCTTTAGTCATGGCGCAAATATAAGTTTAATGTGCAGATTTTTGATGTGCAGATGCGTTGATTGATGTGCAAATGTGCAGATGAGTAGATGTGCAGATGATTCAAGATGAAAAGCAACTTTTCAACCTTACAACTTTTCAACTTTACAACCTTCCAACGCCGAAGGCTGCCCTAAAAAACGTCAAAGGGGTTGTAAATTAATACAGCCCCTCTGAACGTGCTTTTATAGGTAGTGTATCTTTATCCAACCATCAGCCTGTCTAACAGGGTGGTCAGGTCGGCGCGGTTGCCATTTAATTTCGTAAGGAAAGTAGTTAAAGTAAATTCCTTATTCTTTTCGCCTTTGGTTTGCTCGATCAACTCAAGCATCACCGGCGGGATTAATGCTTTAGAAATATTTAACGCCGAAGCAGGACTGATATTGTAATATCGGTTCAGCTTGTTAGCGAACTTGTTGATCACACTTGTGGTCAGCGGACTCTTATATATTTCCGGGTATTGGAAATATTTTACAAGGTCTTTTAACTTACCCGATTCCATCTGTCCTTTAAAAACCTCGATAATAGAACTTGAAGCATCGTTGATTACGGCTTCACGGTCTTTTTCTAGTATTTCCGGATTGTCAATAACAGCCGTCCCGGCGTTATTTTTCACTATCAAAAAGAGTCTCTCAAACATAAAAAATTCCCTCAATTAGCAGATTAACATTTTGATGACAAATAGCTTTTTTATTTATCAACACCACAAAGGTATGACTTAAATTTTTATAAAATCAAAAGAATTGTCAAAATATTTTAAGATTTTCACAATTTTTCAGTGTACATTAAACACTATGTAGGGTGTGTTGTTTTAACACCCAAAAGAGGTGTGTTTTTGACACCGAAAACAGGTGTAGACACGACACAAATTTCAGTTTCGAGGCCATCGAAAAAACACTAAAATTTATTGTCATTCACCTGAATTTTTAATTCTATTTTTGTCTAAAACCATTCAAACATGCTGCCAAATATTGATTTCACCACGACCCAGGCTTATAAATACTTAGCCGACCATTACATTGACATCACTTCAAAGAGCCTAAAAGACCTTTTTAAAGCTGATAGCGAAAGATTTGAGAAGTTTTCATTAAAATTTAACGACATCCTGCTCGACTTCTCCAAGAACCGTATCGACGACGAGACCGTTGCTTTATTGATACAGTTGGCAAAAGAATGTAGGGTAAAAGATGCAGCCGAAGCTATGTTTTCGGGCGACAGGATCAACGTGACAGAGAACCGCCCGGTGCTGCATATCGCCCTGAGAAACAGGAGCAACAGTCCAATCTATGTCGATGGACAAGACGTGATGCAGGACGTAAACCGCGTGCTCGATCAGATGAAAAACTTCAGCGAGGCGATCATCTCCGGCTCGTGGAAAGGATACACCGGCAAAGCCATTACCGATGTAGTAAATATCGGCATCGGCGGCTCAGACCTTGGTCCCGTAATGGTAACCGAGGCTTTGCGTCCATATAAAAATCATTTGAAGATGCACTTTGTATCCAACGTGGATGCAACACATATAGTTGAAGCGCTGAAACCGCTTAACCCGGAAACCACTTTATTCCTGATCGCTTCAAAAACATTCACCACACAGGAAACTATGGCAAATGCCCACAGCGCCCGCGACTGGTTTATTGCCGGCGGCGGTAAAGATGGCGACGTTGCTAAACATTTCGCTGCCCTATCAACTAATGCGCAGGCAGTCGAAAAATTTGGTATCGACACCAAGAATATGTTCGAGTTTTGGGATTGGGTGGGTGGTCGTTATTCGTTATGGAGCGCAATCGGTTTATCGATTTCTTTAAGCATCGGTTTTGAGAACTTTACCGAACTGCTTACCGGCGCACACCAGATGGACCAGCATTTTAAAAATACCGAACTGGAGCAAAACCTGCCTGTGATATTAGCTTTAGTTGGTATCTGGTATAACAATTTCTTCGAATCTGAAACCGAAGCTATCCTGCCTTACGATCAATACATGCACCGCTTTGCGGCTTATTTCCAGCAGGGAGACATGGAAAGTAACGGCAAACATGTTGACCGCAACGGCAATACTGTAGATTATTCTACCGGGCCGATCATTTGGGGTGAACCGGGCACTAACGGCCAGCATGCATTTTATCAGCTGATTCACCAGGGAACCAAATTGATCCCATGCGATTTTATCGCGCCAGCAATTTCACACAATCCGCTGGGCGAGCATCACCAGATGTTATTGTCTAACTTCTTTGCTCAAACCGAAGCTTTAATGAACGGCAAAACCCGCGAGGAAGTAGTAGCAGAATTAAAAGCGGCAGGCAAATCAGATGCCGAAATAGAAAAACTGGCTCCGTTTAAAGAATTTGACGGCAATCGTCCAACCAATTCTATTTTAGTGAAGAAGATCACGCCGCGTACATTGGGTTCATTGATCGCCATGTATGAGCACAAGATATTTGTTCAGGGCATTATCTGGAACATCTACAGCTTTGATCAGTGGGGTGTTGAGCTTGGCAAGCAATTAGCGGGAAAAATTCTTCCTGAATTAAGGACTAATGACGAGATCAGCAGCCACGATTCATCTACTAATGGATTGATCAATCAATATAAAAGCTGGAGATAGGTTCAGTTTGCAGTTATTAGTGGGCAGTTTGCAGAATATTGCAGACTGCCTATTTTTTTGCTAATTCGTCCTCTCTTTACTTTTCTTTGAGATCAAGACATCCAATGAAAAAGCCCCCGATCCGATTATAATCAGCGTTATCAAACCTGCAATATATAATAGATCAACCTCATATCCCGGTGGACCGAATAAAGGGCCGTCCGCGGACAAGCCTATCGTCTTTATTGCGCTGAATCCATATTTAAGGTGAACCGTGAACATTGCGGTCAGCATCACAAAGA
Organism: Mucilaginibacter sp.; assembly: GCF_036568825.1. Lineage (GTDB taxonomy): Bacteria > Bacteroidota > Bacteroidia > Sphingobacteriales > Sphingobacteriaceae > Mucilaginibacter. The sequence goes on along the minus strand of NZ_DATCRU010000061.1, from coordinate 67,622 downwards.
TCATTGGAATAGCTGTAACTCTGATAAATAGACCCACTAGAATAGCGAAGCCGCATATTAACTCTGTCAATGGCACTACCCACGCCATCAAGTGTGGGAATGGAACATGAAGGAACATTAATAGCTTTTCGAACCCGCCTACCCCACGACTTAACTTGGCCCAGCCATGAGCCATTGATCCATAACCGATAACCAAACGCAAAGCCAATGGCGCCAGTTGCTGATAATTTTTTGACATGATTTTTCTAAGCAGTTGTTTGCTTAGTCGAAATTATGTCGGAAAACTTACAAGGGGTTTTAATTTTTTACGCGTTCGAAATATTGGCCGGTGAATTTGTAGGTGATACGTTTATTTGTTACCCGCCCTTTAGAAACAACTACGGGTAAAGATATCGTCTTTTGAACAGGGTCATACTTTATATCGTCGTTCTTCCCACCATCAAATAAATATTCATAGTACAACTGACTGTGCAATCCAGAACCAGTTTTGATAAGTTTTATATCATCGTTCAGTTTCCCATTTTCTATCGCAAATATTTGTATTCCTTGTCCAGCTTCAACATGAGTATAAGCACCGTTATAAATAGCCAAATAATAAGTTTTGTTGTTTGCATTCAACGTATATAAATCAGAATAGTAATAAACATATTTCCATTGCCCTGAATCCGACTCTGATATTAAACTTGATTTAGTTTTTTCCCCTATTTTATATTGAATCACATCTGAAAAAGAATACATCGTACCATCAGATCGTGTATCCCATGAGTAAATCCTAAATAAGCCGTCTGTTGATGTTAATATATTGACTCTGTTCTTGGTTACATTATTCCGCTTTTGCGCTATTGAAGAAAACTCCTGGTTGATAGTAAAAGGATAATTCGAGGTATAAAACTTCAATTTTTCTGCAAAAGTATCGCACGCTTTATTCAGGGAATCGTTGCCTCGCTCCGACTTATCCACATTTTCTTTATTGGAATTGCGATAGTCCTCCCAATAATCAATTCTCTTAAACGATTTTAAGAGATCGTTTTCAATCTGATGAGGAGTTTGCGCGAAAAGCGATGATGTTGTTAAAAAACCGAAAGAAGTTAAAAGCAGGCTCAGGTATTTCATCCAATAAAAATAGGGATAATCTTTCGATTATCCCTGCTTATAGTTGATTGAGTAAGTATGCTAAATTACGCTTCTACTGCGTTACCGATCAGGTGATTTGCCATTAAGTATTCAGCAATCTGTACCGCATTAGTAGCAGCGCCTTTACGCAGGTTGTCTGACACGATCCAGCAGTTCAAAGTATTCGGGTTGCTTTCGTCGCGACGGATGCGGCCTACAAATACTTCGTCTTTTTCGTGTGCATCAAGCGGCATCGGGTATTTCAGGTTGGCAACGTCGTCAACCACTACCACGCCCGGAGATTTTGACAACAGGTCACGAACTTCGTCCAAATCGAAATCGTTTTCAAACTCGATGTTCACCGACTCTGAGTGACCGCCAATAACCGGGATACGAACGGTAGTAGCCGTAACACGGATACTGTCGTCACCCATGATCTTGCGGGTTTCTTTGATCATCTTCATTTCCTCTTTAGTGTAACCGTTTTCGGTGAACACGTCGATATGAGGGATCACATTCAGGTCGATAGGGTAAGTATAAGCCCTTGGACCATCGGTAACACCTTTACGCTCGTTGAATAACTGGTCAACGGCTTTAACGCCTGTACCGGTTACCGACTGGTAGGTAGAAACCACAATTCTTTTCACTTTATATTTATCATGCAACGGTTTCAGCGCAACCACCATTTGTATGGTTGAACAGTTAGGGTTTGCAATGATCTTATCTTCTGCTGTCAATACGTTGGCATTTACTTCGGGCACTACCAGCTTCTTGGTAGGGTCCATGCGCCATGCTGATGAATTATCTACAACGGTTGTACCTGCTTCGGCAAACAAAGGTGCCTGGGCCAATGAAGTGCTCCCGCCGGCTGAAAATAAAGCCAGGTCGGGCTTCTGTTTTATCGCATCCTCAACAGAAACCACCTTATACTGCTTACCCTTGAATGTTACTTCTTTACCAACACTCTTTTCTGAAGCTGCGGGGATTAACTCTGTTACCGGGAAGTTGCGTTCTGCCAGAACCTGCAACATTTTAGTGCCCACCAATCCTGTGGCACCTACTACTGCGACTTTCATTGTTTTTTAAAATTGTTTATTAATAAATGAACCCCAAATATCCGAATTATTCTGCGCTAATTGTGCATTATTGATTTGGAATTATTTGAATCTTAATTTATTGGGTTAAAATGAAGCTGATATTTAATTAATTGTAAAAACATCGCTGATAATTTAAAAATCTTCAAATAACTAAAATCTGCGGATTTGGGTTCAGGCAAAAAAATCTACCTTTGCGCATCAATAATTAACTTCATGAGCGAAAAGATTTTAGTGATCGGCGCTAATGGCCAGATTGGGACAGAACTGGTCACCGCATTGCGCGATAAATATGGCGCCGAACAAGTAATCGCATCCGATATCAACAGCCCTACCTATGTTATCCGTCACAGCGGCCCGTTCGAGTTTGTGAACGTGCTGGACAAGGACAATCTGCATCACATTTTTACCAAACATCAGCCCACACAAGTGTATTTGCTGGCGGCCATTCTATCCGCCGTTGGCGAACAAAAACCCAAAATGGCCTGGGACCTGAACATGACCGGCCTGATCCAGATACTGGATTACGCGGTAGAGTTTGGCGTTAAAAAAGTATTCTGGCCAAGTTCGATAGCTGTTTTCGGACCACATTCGCCGCAGGAAAACACACCGCAGTATTGTGTGATGGATCCTAACACCGTTTATGGTTTCAGCAAACTGGCCGGTGAGCGCTGGTGTGAATATTATTACGAGAAACATGGATTGGATGTACGCAGCCTCCGTTATCCGGGCCTGATCGGCTGGCGGGCAAACCCGGGCGGTGGCACTACCGATTATGCCGTGCATATATTTCATGAAGCATTAAAGAACGGCAGCTACCAAAGTTTCTTATCAGCTAATACTGCTTTGCCCATGATGTATATGGATGATGCTATCCGCGCGACTATCACACTGATGGATGCGCCCGCTGAACAAGTTACTATCCGTTCATCATATAACCTTGCCGGCATCAGCTTTACCCCTACCCAACTGGCTGATGAGATCAAAAAATTCATGCCTGATTTCGAAATCAGCTATGCTGAAAGTGATCCGCGACAAGCTATTGCTGATAGTTGGCCGAAATCGATTGATGACAGCTACGCTCAAAAAGACTGGGGCTGGAAACTGGAGTATGATCTGAGGGCGATGACGGAGGATATGCTGAAGAATTTGAAAAGCGTCATATTAGCTTAAAGCAGAAAGGATAAAGCTAAAAGGCTTTTATTCGGTTAAATAAAGAAACAAGTACTATATTCGCTGAATCCATGGAATATCGGCCATGGACTATTGACTATTAAAGAAAAATGGGAAGAGCATTTGAATTCCGCAAAGAAAGAAAGCTAAAGCGCTGGTCGAAGATGGCGGTGCAGTTTACACGCCTTGGTAAGGAAATTGTAATGGCGGTTAAAGCCGGCGGCGGCGATCCGAACACCAACTCGCGCCTACGCACTGCCGTGCAAAATGCCAAAGCAGTAAACATGCCTAAAGACCGTGTGGAAGCAGCTATAAAAAGAGCCACCAGTCGCGACGAAAAAGATTACGAAGAAATTGTATACGAAGGATACGCGCCGCACGGCGTAGCTATTTTGGTTGAAACTGCCACAGATAATATTAACCGTACCGTTGCCAACGTGCGCAGTTACTTCACCAAAGTAGGCGGAACATTGGGTAAAACAGGATCATTGGATTTTATATTCACCCGCAAATCGGTATTCACTTTTGTTCCCGGCGATCGCGACCTGGAAGAACTGGAGTTTGAATTGATCGACGCAGGTTTAGAAGAACTGTTTATTGAGGCCGACGAAGAAGGTAATGATATTGCCGTTATCCATACCGCTTTTGAAGATTTCGGTAAAATGCAGAAGACATTGGAAGGGATTGGTATTGAAACCAAATCAGCTAAGCTGGAGCGCATCCCTCAATCCTTCCACGAAGTAAACGAAGAGCAGGTTGCAGATGTAATGAAACTGATAGATAAACTGGAAGAGGACGATGATGTTCAGGCGGTTTATCATAATATGGCTGAATAGAGATTAGTTAATCAGTGATTAGAGATTAGTTGCCTTACTCTTAGAGTTTAGGATTTAGATTTTAGAATTTGACCCATGCCCCTTTTCACATCACGCAGGCAGGAGAAGAAAGTTAAAGTGACCTTTAGCAATGGCTTGCTTTTTGTTGAAAAGGAAGATGGCAAGTCGGAAGTTTTTCCGCTGGAGTTTTTTCCAAAGCTGATGAATGCGACTGATGAGCAGCGTGAGGATTGGAAGCTGACAGATAAGGGGATACATTTTAATCAACTTGATTTAGATGTTGATGTTAAATATTAGATAGAAGGCATGAGTGAGGGCAAACGTCTCAAATCTCATATCTCACATCTCAAATCTATATAATGACGTTCGAAGAATTTTTTAAGAAGAAAAAGATCAGCCTGGTTGCACTAGAACAGGGCGAGCCGGGGCTTTTTTCTGAATTTAAAATTCACTTTGAACAAATGGGCGAAAAAAGCTTCGACCATACTAAGAAATACTGGTTTAATAAGCTCAGGCTGCGCTTCCCTGCACCGCCGGAACCCAAGGTGGAGAAAATAGTCATTGAAAACACTTTAGCCGAGCAAACTGTCACCGAAACTTTAACTGAAAAACCGGCACAACCAGCCCCTAAAGTGGGCTTTACTCCACGATTTAAAGCAGGAGCAACCAAACCTGCTGAAACAACACCTGCATCCGAGCCAAAACCTGAGGTTGAAAAATCTGAAGAAGCAGAAAAACCCGCAGCACCTGTTGGATTTAAGCCTAGATTTAAAGCAGGCGTTACTAAACCCGCTGAGCCTGTTGAAAATACTGAGTCGACACCCGAACCGGAAAAACCTGCTGAAAGTGAAAAACCAGCTTCAGCACCTGTTGGATTTAAACCACGCTTCAAGGCTGGAGTTACAAAACCTGCCGCATCAGTTGAGCCTACCGAAAACATAGAAGAACCCAAGCGGGAACCAGAGAAACCTGTGGAGGAAGAAAAACCTGCCTCGCTTGGTTTTAAACCACGGTTTAAGGCGGGTGTTACAAAATCTGTTGATCCGTCTTCAGAACAAAAAGACGAATCGAAAGAGGAAGAATAAAAAAAGACGTCATGCTGAACTTGTTTCAGCACCCCATCATTAAAGTCTGCGATAAATAAGTCTGCCACATGCAGATCGCAGACTAAGCAAGCGTGAATGTCCTGTGGGTTCCCGAAACAAGTTCGGGATGACGTGTTTTCATTACAGCTCTACTTCTTATGCGCAAACAGCCAAGGAATTAGCTGCGGTTCTTTAAACGCATCATCCCAGCTATTGTGGTCATCATTAGGGTAAACCGTAAATTTTGGGTCACCGCCTTCGGCTTTGATGGCTGCTACCATGATGGATGAGTGATCAAATGGCACTACGCTATCTTTTTGACCGTGGAATATCCACATCGGAACTTTCTTAGCATAAACCTTTGCATTCAGCGTATTATCGCCACCGCAAATGGAGAATGCAGCAGCGAACCATTCAGGTTTGCGTCTCAGCAATTCAAATGTACCCATACCGCCCATTGACAGGCCGCCTACATACACATGATGCTTGTCTACAAAGGGTTTATCCAGCCATTGGTCGATCAATCCCAGTAAACCCGTCATGGCTGTGGTTGGGTCACCACCCTGAACAAAAGTCCAGGTCATTTTTCCAGAGGCATCATTTCCCATTTTCACATTACTCCAGAAACTGTTAGCAGGGCATTGCGGGAAGATCACTATTGCCGGGTATTTTGCACGGATGGTATCATTCAAAAATAATTGCGTGCCATATTTCAACTGAGACTCGTTGTTGTTACCACGTTCACCTGCTCCATGCAGCACGATGATCATTGCATACTTTTTGGAAGGATTAAAATTTTGCGGGAAAATGAACCGATAGGGTATCGTGTCACCTTTATTAATATAGCTGCCACGATCAAATCTCGATGCGTCAGTCGACTGGGCAAAAACAGGAAATGCCAGGCAAAGGCCCAGCATTCCGGTTAAAAATATTTTCAATGTTTTCATAAGTGTTAAAATACAATCTCGGCGTAAATTAACATCTTTTCTTTAAAAATCCACTCCGTGACTCTTTGTGAAAATCTCAGTGCACTTTGTGGTTAAGATATTTTACCACAGAGATCACAAAGAAAGAACACGAAGGTCACAGAGAAAGTGATTAATCAATTCTTTGCAAATGCAGGACTTTGAAATCCAATTTTCTTTAATCCATGCTGCACTTCAGGACAGCTCATGAATAATTTCCATAGCAAACCGCTGCGGTAATTCTCGATCATCACTATCTCCGGCCCCTGGTCGATAGCCAGGTATGATTTGGCATACCAGTTATGCGATTCGCTGAAGGCATCTACAAAGCCATATTCGCCCCAAATCTTATCGCCAAGGTCATAGTAGAAATGACGTAATGCTTTCATTGAATACTCCGGTGTATATGGAAATGCTGATAAGGCTGCGGTTGGTGTGATCACCCCTAAATCATTTGTTGGTGAATGGGCATTGTAGCCTTCATAATTATCACTCGCGGTCAATCCCCAGCAATCTTCACCATAGCCTTTATAATGTTTTGGATTATCAACACAGTAAGCGTGATTGATTAACGTGTGGTTTTTATTCTGCTCCCAATAGTCAGCATATTGGTCTTTTAGGCCGTGCGGATCAAGTCCCATAAATGAATATTGAGAAAAGAAAAGCGGGCCGCCATAATCAAAACCCAAAGGCAGCTTAAAGCCGTAAAATGTTTTCCCATTTTTAAAGAAATCGCTTTGCGCCCAACCCCTGAAATAAATATCAGCGCTTACCGGGTAACGTTGGGCGGATTCAGCAAGGATATAGGTGATCAGGCACTCATTAAACCCACGGATGGGGAAGTTCATCACCCAGCCATTATTAGGTGACCAGTGCCAGTACAGGTTGTCTCTCCCACCTTGTGTATACCAGCTCCATTCCATTTCGCCCCACATCCAGTTGATCACATCTCTTATATGCTCTTCTTTAGAATTATTCCCTGTAAAATATTGACGTGCGCAAAGCAGTCCTTCAAAAAGATAGGAGGTTTCTACGATATCCCCTCCATCGTCCTTGCGACCGAAGCGAATTACTTTGCCTGTTTCGCCGTTCATCCAGTGTGGGAAAGCGCCGTGAAATTCGTCAGCCTTATTTAGAAAGTTCACGATTTTCAGCATGCGGTCTACAGCCTGCTCATGGGTGATAAATTTGCGGTGATCGGCTACAATCAAAGCCATAATCCCAAAACCGGAGCCGCCGGTGGTTACTACTTCATCTCCATAATCAAAGGACTTATTGCTCCGCTCACGGGCCAGACCACTTACCGGGTGACCGAAGTCCCAGAAGTAACGGAACGTTTGCCGCTGCACCACATCCAATAGGGCACTATCAGATAGTCCTTTTATAATGCCGACAGGCTTAATGCCCTCATCAGCTTGTTTTGATTTATTCTGAGAGAAGCCCAACAACGTGACTGAGCTTAATACAATTGCGATAAAAAAAGATTTCATCTGCTAAAAATTTTTAGTTTATAAGTTCGGGCTTTGAAAGCCAAGGTTTTTCATTCCGGTTTTTACTTCGGGACAGCTCATAAATAGGTTCCAGAGCAAGCCGCTGCGGTAATTTTCTATCATGTCGATGATCGGCCCCTGGTCTATGGCAAGGGTTGAATTGGCAAACCAAACATCATTTAAATTGAAAGAATCATAAAAGCCATATTGTCCCCACATTTTATCACCCAGTTTGTAATAAAAATACCTGAGCGCCGCCATTGATTGCGTTGGTGTATAAGGTAACGATGATATAGCCGCGGTCGGCGCAATTACCCCCACATCATTGGTTGGTGAGCTTGCCGTATAACCATTTTCAATATCACTGGCAGTTAATCCCCAGCAATTGGCGCTGTAGCCGCTATTACCTTTAGGATTTGCCACGCAATAGTTATAGTTGATCATGGCATGCGCTTTATTCTGCACGTCATAACTTGCATAGGCGTCACTTAACCCATTAGGATTAATCCCCAGGAATGAATAATGAGCAAAGAATAACGGGCCACCTTCTGCCGGACCCAAAGGCAAGGTCACACCAAAATAGGCATTCCCATTTTTCATGACTCCGTTCATTGCCCAGCCGTTATCATATACAGCTTTGGTTATAGGGTGTGTGATTGACGATGCTGCCATCACGTAAGTGATCAGCGCCTCATCCCAGCCATTCACCTGCATATTGGTCGACCATGCATAATCGGGGCTCCAATGCCAGTAAAGGGTATTTTGCCCATTTTGCGTGAACCAATCCCATTCTACTGCATTCCATAAAGTATTGATATCATTGCGCAAAGTAGTTTCTGGTACACCGGGGTCATTAAAATACTGACGGGCGGTTAGTAAGCCCTGCATCAGGTACGCGGTCTCCACCAGATCTGCACCGTCATCTTGTGTACTGAAGGGCACTACTACACCACTCACGCCATTCATCCAATGCGGGAATGCGCCGTGGAAAGTTTGCGCTGTTTTCAAAAAACCAACAATCTTTTGCATTCGCGCTAACCCATCGGCACGGGTAATAAATTGCCTGTTGATGGCCGCCACAATAGCCATAATACCAAACCCTGAACCACCGGTAGTTACCACATCGCCAGAAGTATTCCGTTCACGAGCCAGACCGCTTGTTGGGTGACCAAAGTCCCAGAAATATTTAAAGGTTTGTTTTTGCACCAGGTCAAGCAAGGCGTTATCAGAAATAATGGGAAATTTGTTTGTGGTATCAACTGCTGTAGTCAGTTGTACAGCAACAGATGATTGCAGACTGCCATTCGTGGATGACTTAAGCCCGGTAGAAACTGTCAAAGTATATTGGGTTATAGCCTGCAATGCTGATGGTGTGATCACAATTGTACTGTCATGATTATCATAAGCTGTAGTAAAAGGCACTGCCGTTCCTGCTTTGGTGTTGAATGTCATGCTTCCTGATGTTGAAGTATGATTAACAGCTGCTGAAAAAGACACCCTGATAACAGGCTGGTTATTAACGCTTTTATAATTAAATCCGTTATTCACACCATTTACCGTAAGACTATTAAATGCAAAAGAAGACGGTGTAACAGGCGGCGTTGGTGTTGGGTTTACTTTTTCCTTACTTGAACACGCAAATGAGCCAGTAAGCACCACTACAATCAGCATAAAAGCTAAAACTCTGCCTCCACAAAAACTCATATTACTGTTAGCTTTCAATTCAAAAATTTCATTAAAAAAGGCTGCTGCCCGCCTTGAGCGGGCAAGCAACCTCAACCTAAATCAATCAACTGTTTATTTTCCCCTGCGTTGTAGTGCCACTAATGAACTTACTTCAACGCTTGTTAATACGCGATTATATACCCTTACTTCATCCGTCAAACCTGTTTGGTAACTTGCCCAACTCTGCGCACCGGTATTAGCGGTTAACGATGGTGTTGTTTGAAATTGCAGTGTACCAAACACCATCTTCTTTGCTGCGGTCCAGTTAAGTGGCGCAAATCCGGCTACAGTAGATGTTCCTACCGAATTGCCGTTATAATAAACCACAAACGTAGAAGTAGAATCATCATAAGTAACCGTCACGTTTATCCACCCATTCCATGGATTGTTTACAGTGTAGCCACCTAGCCAGCCGTCTACGCCTGTAGGACTTCCTGTTACATTAAAGGCATGTATTTTTAATACACCGGTATTTGCAGTAGCCCCATTGTCAAAAAATATAGCCATACTGCCCCAAAAACCAGGACCGCCGATTTGATTATTGTCGATATCCATTAATCCTACTGCACCATCAGTATTTTCGGGCATATTTACCCAAATGCTAAAAGTGAAGCTGTGCAGGTTCTGTATTGCTGTAGGTACATCAGATAATGCGTAAGCACTATTTGCACCCTGCAACGCCTGTCCAAGCAATCCATTTGAAAAGCTAGTATTTACAGCTGTGGTGGCAGTGGTGGTTGACAACGAGTCGGTAAGATTGCCATTAAAGCCCCAGCGAGCTATCAGATTTGTAGGAGCTATCTGATTGGCCGCAGTGTAGCCGTTGATGTTTAATGCCGGTGCATAACTTGACGGATCAAATTTTTTGATGCAGGATGAAAGCCCTAAGCTCGTTATCAAAAGGGCTATTGAGAATTTATTAAATAATTTCTTCATGATAATAAATTATTGATGATTAATAACCCGGATTTTGTGTTAATACGCCACCGCTTTTCACTATTTCAGAAGTCGGTATAGGCTGCAACTCATTTTTACCCACTTTAAAATGCCTGTCGGCAAATACGGTGCCCGCACGTCCCTGGCGAACTACGTCAAAGAAACGGTCACTTTCCATAGCAAGCTCTACCTGGCGTTCGTGCCAAATAGCTGTTTGCAATGCAGTTTTATCTGTAGTAGTAACCGGAGGCAATATGGCGTTGTTACCTGCCCGTGCACGGGCCCTTACTTTCTCTAAAGATGCTAATGCTAAAGTGGTATTACCAGCCTGGTTTGCAGCTTCTGCATTCATCAGCAATACATCCGAATAGCGAATTACACGCACATCCTGTCCTGCACCCGGGTTGCCGTTTAAGATCGGCTCACTGAAAGGCACATAAGATTTGTAATTATACATACTGTCTACCTGCCCGGTCGGTATGGCGTCACCCTCTGCTGAAGTACCTCCGGCAAAAAGGATGGTACCTGCCATTCTCGGATCTCCCGGCTCGAAAGCAGCTACCAATGCTTTGGTAGGGATGTTAAAGCCCCAGCCGGCAGCCGGCGCTACGCCCTGAACCTGTGAGTACTGGCTTGTAGCAGCTGCAGGGTTACTTGCATCATTCGGACATTGTATTTCGAATATCTCTTCCGGATTGTTCTCGTTTTCTTCACGGAACGATTTTTCAAAATCAGGGAACAAAGAATATTGTCCTGATGCGATAACAGTATTGGTGTAAGTTAGCACATCGGCCCATTTACCTTCGTACATGGCCACCTTTGCATGTAATGACAATGCAGCACCTTTTGTAGCGCGACCAATGTCAGCACCGCTGTAAGATTGCGGGAGTACCGAAGCGGCATCTGTCAAATCCTGCTCAACCTGGGCATATACCTGCGCCCTTGGCGTACGTGGAATGTTATAATCCGCAGCTGATTTTGGATAATGCAGTCTTAAAGGAACATCGCCATAAGCCCTGGCTAATCTAAAATAACTATATGCGCGTAAAAATTTAGCCTCTGCTATGTAACGGGCCTTTAATGACGCATCCATATTAATTTTAGGAATGCTGTCGATTGCCTGATTAGCTAAGCTGATGGATTGGTATTGTCCTGACCAGAACGGATCATCAAAGCCGGTTTCGTCACCAGTTTGGGTAAAGGTATGGTACAGACCCATTGGCGAAGAGTCGCCAGGTGTGCTGCCTTTTTGTACTTCATCGCCACCCATACTTTCGATAGCGAGAGCAGGGAATGCTGTGTGATTAAAATCGCGGTCCAATGCGTAAATTGCATTGATACCTTGTGCAGCACCTGCAGCATTAACATACAGCTGCGTAGCCGGAAGCTGTCCCTGCGGCTGGGAGTCTAAAAAGCTCTTTTTACATCCTCCCGCAACTATCATCAGCGCAATAGCTGATGCCAGACCTAAAAGGTTGGAAGAATTATTTCTTTTACTTAACATGATCTTAAATATTTTATAGTTAAAATGTAACGTTCACACCAAAATTGAAGATGGCATATATCGGCACTACACCGGTATCAATTCCCTGGTTTATGCCGTTTGTTCCGGTTGATAAAATTTCAGGATTGAAACCTTTGTATTTAGTAAATGTTGCCAGGTTTTGCCCCGAAACATATAAACGTACGCTACTCATTTTTATACTTGATGCAATGGATTTTGGTAATGTATAACCTAATTGTACGTTACGTATTCTTAAATAGCTGCCGTCCTGAACATAAAAAGAGTTTGGCTGGCTGTTAACTGCGTCGCTTAGGAAAGCTGAAGGCGTGGTATTTGAAGTACCTGCACCATGCCAGCGGGCATTATAAAATGCTTCTGTCCAGTTCTCTTCACCAAAACGAATACTTTCATTTGCATTATATAAGCTCACCTTACCAACGCCCGATATATCGGCAGCAAAGTCAAACTGCTTATATTTCAAATTGATGTTCACGCCATATAAGTATTTTGGATTAGGATTACCTAAAACAGTTTTTTGTCCGTTATTACCGTAGATCACATCACCCGGCTGAGCGTTGGGCTGTGTTGTTTGTGCTGCAACCTGCTCTGGCGTCTGGAAAATCCCAACTACTTTATAACCATAAAATTCACCAATAGGCTGACCTACTATGGTACGTGTGGTTAAAGTACCGCCAGTGCCACCGTTGCCACCACCATATAATGGTATTGGGCCAGAAGTTACTGAAGTAACTTTGTTATCATTTACACTAAAATTAGCATTGATAGCGTAAGTGAAATCGCTGCCGATATGGTCCTTCCATCCTGCGGTAAATTCCCAGCCGGTATTTTTGATATTTGCCTGGTTTGCTGTAAGCTCGCCGCTGCTTGCACCTAATGATTCTAAGATCGGTACAGGGAATACAGCATTCTGAGTTTCCTTAATATAGTAATCGGCTTCAAGAGTTAAACGGCCCTTTAAAAATCCGGCCTCCAAGCCAACATCGGTACCCACACTTTTTTCCCAATAAATAACCGGAGGAACTAAGCCCAGCAGACCAGACCCTAATTGTAAACCTCCTCCGAAATTAGAATAGAATTGTGTATTTACGGCTGTTGCCAGGTTTGGTGTTATACTTCCGTTACCTGCTTCGCCCCAGCTGCCTCTCAGTTTCAGGTTATCGAAAATATGCTGATCCTTCATAAAATCTTCATTGCTGATCACCCAGCCGGCACCCACTGAAGGAAAAGTACCCCATTTATATTGATCACTATATACAGAAGAAGCATCACGACGTACGGTAGCATTCAGAAGGTATTTGTCTTTATAAGCATAATTTACTCTTCCAAAATACGACTCACGGGTTTCTAATGAAGCATTAGGCGTGGTAACAGTTGGATTGTCACCTAAGCCTAAATACAAATCTCCGCTGGAAAAGCCCGGGACATTTTGTGCAGTTACATCCTGTTCATAATGTCTGTAACGTTGCGCTGATTGACCGGCTAAGATGGTCACATGATGATCCTTGTCAAAAGTATTATCATATGTCAGTGTATTTTCCCATATCCAGTTACGGTCGTCTACTGTGTTCTTGCTTAGTGTGCTGATGGTATTGAACTGTCCTCCGGTAGCCGCATATACCGGGTCATAGGCCTGTACTTCCTGGTGGGCAAACGTGCCACCAAAGCTGGTGCGGGCTGACAGGTGATCGGTAAACTTAATTTCAGCAAAAGCATTTCCGTTGAAATTATAATTTTGAGTAGTCTGGTTAAAGTAATCCAATTCAACCTGCGGGTTATTTACCGCATTACCAACTTGTGGCGTTAACGTCGGATCGCCATAAGTGCCATCTGCATAGCGTACAGGAACAGTCGGTGCTGCTACATATGCATGGTACATAACTGAACCTGGTATATCTTTTGAATGATCGCCAGACAATATAGCGGTATATCCAACTTTTAAAAACTTGGCTATTTGTACATCCTGGTACAAATGGGTGGTAATACGGTCATACTTATTATAAGCTACGTTACCATCCTGCTGGAAATAATTTGCTGAAAAATTGTAGGATGTTTTATCCGTACTGCCGCTTACGCCGATGTTATGGTTTTGGGTAAAAGCACTGTGCAGGATCAGGTGCAACCAGTCAGTACCCGTTCCAAAACTTGACGGATTGGCAAACGTGGCTGCGTTGCTCGCGGCATTTACTTCGTTAACCATCGTGGCGTATTGAGTAGCATTGGCCATAACCGGCACGTTGGTAGGGGTTGAAAAACCTGCATAAGCATCATATCTTATATGTGCCGCACCTTTACCCTTTTTGGTGGTGATAATAATTACACCATTTGCTGCCTCTAAACCATAAATAGCTTCACTGCTGGCGTCTTTTAACACGCTCATGCTTTCAATATCGTTTGAATTGAGGAAAGCGATATCATGATACCAAACACCATCGACAACAAATAAAGGTGAGCTGCTACCGAATATGGTGCCTAAACCACGCAGTGTAATTTGTGGTGATGAGCCGGGAGTGCCTGAATTGATAATTTGCACACCTGCTACTTTGCCCTGCAAAGCGCTTACAGGGTTGGCATCTGGTTGACTTGCCAAATCTGAACCTTTAACTGTGGCAACAGATCCGGTTACATCGACTTTCTTTTGCGTACCGTACCCTACAACCACCACTTCATTTAAAGCGTTGCTCTGTGATTTTAAGAGTACGTTAATTGTAGTTTGTCCGTTTACAGGAACTTCCTGTGATGTATAGCCGAGATAGCTAAGTACTAAGGTGCCATTAGATGGGGCTGCTAACGTAAATGTACCGTTAACATCGGTTTGCGTACCTGTTTCTGTTCCCTTTAATATTACACTTACTCCTACCAGGGTTTCACCGGTAGTGGCGTCAGTAACCTTACCTTTTACAGTAACGTTCTGCGCATAGGCATAAGTAAAAAAAAGAGAACACAAAAGTACCAACCCTGAAATAGTAAAGATTTTTTTCATGTGGTTCTGGAAATTAATTTAGGAATTGATATTAATTGGTTCTAAACAACTACGAATTTCAAGAGATAATACTTTTTTAACAAAAAACAGCACTCAACATTATTACATCATTTAAAAAGTAGTTTCTCAAATCCATCCTATTATAGCTAATAATTAGCTCACAATAAGTAAGTTAAATATATAAAAGCAGGCTCGAAAGATACTACATTTAAGAAGTATGGTGTATAATATACAGATAGGGTTATGAGAGGTAATGATGTAGTGTTAAAGCTCCATGAGAAACTCCACCAGGTTTTTGTCATGCTCCAGGTTAAGCTTCTTACGCAGCCTGTAGCGCCTTATTTCTACACCGCGCACAGAAATGTTGAGCAGGGAGGCCATTTCTTTACTGTTCATATTCATGCGCAGATAGGCGCAAAGCTTTAGATCGTTGGGAACAAGATCGGGGTGTTGGGCCTTCAGTTTTTTGAAGAAACTTTCGTGCGCTTCGTTAAAACTGCTTTCAAAAAGGTTCCAGTCGCGCTCATCGCTCATGCCTTCGTCAATTACTTTTTGAATCCGGCGCAACTGTTCTTCTGAAAGTCTTTTGCCCGAGCTATCCTTCAACTGCGTTATCTCGTGGCTGATCTTTTGCAGCAGTTCGTTTTTATATACGATATTCATTGCTGAGTTAGCCAGCTCACGGCTTTTGCTTGCAAGGTCAGCTTGCAACTGCTCATTTCTTACTTTGGCTATGCGCTGTTCATTGGAGATAGATTCCTGTTTCAAGTACTCGTCATGTTCCTTCCTCATCCGCTCCTGGATATGATGTTGATGGCGTCTGAGTTTGATGCGATAATATTTTCTTACCAGGAAATAAGCCAGAATAAGTAACAAAACATAACAAACCAAAGCAATGCGCCCTGCATACCATGGCGCCAATATGGTAAAGGTTAAAACGGTTTCTGGCGATATATTCTGCTCATTTATTTTAGCACGAACTCGGAAATGGTAAGTCCCCTGGTCGAGGTTGGTAAATTCTTTTTGACTTTGCGTGCTCCAGTCGGACCATTGGCGGGAATAGCCTTCTAAGTAATACTGGAATCTTATTTTCTCCTGGCGGTAAAACGGAAGCGAGTAAGAGATGCGGATATTGTTTTCTGAATGTGGTATTTCTATATCGCCTCCGTTGGCTATGGTTGTGATCTTGTCGGTAATGTTTTCCACTTTCCTGATCAGCACATAAGGCAGTTTAACATCGCTTTGCCTGAGGGCATCCACATCATTCATGATCACAAAGCCATCGTCGACGCTAATGAGATAGATAGAGCTATTGATTCGGCTGATGTTCTCATAGTTCTGCACCATTCGCCCTTCAAGAATGCTGAACCGGTTTGAATCAATGCTCATCTTACCGGGAACCGAAAAATCAGCCAGCGAAACATGCCCGTGATTGATAAACCAGTATTTTTTACCTAATGCAGGGATGATCTTGTTTGATCGTGCAAATGAGCCCAGCTTTTTGTTTAGTTCTTCATATTTGGAGAAACGGTCACTGATATCATCATAGACATAAAATCCTGAATCGGATGCGAAGACAATCCGGTTATCCAGGTTAAAGACGTTGATATTAAAGCTTCCGGGTAGACAGTATTGCTTATCGTAATATTTGATGGAAGTTGCCTTTTTTAAGTCGCTGCTCAGTGTCACTTTGTAAATGCCTTTATAAGCATGGCTCACCCACAATTGGCCCTTATTATCCTGCTCTACGTAGCGCGATGGTTCGCCAAAGCCATCTATTTTATGATCGAACACCCAATTGCCCGAGTTATCCTTTTTATAAATAACCAGCCCGGTGTAAGTACCCTGGATCAGCTGGTTGGCATTGAGTTTTTTGATCGTCCAGCCACCGCTTATGCTAGTTATCTTGGAAATTGAACTGCCGTTTACCTGGAAGGTGCCCGTATTATGCCCGCAAAGTAACTTACCATCTTGTAATGACAATTCCCAAACCTGCCCCTGGGAGCCGGGAATCAATTTGAAATCAAATGACTGAAAGAGGCGTTTGTTACCGTTTTCTATCCAATCGCTATAAAACAAACCCTGATTGGTACCGAGATAGATCTTATTGTTAAAAATGATGCTGGAGTAGACCGTCCCAAAACGACCTGTTTTATCAAAATAAAAATAGAGTGGTGAGTTGATCTCGATACGATCGATGCCATTGTCTAAGCCGGCCCAGAGGTTTTGTTCATTATCAATATAAAGGCTCAAAACGGTGTTGTTTTGCAGACCACTTGATTTATTTATCTGCTGGATCACATTGCCAGTAGTATCAATAATAATGATCCCGTTCAGGATGGTACCGTAAGCCACGTATTTGCCTATCCGTGCGCCATTGTTTAGCTGATAATTTTTTAAAAAATCGCTGGCCTGGGTGTTCCAGGGTTTGATTTGGCCATTGTCATAAATGAACAATCCGTTACGTGCTGTACCGATCAGGTATCGATTGACTGACAATTGCAACATCGACAGCACACCGCTGTTACCCATGATATTGCTACCATTGACATATTCAAGCTTGTTATCTTTTAACTCGTACAATCCCGTGTTAACCTGTTCAACAAAATACCGGTTGCCAGTTTTAAACAAAAAAAGGTACGGCTGCGGCGCCTTTACTAAGCTTATTTTACCATCCTTATAAATATAGATTGAGCCGAATGATTGGAAGATAACCTGGCTCTTGTCGACATATATCTTCCATATTTCTTCATTAATGGGTTGATATTGTTTCGGGACCAGTTGATTAAGCGAATGGTACGTGAGTTGGCCATTTTTATTATTCTCCCAATAACCTAACTCTCCAAAGCCACCCGAATATATTTTTCCGTTCCCATCAGCAGCAACTGCGCGAACGATCAGGCCATTGGGCATGCGGTATGATTGCCAATATTTACCATCAAAAGTGAGCAGCCCCTCAGAATTACCGAAATACATAATACCATGCTCGTCTCGCGTTACCGACCAGTTTTGATTGCCTGACTGATAGATCGCTTTGGTATAATTCTGAACATATGGTACGCCGATACTTTTTATATCGGTGCCTGCTGCATGTAACGAAGCAAGCAGCAAAAAAGAAAGAATGCTCAGAATAGATTTACGCATAATTAAGTTCAGTCGCACCCTAAGGCAGGGCGCAGAGACGAAAATACAACTTATACACGATTATAGGATTCGTGGGATAAAGAGATTTGCGGGGGAATACAAAGATCGACCTCAAACACGAACAATCTCATTGTCTCTGTGAACTTTGCGTTCTTCCCTCAGTGTCCTTTGTGGTGAAAAATTAACCACCAAGAGCGCAGAGATTTAACACAGAGGACACGGAGAATTAAAAGCTATTCAACAATAACCTTAATGCCCTTTTTAACATTCACCGGCTGAGGGATCTTTACATAATACCCTGTACCGTCGTATTCTCTTTTACGCGGATGCGATTTGCAGGCATCGCTGCAGCAACCGTCCATTGTGTCACCGCATTCGTCGCATTGGGTAAAATGTTCATTGCACTCAGGATTGGCGCAGTTGATCATTTTATCAGTTTGCTTGCCGCAATTAAAACAAGTTGATATTATCACAGGATTGACTGAATTGACATCTACCGCCAAACGGTTATCAAACACATAACACTTACCTTCAAAATCTTCGCCTCCGGCTTCTTTACCATATTTTATGATACCACCATGCAACTGGTACACATCGGTAAAGCCTTCGTGCAGTAACAAAGCAGATGCTTTTTCGCACTTGATTCCGCCTGTGCAATAGGTCAGGATTTTTTTATCCTTATACTGGGCAAGCTCGTTTATTTTTGACGGAAAATCCCGGAAGTTCTCGATATCCAGTGTGATAGCATTCTTGAATTTGCCTAAGGAATGTTCGTAGTTGGAGCGCACATCTAATACCACTACATCATCGCGGTCTTTCATTGCCAGGAAATCTTTTGGCTCAAGATGCTTACCTGTTTGCTTGTTTGGGTTTATGATATGAGGGTCACGAAGACCAGAGTGTACGATCTCTGACTTATAGCGTACATGCATTTTTACAAATGACAGTTCGTCAACCTCATCAATTTTAAAATCGGTAGCTGAAAAGCGCGGATCGGCGTGAACAGCATCCATATAAGTTTTACAGGCTTCAACAGTTCCGGATACAGTACCGTTAAGACCTTCATCAGCCACGATAATGCGCCCAACCAAACCTAATGATTTGCAAAATTTCAGATGACCGGCAGCAAATTGCTCCGCATCCTCTATAGCCGAATAGCAATAGTAGAGTAGTGTGTTGTACTTTGTCATAAACATTGATACTGCTGCAAACAGCGTTAAATGAGCCGCAAAGGTACAATTTTTAGCGAAATTTTTAAAACCAGGCCAATTTGCTTGAGATGAACGCTGCAATTAGTTCTATGCGAACAAATTATTTATTGGATAATAATTTTGCTTTTAAAACAAATTTCTATATTTGCAGCACCCTAATTAATTCTTTATACCCGAAGGCCCCTGCTATTTCAGCAGGGGCCTTCTACTTTATACACTGTATATCAAATGATTACGCAAAATTATTTGATACCATAAAATATCCTGAAGCCTTGTACGGTTTTATGATTCCCTTCAAAAGCAAAGCCGTAATCAACACGGAAGATCAATCGTTGTATGCCGAAATAGAACTCGGAATAGTTGTGGTTGTTGTTTTCGCTCAAGTAGTTGACGCCGATGATCTCATCCAGCTTCAAACGCCTTAAACCGGGTATGTTATTAAACAGATAGCCGGTAAAATTATGTTCAAAGTGCGCTTCAATATATCCTTGGTTAGCGCTGTAGGTGTAAAATGGCAGGAAATGAAAGCTTCCGGGCGTTGGGTCGAAAGTAGTACCCTGGTTACCCTGAAAATGATTATAATCCATAAAATACAGCTTATTGCGATTGAAAAAATCACCTGCTGCGAATTTAAAAGCTGAAAAACCCATTATACCTTCATTCAGATGTTCCTGGAAGACTTCTACCGACGCGAATTCATAATTTACATCGGAACCTAAAACACCGTTAATCCCTTTTCGGTAATTTACCCTGATCTGCGGATAAGCTGATGGCTCGTAAACTCTGCCTGTTGGTCTTGTATCATACTGCTGATCAAAAGTAAACGTGAGCGACGTTGACAGGGTCAGAGCCTGATTTTGCGGAAAAAGTATCGAGCGGTCGGTGGCTGCACTATCAGGAGCCAGCGGATTGTTTGATGTAAACCGCCGACCTTTATAGGTGGTTACCGCATAATAAGAATTATTGTACAACTGCGTACGATTGGCATAGGATAGGTCAGCTTTAAGCAGAATGCCATTAGCAATATCACGTTGATAGCCTATTTCGCCGTATTCTGAGCGATAGAATTTCACAAAGTTTTGCTCACTCAATAGCGTACTCAGGGTATTGAAATAAAGTGAACGTGTACCCACGTTGCTCAGATCGAGAATGGCGCTTCCTCCGCCAAAAATGATCTTCCCTTTATTATTGGGATCAAAATCATACTCACCTTTTAATTCGGCATTAAATTGCTTGCTTGAATATCCGTATCTTAAATCAGGCGTTAACCGGTAGTTTCGCATTAGGTCCAAATAATGAACATATGTTCCCCGCAAGTTAATTCCGGCGCCTTCTACCGTATTATAAAACACAGTCTGAATAAAGGGATCTACATAGATGGAATCTTTATTATTGTTATAAGTAGCCTTGTAACCAAAAGGTATGTAAGGCAACGGTAGGAAAGCATTTGGACTTCGCTGGTCGGGCGCATACTTAGCTATTGCCCGGTCAAGCTCGGCTTTAAATTCTTTCTTGGTATAATCGCTTTCCTCCTGCCTGGTTAATGGAACCGGCCGCATACTATTCCAATAAGCGGTATCCCGGCTATTTTCGATAGTATCCATTCGCATTCGTTCGCCATTAAAATAATGGTCAGGAAAGTTAGGGTTCAGGTTGTAATGATTGTAAATATTCAGGAAATAGCCTTCAAACTGAAAGCCCAGTACGCTCCCCTTGAAACTGTATTGCGCTGCCAGCGGCATCCACACACTATCCGTTATAGGCACATACTCCTGACTTACGCGGATGGTATCTACCAGGTTAATGCCGTTATCTTTTTTAGTAAGCATCAGGTCGGCACTGTACAAACGCCAGTCGCCATCTACAATATATATATAACCGTAAAAGACCGGGTCATAGGTATGTTTGGGGACTACCTTGATCTTATGCACAGCAATGCCATTTTCTATTTTCGTTCCAATCAATTCATACTTATAATAGTGCGGCGCATTGGATGCAATGGGCGATATAAACCCATGACTACTCAACCCCTGCACAAAAAAGATATTCTTATAGAGATTTACAGCCAGGTCCGACGCCTTGTTATAGCTGAAGGCCGTATTTTTACCATACGATTTAGAGGCGATCATCTCCTCTTTCACCTTATTGGGTAACTCAAAATTATAGTTGGACAGTGACTCAGACTGATACAACATTCCTTTGCCGCTGCTATCAATGCTCAAGGCATTGACCACGTTCTCATTCATCATCGATTTAGGTATCTTATCGAGCTTTTGAACACCTTTTACATAAGCAATGCAGGAGTATTTTTTAACCTGGTTCAGGAAATATTCCCGCTTATTGATCACCCTTCGCACAATGTCCATTGCCGAGTCGCTGCTGAATTTCTTCAGCACATAATTTTCATCGGTCAATTTTATATTATGATAAACATTCTGATCACTGATCGTAATTTTCTCAGTCGCCTCTTTATACCCCACAAATCGGTATACTACATTGTATGTGCCCGGGGAGAGTTTAAGCTGATACTTTCCTTCCTCATTGGCAACTGTGCCGTAGGTTGAATTCCTGATATAAACGGCAGCGTAAGAAATTGTTCGGTTAGCCTGATCGCTAACCCTGCCGCTTAGCAAATAGGTTTGAGCCTGAACAGATAGATTGATAATTATGGTAAAAATAAGCAGCAGGTATTTTCTCATTATTTTTAATAAAACCCTATATAGAACAGCGGGCTTGCAAAATGTTTGTCAAAATAGGTATTTAAGACTTATTTCATTTGACCAATTCACAACTTATTCATCACAAAAAAAGAGTTCACAAACGGAACTCTTTTTCTTTTCATAGGTAGATGACAATTTATGTAGATCAGGCAGCTTGTTTAGCCTGGAGTTGTTTTTGTCCTGAACGCGCAGCCTTAAAATTTTCAAGATCGGCCAACAATAACGCTTTTAATTCCAAATCAAGCGCTTTTACTATTACAGTGGTTTTATTTAAGCTTTTCATAATAGGTTGATGTTTTGTTATGTGCTGAAGTAAATACCAATTTTATGCCAAGTGCCTAAAAATGTAAAATCTGCTTAAAAACAAATATTTAAGGAATTTTTGGGGTTTTATCAAAGTATATACGGATATACAAGGCGTCTGATTTTGTATACAAAAGTAGACAGAATTGATATAGGTTAGTCTGAAAATCGTTCGCATATTTTACCCTCCCGGTCTTATTCCGCTAACTAGCGGATCGACCATCCTCCCTTTTGCAGGCAAAATGGAGGGGATTAAATTGTTTATCGAAAAGATGGAAAATCTATAAAAGAAAAAATCTCTTGCCGCCCCCACGTCAAGAGATCTTAGTCAGATAATTGCTGTTAATGAAATAACAAATATGACTACTTTTACGCCATCCGGAATCAAAAGGTTACCGAAAATCACTTCAAATAACATATTTTTTCTTGCTCATTATCAGAAACTTACACAAAATCACTAAAAATATAGTCGAATAAAAAAGGGATACCCCATCGGATATCCCCTGAAATTTAATTTAACCTCTTCCAGATGATGGAAAAGAACTTTGATCGTTACTGTTGCGTTTCGGACTGCTGATCGCCGCTGTTATTGTTATCCTGGTTATCGGCAGTACCGGCGCCATCGATGCTTACAATCTTATAGGCCTTCTTGCCATTAGCGTCTTTTACTTCCTGGTAATAGATGCCGTCTTCAGATACATAATAAGTAGTACCAGATAATTTCACCTTACGGCAATCCGGAGGCAATTGGCTTACAATATCGCCAACATGCGGCATAACTGAGTTTGCGCCTGACGCACCGGTATTCAATTGACCGTCTTTACCTACCACTTCGTAAACTACAGTGCCATCATCCTTGGTAATAGCCTGGTAGTATACGCCGTTCTTTTCGTAATACTGCTGGCCATCTATCACGATAGATGAAGCGTCACTTGGCAAAGCATTGATGGCAGCGCCGACAGGAGGTTCAACTACCGTATATTGGTCATTATCATAATTATAGAAGAAGCCATCGCTGTAAAAATATGGATAACCTCCCCAATAGAATGAATAGTATCCATAAGGCAGGAATCCAAAGCTTAAGCCTAACCATGGGTAGTATAAGCTTCCATAAAAGCCGCCATGATAAAAGTATCCGCCGTGATATCTCCAGCCATAAGGACGACCATAATAGCCTCCGTGACCATAATAACCTCCGCCAACTGAACCGCGTACATAACCACGATGCGCGGTTACACCCACTGCCGCGTTATTTCTGACAACACCACTGCGTGCTCCAAAACCTCCTCTTGACGTAACCATACCTCGCGAACCGGCAACACTGCCCGTGCGCGGAGTGAACCCACTGCGGGGAGCAAAGCTTGTACGGGGGGCAAATCCTGATGAACGACCTGCGCTTGAAAACCCGCCGCCGGAATGGCCCCCGGAGAAACCACCACCGCCACCACCTGAGTGACCGCCACCTCCTCCGCCACCGCCGCCTCTATGTTGGGCAGTGGCTGTTGCAGCCATAAACAAACACATTACTGCGCTCAAGCCGGTAAGTGTTAAATATTTGAAAATCCTTTTCATGATCTTAAATGTTGATATGATAATTTATTTAGGTAATCGCTATATAACGTATATGTTTTTCAATAGTATCAATAGGGCCATAAAAATTATGCTAGATGTAAATCATCGCAAAAACTGCCCCATCAAATGCGCAGCATGCAGTAATTCAGGTAAGCATATTGCTGCGACCGGTGCTTTTTTATAACCGGCGCCATAAATGGCATCAATTGTTTCAATAAACTACCGCCCGCAAGTATAAATACGAAAACGACACCGATTTGTAACAATTTGCTGAATATTTCGTGTTTGTTTTCTACGGTCGACTTGTAAGCCCGGTGTATCAGTACCAAAACATTGGCTCCGGTATTTTTTACCTGGTGAGAAGATTTTACTATCAATTGAGATTTTGCCTGCACGTAATTACTGGTGATTCTGAGCGGACTAAACTTTGGCAGATAAAGCAGGTAGGTAACTGCAATAAAAAAGTATAGGGTCGTTAACAACACAACGAGGCACTTTTTTACGATGGTATTCCTGGCTTTCATCACCTCTTTATAAGCAATACTAAATATAAGCAAATTTACTTAATATGACATGTATACGTGTAAAATGTTTAATCCGGCTTAGAAATTTAACATTTTTATTAGGCTGGAATGACAGAAAGCGGACTATGGGGGACACATCGACCTGCATAGCACTAAAAATACTCCACATTTTGGCGTTATGAGTATAATGCAATGTGAATAACTTAAACTCCTTGCCTATAACCTAAACCCAACCGCCTGCGTTTAACCACCTATGAAAATTGAAGGCGGACTGCTCATTAATATGAGCTCAGAATTAGCAAACTACTTTAAAGGTCACCCGGCAGAACTACCGCCGACTGTTGATGTAAACTCTTTAGAAGTAAGAACCTCATCTTATCTGATCGAGCATATCGAGAACTACTCCCAGAAACCATTTACAGATAAATTCCTGTGGTGTGTGGTATTCCCGAAATCAAAAAATCCGTTGTTTGAATACTTTTACTTTATCGACTACATGGCAATACATAAAGGCGAGCATGGTATTGTTTCGGCTAAACTGATGTACGAAAACAAGGATTATACTGCAGCCTGGTATTCGGCTAACTGACAGCAGCTTTATTTTTGAAACTGCAGAATACAAAGCTTTGTATAGCATGAAAAGGTGTAATGTGCATTTTGGTAAAGCACTTTATCTTTTCAAAGTATTTTGCGAATAAATCCGGCAAGCTATTTTCTGAATACTGCTGAACAGGCAGACCACTGCATTTTTCTGGCCCCTCTTCGCTGAAAGTGCTCAATACCATATAGCCATCCGGTGTCAGATACCGGTGTACTATTTCAAGGTATCTATTCTGCTCTTCTTTATTAATCAGGAAATGAAATGTAGCCCGGTCATGCCACAGGCCATATTTTTGATCAGGGTTAAAATCGGTCACATCTTTCACAATCCATCTCACCTGTTGGGCTTTCTCGCCTAATCTTTCTTTCGCCCGCTCAATAGCATTTGACGAAATGTCCAGCACGGTAATATCGGTATAACCAAGCATTAATAAATAATCTACCAGTAGACTATCGCCGCCGCCAATATCAATAATGGCTGCGTCCTTTTTTAGCTTAAAGAGTTTTATAATTGATAAAGAAGTTTCGGGGATGGGTTCGTACCAGCTTACTTCGGTCAGTTGTTTGGTTTGATAAACATCTTCCCAGTGTTGTTTTCTGTTAGACATTGTTATAATAGCAAGGTGGCCTAAATCACAAAGATCAATAATACACAATAAAAGTAAAATTAGCAGAATTCTGAAAATTGGGCCAATTCTGATTCAGACTTATAATTAACTACATTTATAATAATTATGAACCCATCTTCCATTGTAGTTATCGGCAGCACCAATACCGATATGGTCATCATGTCTGAACATTTGCCTGCACCGGGGGAAACCATCCTGGGCGGCAGTTTTTTTATGAACCCTGGCGGCAAAGGAGCCAACCAGGCTGTAGCTGCTCAAAGATTAGGCGGCGATGTAACTTTCATAGCCAAAACCGGCAATGATATTTTTGGTGAACGTTCTGCACAACTATTTAAAGATGAAGGTATTAATACCGACTTTTTGCTTACCGATCCAATTAATCCCTCCGGAGTAGCACTTATAACCATCGATAAGAGTGCTGAAAATACTATCGTAGTAGCTTCCGGTGCAAATGCTTCGTTAAATCCTGTTGATCTTGAACCGGCAATTGATGTTATCAAAAATGCAGCTATTGTATTGATGCAATTAGAAATTCCATTGGAAACCGTGTTATATGCTGCCGAAATAGCAGTAAGCAATGGCGTAAAAGTGATCTTAAACCCTGCTCCTGCCTGCCCGCTTCCGGATGTGCTGTTTCAATATATCAGCATCATCACACCAAATGAAACCGAGGCGGAAATGTTATCCGGCATCCGCATCACAGATATGGAAAGCGCCAAAGCTGCAGCGATGGTAATCAGAAGCAAGGGCGTCGATACCGTCGTCATTACCCTCGGTGCAAAGGGTGCTTTTATCAGTAATGCGGACATGGAAGTGCTGATTCCCTCACCTGTGGTGAATGCGGTGGATACCACTGCTGCGGGTGACGTCTTTAACGGAGCATTGGCAGTCGCGCTGGCTGAGGGGTGGACATTAATTGATGCTGTTAGTTTTGGTTGCCGGGCAGCAGCCATCAGTGTGACCCGGCTGGGTGCACAGGCAGCGGCGCCATACCGGCACGAAATAGATTTAAACCAACCTAATTCCTGAAATATGTTTATAGTACACTCCTACCCGGTGGCCGTCCTGTTTTGCATAGTAACCATGCTGTGCTGGGGCTCATGGGCCAATACGCAAAAACTGGCGGGCAAAACCCTGCGTTTTGAATTGTTTTATTGGGATTATGTGATCGGCATTCTGCTATTTTCGCTGCTTTCGGCATTAACCTTAGGCAGTATGGGTACGGAAGGGCGGAGCTTTGCTACAGACTTACAACAAGCCGGTAGTTCGAATATCCTCAGTGCCTTTATAGGTGGAATTGTATTCAATGCAGCCAATATCCTTTTCTCGGCAGCGATTGCCATCGCGGGCATGTCGGTGGCTTTTCCGGTGGGGATTGGGTTGGCGTTGATATTGGGTGTACTCGTCAATTATTTTGCTGAACAAAAAGGCGACCCGGTATTCCTGTTCATTGGAATGGCTTTTATTATGGCTGCTATTATTCTGAATGCATTGGCTTACCTGCGCACCAATCGCGAAGGCAAAAAGGTATCGGCACGCGGGGTGTTGCTGTCGTTGGTGGCCGGGTTGCTGATGTCGTTCTTTTACCGCTTTATTGCCGCCGCTATGGATTTGCAGGATTTTGTTCACCCTACGACAGGTAAGATGACGCCTTATACCGCCGTGTTTATTTTCTCAGTTGGGATTTTTGTATCCAACTTCCTGTTCAATACCCTGCTGATGAAAAAGCCTATCGACGGTCCGCCGGTAAACTACAAGCAATATTTTGCCACTAAGATGCCTACGCACATGGTAGGTGTTTTAGGCGGATTGATATGGGGATTGGGTAACTCGCTTAACCTCATCGCCGCAGGCAAAGCCGGGCCGGCTATCTCCTACGGATTGGGCCAGGGCGCTACCCTCATTGCTGCGCTCTGGGGCGTATTCATCTGGCGCGAATTTGCCAAAGCACCCAAGAGTATCAATGCTGCATTGTTTGCTATGTTCCTGTTTTTTGTGGCGGGGTTAGGGTGTATTATTTATGCCGGGAACCGTTGATTTGGAATGATTAGGAGATTGCGTTGGTTATGTCAATCAGAATTTCCAGAATTCTGAAAATTCTTTAATTCTGGAAATTCTGATTCAGACAACTATTTCTGCGCATTAAAGTCATTAAAAGCGGCAACAATAGCGTCGGCTTCCGACTGCTTAAATGCATTCTTTTTTGCGTAGGCCACCATTTTAGACATGAGGCCTTTGTGTGGAACTACCGGCTGATTTCCATACTCTCCTTTTTGATACTTTTCCTGTACCGCCGGAACATCCGCCAGGTATTTCAGCATATCTATATCGAAAGCGTTTTGCGGCTTTTTTTCACCCTCTTTTATGCAGAGTATCTTGTATCCTTTTAAAATTTCCTGTTTGTTCTTTTCCTCATCCTCTTTTATTTTTTCTTCTGATCCCGCATACATGTCTTGCGGGTAATCATAAAAGCGATGGGCCGTAATACGTCCTGAGGATAACCGCTCCATCATATGGTCATTGGTGCCGAGGCTTTTCAACTGCAGGTTTTCCGTATTCACGTAATGCACCTTATCAAAAATACGGGTGCCCGCCTGGTACATCTGCATATCATCGGCCCGGTATTTTTTTCCCCTGGCCTTCGGATTGGCAGCATATGATGTTGAATCAACAAACCAGATATACCGCTGATTATACCATGGATTATCGTCATCCAGCAATATATAACCTGCAACCCTGTTACCGTCTTTAAAAACAACTGAGCCTGGCTGGTACTTGTCCTGTGCTTTACAAAACAATGCGGCCGAAGTAAGAAATACGATTAATGCAATGTGAAGTTTTTTCATTTGTGACATGATTTAGTTCGACAATATACATTAATGTTTTTCTAATATCCAAAATACTTTCAAGCGTTAACGCCTAAATCTTTTGGTATTCAAGAATCACACCGTATTATATTCTGTCCGCTATATATGCCGCAACTTCTGCCAGTCTGCTGCTGAAACCCCATTCATTGTCGTACCAGGATGCAATGGAAAGCAGGCCTTCTTGCCTCGTCGTAAGCTTCAGGTCCATCAGTGATGAATGCGGATCCCCTACGATCCTCGCCGAGGTCCATTCATCTTCCAGGACATCCATTACACCAAGAAGCTCTCCTGCGGCGGCTTTTCTGAATGCTTCATTAACCTCTTCGGCAGAGCATGGCTTGGTGGTAACCAGGTTGAGTTCCGCTATACTCCCCGTCCTGGTTGGGACGCGGTATGCTTTCCCGGTCACTTTCAGATCGCTCCAAATAAACTTTAAGGCTTTTGCAGCGCCTGAAGACGATGGAATAATATTTTCTGCTGCAGCCCAGGAATCGCGCCGGTCAGACATAGGTTGGTCAGTTAAAGACTGTGAATTAGTATAGGAGTGAACAGTAGAAAATAAGCCGTACTCAATACCAAAGGCCTCTTTAATAACCTTTATCGGGGCTGCCAGTGCATTTGTGGTGCAACTACCCATACTCACGATATGATGCTTTTGAGGATCGAAGTCATCTAAGTTTATTCCCTTGAGCAGCACGGCATCGCAATCATCCAGCGTTTTACTGGGAGCGCTCACTAAAACATGCTTTGCTCCATGATCCAAATGCGCCTGTGCACCTTCGCGCTTCGTACCTCTGCCTGAACAATCAACAACCAGCTCAACACCCAATGCTCCCCAATCCGGGATTCCACTTGAAGAGTTTACATAGGCTATCTCATGTTCATCTAGCATGAACGCATGCTCGTTAGTACTCACATTCCCCTTCCAGCGGCCATAATTAGTGTCCACGCTAAATAAAGCTGCAAGCGTTTTTACATCTTTTATATCGGCAACTGCTGCCGGTACAGAAAGCTTCCGGTCAAGGCTGATACGTAAAAATTGGCGACCGATCCGTCCAAATCCATATACTGCTATTTTTTTCATAGGTTTTCAATGTTAGGGTTGCATTAATAAGGTCAAATTAGCATTCATGTTTGCATTTACCGCCAACATTTATCAAGAATTGTTAATGCTTTAGCAGTTCCTTGCTATAATCTGCAAAATCAAATAATCATCCGGATAGCTCAAAACAAATCAATAATTGGCATGTATTATCAATGAACTACAAATGCTATTATGGAAACTGCTGAGCTGCAAATTGACGATATCCTGAACCAGGTTTGCGAAAAGAACCATTTACATGCCTACGTAAGTAAAGTTGGAGGATATACCACCGTTTTATGTTGCTGTAAAACCTTCACAGAACATATAAAAGAGGAGCTGACTGAGGCATTGGGCGAGAAATATGTAAGAGAAAATTTCCACTTTCGCACCGGCTACCTCGAATATGTATAACCGGGTGAAGTAGTTAAGAAAGATATAAAAAGGTGTCACACTGAGAGGGTGTCATACTGAGGTGGACCCTATCCTGAGTTTATCGAAGGAAGTAGGGTGCTCGAAGCCCAATCCTGCATATTGTCTGAACCATGATTCTTATGATTAAAGGATTAGCATGATCACTGCAAACTGCCAACTCAAAACTGCTAACTGGATCAGGGCGTTTCCCCCTATAAGATCGGGGCCAGGCTTTCCACTCATACGCCTGCGAGGCATTAGGCGCAAGGCCGGTATCCGTTTCAATCCTTAACGCGTTGTCTAAACCGCTGATTTGCTTAATTGAAGGATTAACATGATTTTTTTAGATCGTTAATCAATCCGTCATGCTGAACTTGTTTCAGCACCCCATCATAAAGGTCTGCGATAAACAAGTCTGCTACATACAAATCGCAGACCAAGCAAGCGTCGACCTGTCCTGAGGGTTCCCGATCCGCTAGCCAGCGGATGGGATGACGTAATGGATGTTTTGTTCCGTTCTTTATTTTGTGTAACAAGTAATGCGAACGCTCTCTTTCCACCACGTCATTGCTGTAAAGGTTAGATAATTCGGTAACAGAATTACTAAACCCTTACAGCAATGACACAGTGTGATTATCTCAAATACACCGCATCCTCTTTGCCGTCCTCATTCAGCACTACATCCACATGCTCTTTTAATACGGTAGAAAGCGCGATTCCAGAATAATCAGTTGTTACCGGGAAGCTTTTGTGGTTGCGGTCGACCAGCACGACAGTTCTCAATTTCTTTAATGGAACATCCAGGAAAACGCCGAAACCATAGGCCAGAGTTTTGCCGCTATTCAGTACGTCATCAACAATAATAACCACTTTATTATGGCAGATATGTATGTCAGTATCGGTTTTAGCTGTTAAACTGCTGCTTTGCTTTTCGAGCTCGATATTCATCAGCGTACTTTTGAATGGCGCAATTTTGTCGAGAATTTGCTTTATTCTTTCAGCTAAATAATTACCGCGCGGCAGTATTCCGGCGATGATGATCTCTTCTTCGTCAAAGTTATCTTCCAACAATTGGTAAGCAATCCGATCGATCTTTTGCTCTATCTGGTGCTGGTTTAATATGAGGATCTTTTTTTCCATTTTGTCGTTGTAATGTTGTAAGGTTGGAAAGTTGTAATGTTAGCAAGCCTTAAAACTACATGGTAAAGATAAACTCAACTTTACAACATTCAAACTTTTCAACCTTTCAACTGCTTTTTTTGTAAGGGAAGTAGACAAAGTTTGCGCCTTCAGGTACGATCACAAACAGGCACATAAAATCATGTGGATTTTTGTATGACTTGGTAAAACGTTCCTGCAATTCTTTCTTAATGACTCCTTTTTCGACAAATTCTTCCAATGTAGAAGCATTTATGCTCCATTCCATATTCAGATCGTCGCGGTCAAGGATAAGTTCGCCCAACTTTACGATATGCTGATAGGCGATAAAAATAGGGTAGCTGGACAAACCTTCCACCATGATCTCGATCGCCACTTCATGTATCGACTCGCTGTAAACCTTCAGGTCCCTTTCAAGGCTTAGCAGTGGACTTTCCTTTTTCTTTTCCCCGTCGTTATTATTTTCGTTAAGCAGTTCTTCCGGATCCATTTATTGAAACTCTAAATACTAAATTCTAAACTCTAAACTCTAATACCTGATTAACTGATCACTGGTTAACCGATCACTAACTTCTTAACCTCAACAGCACCACATTCTCCACATGCTGCGTATGCGGGAACATATCTACCGGTTGAATTTTTTCTATGTCGTATTTTTCTTTTAGTACCAGCAAATCCCGGGCCTGGGTTGCGGGGTTGCAGCTTACATAGACGATCTTCTCCGCTTCAATTTCCATTAATCGTGCCACAACATCCGGATGCATACCTGCGCGTGGCGGGTCGGTAATGATCACATCCGGTCTACCATGTTCGGCTACAAAATCTGCATTCAATACATCTTTCATGTCACCTGCATAAAACTTAGTATTGGTGATATTGTTGATGCCCGAATTGATCTTTGCGTCTTCAATAGCGGATTGCACATATTCAACGCCAACAATCTCCCTTACCTTACCTGCAATAAAATTGGCAATGGTTCCTGCACCGGTGTACAGGTCGTAAACTAATTCATCACCTTTAAACTTGGCAAATTCGCGGGTTATCTGATATAACTTATATGCCTGAACAGAATTGGTTTGATAAAAAGATTTCGGCCCGATACGGAAACGGATACCTTCCATTTCTTCATAAATATATTCCGGTCCGCGTTTTACCAATATTTCCTGGTCGAAAATGGTATCGTTCTTTTTCTGATTGATGATGTACAACAATGATGTGATTTGAGGAAATTCATCGTCAATGTAATTCATCAGTGAATCAATCTCTTCCTCACTTGCATAAGCAAATACTACGATTACCATTAATTCACCTGTGGATGATGTGCGGATGATCAGGTTGCGCAAGGCACCTTCATGTTGTTTCAGATTATAAAAGCTTATATTGTGCTTCTTGGCAAAGTCGCGTACTTTATTGCGTATATCATTCGATGGATCAGCCTGGAGGTAGCAGTGATGTACATCCAATATCTTATCAAATCGGCCTGGAATGTGGAAACCCAAAGCATCCATATCCACAGGCTCATCCGTGCGGTTTTCCCCATCATTCAGCCAGCGTTTATTGGAAAAGGTGAATTCCAGTTTATTGCGGTAGTATTTATCCTCAGGAGAGCCAACTATCGGTAGCATCCCGCTTACATCAACCTTTGCCAGGTGACTTAGCGCGCTTGATACGGTTTTTTGCTTGAACTGCAACTGCGCATCGTAAGTCATGTGCTGCCATTTACAGCCACCGCAGGTACCAAAATGTTCGCAAAATGCTTCCGTGCGATAGCCTGATGCTTGTTTAAGCTGGACAATTTTCCCCTCTCCAAAGTTTTTCTTTTTGCGGTAAACCTGCACGTCGGCTATATCGCCAGGCACAGCCTTATCAACAAAAAGTACAAAATCGTTAGCCTTCCCTACACCTTTGCCTTCCTCAGCAATATCGATAATGGAAACATCCTCAAAAACAAGATTATTCGCAGTTTTATTCATCAGGCTGCAAAGGTACGCTTTATCGTTGAAAGGTTGGAATGTTGTAAAACTGGAAGGTTATTACAACCTCATAAACGATGTCATTTCGATAGAGCAGGATGGAAATGTGGAGGGGTGCGAAAGAGAAATCTTATACGCTATATAAAATCCGCGAGCATAGGCGCATAAGATCTCTCACTATCGTTCGAGATGACATTTATTTTTAATATCGGGCAAATCAAATAAACAAGTTAACAATAGCTTCCAAAAGATCGTCGCTTTCGGTGATCTCCATATCGGCTATGTCGAACTGTTCATCTATCTGCTCAGAAAAATTCATCAATTCCTCACTCATGACATTTATTTTGATACTACAAATATAGCAATTATACCATTTGGTATAATTATAATATAAAATCTGACATTTTGATTAGATAGTCTATAGTTGTATCTAATTTATAGCAATGTAAAAATATTTATACCAAAAACCAAATTGGTATTTTGAATTACTATTAGAGAGATTTGGCAACTTTCAAAAAGTTGTCAAATCTAATTTTTATGCAAATTGTGTTGACATCGTATTGGTGGTTATCCTTTTTAATGTTCTCAAATATTTATACTCCATCTTCCTCGAATACGAATCAAAACTATTTCCACCTGCTTTGAATAACTTCCGGTGCCCAACCCACACTAATGTCGCGGTAGCATAAAAGAAATATTTATACACTATACGTCTCCAGGTTTTTGAGAAGTTATTCTTGCCTTCATAAATAATTGCCAACCGTTCGGTTTGAAAAGTGATGTGATAAGCTTCGTCGATCAGGATATCATTGCATATTTGTTTTAACAATTCACAGTTGGTGGCATCCTTCAGCGACTGGTAAAATATCTGCGCTGTGCTTTCGACAACAACGACGGCTAAAGTCCATATCTCCATGTTAGTATTAAAATATCTTACCCGACGGAATAAACTGTCGCCCCAATTCTTCGTCACCCGCGGCTGACCGATCCGGTCAAGATACATGCCCAGGTTATTGCCGTGCTTTTGCTCTTCTTTTATAAAAAGCTTCACTGCGTCGATATAAGGCAGGTCGCCCACAGCGTGCGCATATTTGGTTGATGCCGCTATCAGATGTTTGCCTTCGGATGTTTCGCCTAATTGCCAGGCTTGCAGCGATGGCAGAATAGCGCACATTTCTTGCGGGGTGATATTGGGCTTTAAGTTCCGGTCGATTCTTTTTTCAAGGGCATTTGCTTTGAAATGCCCTATCCAGTAATTGCTGTTTTTCATGTTGATTGCGTTATTAGGAGATTTGACAACTTTTTAAAAGTTGTCAAATCTTTGGTTGATATTATTGCCAGTTGATTTTTCTAGAGAAATACATCAGCGTCGCTACCACAAGGAATAAAGCCACGCTGCCAACCAGCAACGCCAGATCTTCCAACTGGATGATGACATATATGAATGCATAAAACAAGCTGAGAATGAAGGCGAACAGGCCAGTCGTTTTGACGCTTTTGATGAGCGATCTTAAAAAGGCAGCAACCAAAATTACGGTTGCTGCCGAAGCGATAAGGTAGGCGGATGTGAAGCCCACCTGCTCAGAAAACGAGAGCAGCAGGGTATAATAAACGATCATGGCTGCGCCGATGAGTACATAATTAAATACATGAATACGATGTTTGCTGATCATCTCGGTCAGAAATAATGAGATGAACGTGAGCATGATGATCAAGATGGCGTATTTGCTGCTGCGGGTAGTCTTCTGGTATTGGTCAACCGGCAGTCGCAGTTTTACTCCGAATGTAGCATCATCAGCCTTTTTACTTTTCAGCACATTCAGATCATCCACCCATTGCTGCGGGAACGGACGATTGTAATACAACATGCGCCATTTGGCATCGAACATATTGGCCTTAGTGTCGATATTCCGCGTGTCGGGCAAATAGCGGCCATCAAAGCTTGGACTGGCCCAATTACCTTTCACGGTTACGTCGGTGGTTTTTCCGAGATGCAGAAAGCTCAATTCCTCACTTCCTTTCAGATCAAGGTTGAATTCAAAGGGAATGGTTTTATCCATCATTCCGCTTAGGTTGACCGCCACTTGCAGGCCGTTGGCAAATACAGTATCACCAAAAGCCGGCTCGGCCGTAGCTGTTTGTCCAGCTATTTTTAACTGGGGATTTGTTTTTAAACCTTTCAGGTCACTGATACTGAACAATAGCTTGGCTTTTTCTGGCATTAGCTGATCTGCAGTTATGGAAAGAGAACCCAGATCAGCCTGTGTAAAGTTTCCGGATACCTTAACAGTGCCGTTGTAAACCACCACCTCGAATATGCCCCGGTGCAAAATGTCAGGACTAACGTTTGCATTGTAATCAAGTTCGTTTGGCAGCAGGAAGAGATTATTTACCACTTCTTTGATAGTATCCCGGCCTCCGTAGTACGGCTGCTTCACCTGTTTTTTGTAGGGAATTACCAGTACTGGTCCCTGTATGAGTTGTTCGCCAGAATATTGGTCCGATACCTGTTTTTCGGTCTCATCCTGCCGGAGTGACCGTTCTTGTATCAGGTTTTGCACCAGCTGTGACGGTATGAGCAATAAAATTATCAGCAGACCAATAAAGGCCAGCTTTACAGTTACCGACTCCTTGAGCCAGTATAAAAATCCTTGCTGTTGTGGTTGTTCGGTTATCATTTTCTTTTAATAAAAAGTACTTTGTATTTCAAAGCATGCGGATAAAAAAAATTTAAGTGAGTTTTTGTTGTTTTATCAGTTGTTCAAGGGTGTTTAAATGGTCTTTAAATGCTTGTTTGCCTTTAGCTGTTGCTTCATAATTGGTATTGGGTTTACGTCCCAGAAAACTTTTATGTACTACAATGTATTCCTCTTTCTCCAATGCTTTCAGATGTGAGGCCAGGTTACCGTCGGTAATGTTCAACAGATCTTTGAGCGAGTTAAAATCGTAGCGCTCATTGGCGGCCAGCACGCTCATGATCTGTAACCTTACGCGGTTCTCAAATGCTTTATCAAGTTTGTCAAAAGCTATCTTCACTTATCGTATTTTAAGTACATCATGCTGCCGTAGATAATGTGCAGCACTCCAAAACCAATGGCCCAAAATAGCAATCCGTAACCGGGTAAGCAAGCAGCAATAAGCCCGAGTATAATTTCTAATATCCCCAGGTATTTTACATCGCTGAAAGTAAAATTGC
This sequence comes from Mucilaginibacter sp., assembly GCF_036568825.1. Taxonomy (GTDB): domain Bacteria; phylum Bacteroidota; class Bacteroidia; order Sphingobacteriales; family Sphingobacteriaceae; genus Mucilaginibacter. The sequence continues at coordinate 31,308 of NZ_DATCRU010000061.1, read as the reverse complement.
TTGCGCTGATCAGTGACAGGCCGTAAAATATCAGTGTCGACGGAGTAACGATACCATAATGGCCACGGAATAAAAGGATCAGGATCAATAAGCCGCCTGTTACTAATGGTGTTGCCATGTGAAACAACAATGTTTGGCTAATTTTCCCCCAGATAGCCTGCCCTTTGCGTTTTGCCTGGCGACTGCTTAAAATAAATCCTGTGATTAACGATGCTGCCAGCACCACTACTGCGATTATAATCAGGTAAGTGATGGTCTCCGGATAAACGCCAACTGACAAAGAATCATAAATCCTGGTCGACCCTTTATAGATCAGCCTGTATGCAAAGTAAGCACCAATAAGGGCATAAATACCGGCCAATATGCCCGATAATCCACTCAGCGAGATGAATTTGGAGGAGCGTTCCATAATGCTGCGTATGGACGCCAGCTCGTTTTGAAGATCTTTTTCTTCCATTGAAAAGCACTTTGTATTTCAAAGTAAATAAATATAAATGAAATATGCAAATGGATAGGTCGCAAAAATCAAAAACGCTTTGATTAATAGGTTTAGAATTATGGAGGGTGGCAATCTCAGGATACTCCTATGGAGTTTAATTCTTTATATATTATTGTGCTATAAACAGGAAGCTCCTATGGAGCCATGATGGAGCAAGTCCCATAGGGACTCCCTGTTTATAGAAAAAGGGGGAAAATGAATCTGAGCTCCATAGGAGCTTCCTGTTTATTCAAATGCAAAGTGGATGTTATGATATAAATTCCGAAATCGAAATTCCGCATTCCGAAATCAAATCACACCGTCAACGCAGCCTTCACCAAATAAGGCAATATCTCTTTCTGGAATGAAACAAAGTTTTTGCGAACATCTGAATCGCTAACCGAAGTAAATGCAAAGCTGAAAACAATATTCTTACTGCATTTGATAAGAAAGCGGATGCGCTGCATGGAATTTTCCTGTTTGCGTATACCACTCAATTGCATAAATGAGCTCACCAGCATTTCTTCCAGCTCGTTGGAAAGGTTCTTTAGAAAATCCTGTGAGTTGGCTGATTCGCGGATAAAATCCCAGCCAATAAATTCGTTGCAAACGGTGTAGGAGAGGCGGCAGGTTTTCATGATGAGGTTGCTCAGGTGCGTTTCCTCATCAATTTCTGTAGCGTTGCCGGTGATCAGTTCATCCACGCTGGATTTGATATAATCCATCAGCAACACATGCAAAACCGCTTCTTTACTATCAAAATATTTGTAAATAGTGGCTTTGGCTATTTTGGCCTTTTTAGCTATCTCGTTGACACTGGTTTTATGGTAACCGAATTTCCGGAATAACTCCTGTGCCGCTCTTTTTATACTTTCTTTTATTTTATCAGCTTCCATGTATCAATTAGATACAAATATCTCAAAATTACTCACATTTACATTATAGGCACGCAATGCTCTTGTTGCCGGAGCTTTTACAGGCGTACCATCGGCCAGTGAGAATTTTGATCCGCTGCAGGGGTCGGTGCAGGTGAGCGAGTTGCCGTCAAGGGTAACAGCACATCTTTTTTCGGGCTGATAGCTGCTGCAGGCGTCGTATGCAGCGTAAGTCAGATCCGGCTCACGATAAATGATCAGTCCGGCTACGCCATAACCTTTTATAATTACAGCGCCCCCCGGACTTTTTAATGCTGCTAAACTCGGGTTATCAATATCCGCCTGAAAGGCTACCGCTACACTGGGAACCAAATCACCACTCTTACCGCATGAAAGAAAGCTTAGAGAGATGACAGCCAGCAGGAAAATTTTACGGATCATATGATCTCTGTTTGGAATTGTTTAAGGAAGCGAACGTCGTTTTCAGAGAATAAACGTAAATCGCGTATCACATATTTTAAGTTGGTGATTCTTTCTATTCCCATTCCAAAAGCAAAGCCGGTATATTTTTTACTGTCAATGTTGCAATTCTCCAAAACGTTCGGATCAACCATGCCGCAGCCTAATATCTCTACCCAGCCGGTATACTTACACATATTGCAGCCAGACCCGCCGCAAATCGTGCAGCTGATATCCATTTCAGCTGATGGCTCGGTGAAAGGGAAGTAGGAAGGCCTGAAACGTACTTTAGTACCCTCGCCATATAATTCCTGAACGAAGTGATATAATGTCTGCTTTAAATCGGCAAAAGATACATTCTCGTCAATATACAAACCTTCAACCTGGTGGAAGAAGCAATGAGCACGTGCTGATATAGCTTCGTTACGGTAAACACGCCCCGGCATAATGGCGCGGAACGGCGGTTTACCATTTTCCATCATGCGCACCTGTACCGATGAGGTATGTGTACGCAAGGCAATATCATCCTTGCCATTGTTCTTTTTAATGAAGAAAGTATCCTGCATATCGCGGGCAGGGTGCTCTTCAGGGAAGTTCAATGCAGAGAAATTATGCCAATCGTCTTCTATTTCCGGCCCTTCAGCTACTACGAAACCAAGTCGTTTGAAAATATCGATGATCTCGATCCTGGTTAATGATAACGGATGACGCGAGCCTACCTCGAAACCTTCACCTGGTAGGGTAAGGTCAATATCTGAGTCTTGAGTCTTCAGTCCTGAGTCGAGTGTCTCTTTCAGATCAGCATATTTTGTTTCCGCCAGTTGTTTGAACTGGTTTAGCACTTTACCATAAGTGCGCTTTTCTTCCGGTCCGACGCTTTTAAATTGATCGAACAAGTCTTTAATAATGCCTTTAGTTCCTAAAAATTTTATGCGGAAAGTTTCCAGTTCCGCCGCATTGGCCGGTGAAAAAGAGTTGATCTCGGCGGTATATTGATCTATTTGTTCTTGCATTATAAAGTCCTTAAAAATTGTTCGGCTGTTAAAACCGGTATGGTGGATTGTTTATAGTCTTTTATATTTCTTGTGATGATTACATCAGCTTTTGCACTTATCGCTGTATAGTATTGAACTGCGTCTTCAAAGTCTGAGAAGTTGCTTTTTAATGCCAAATCTATTTCTGTTTCTCCTACTTTGATTAAAGAGACAATCGATCTTAATTCTCTTAACAGATGTAATTTATTGAGGCGATCGAATTTATTTAGAAAATAATGGACATTCATAAAAGCGACTGATGAAGTCATACCCTCAATGGTATTTTGATAAATTAAAGCGAGCAGGTTCATAGCTTGTGTATCAAAGCCTGGTCTCTTTAACAATGCATCCAATATTATATCACTGTCGATAAATACTTTTTTCACAAGCCGTATTTTTCGTCAAGGTGTTTATGGTACTCTGCTTTATGGTCAAAATCAGGAATAGGATCTCCGGATATGTTAAGCTTTTGAATCCATTCAGGGAGCTCTTCTTTGGTTTTCATCCTGAAAGGTTCTTTTTCGCTCTCCACTTCTTTCTTAAAAAAGCTTTCTGCAAGTTTCGAAATACTTGTATTCCTCTTCTTGGCTACTTTTTTCATCTGTTCGATCAGGTCTGGCTCGATGTTTAATGTCAGTTTCATAGCTATCGCACTTATACGTACAAATATAAGAAATTTATACGTATAATTTACTTGATCACCCCCAGCTCTTTACCCACTTTGGTAAATGCAGCAATCGCTTTATCCAAGTGTTCCTGCTCATGTGCTGCGGATATCTGTACCCTGATGCGTGCTTTGCCTTGCGGAACAACTGGGTAGTAGAATCCAATCACGTAAATACCTTCCTCCAGCATTTTTGCTGCAAAATCCTGAGACAATTTAGCATCATACAACATTACCGGCACAATAGGGTGCACGCCCGGCCTGATATCAAAACCCGCCTCCGTCATTTTACTGCGGAAATATTGGGTGTTACTTTCCAGTTTATCACGCAATTCGGTAGTCTCGCTTAATAAATTCAATACGGCGATGGATGCACCGGTAATAGAAGGGGCCAAAGTATTTGAGAACAAATATGGTCTTGAACGCTGTCTCAGCATATCAATGATCTCCTTACGACCAGAAGTAAACCCACCTGACGCACCGCCCAGCGCTTTACCTAAAGTACCGGTAATAATATCGATCTTACCCATCACATTATGATACTCATGTGTGCCACGACCGGTTTTGCCCATAAAGCCCGAGCAATGACTCTCATCGATCATCACCAATGAATTATATTTCTCTGCCAGTTCGCATATCTTATCCAATTGGGCAATGGTACCGTCCATGCTGAATGCACCATCAGTAACAATAATGCGGTGACGGCAGCTTTGCGTAGCTTTCAGTTTCTCTTCCAGGTCGGCCATGTCATCGTGTTTATAACGCTGACGTTGAGCCTTGCATAAACGTACCCCATCAATGATTGATGCATGGTTCAACTCATCAGATATGATTGCATCCTGCTCATTAAACAATGGCTCGAAAACACCACCATTAGCATCAAAAGCAGCTGCGTAAAGTATAGTATCTTCCGTGCCCAAAAACTCGGCAATTTTTGCTTCCAACTGCTTGTGAATATCCTGCGTACCGCAGATAAATCGCACTGACGACATTCCATATCCATGCGTATCCAGGGTTTCTTTTGCAGCTTGTATCACTTTAGGGTGACTGGATAGCCCCAGGTAATTATTAGCACAAAAATTGATCACTTCCATGCCGCCCTGCACCGTAATATCGGCACCTTGCGGCGAAGTAATGATGCGTTCTCTTTTATACAATCCGGCTTCTTCAATTGCGGCGAGTTCCTGCTCTAACACAGGTTTCAGGGTAGTGTACATAGTATGTAATTATTGAGGCTGTAAAATTAAGCATTTGCCATGCAATATTTAACAGTATGTGCAAACGATTGCGTTTACGTTCATGAACACCGTGAACACTCATAGGCCTAAACACCAATTACTTGTATTTTTTGGCACGATAAAAAATCCGGTCACCATTTTTTATTGAAAAATACAGCATCTATTTCTCGAAACAAAGTATCACTCCCGATAGTTATCCCGAGTGTACAGAGACGTCCATGCCACTGATCCGTGTCCCAACAAGACTTAGTACTATCTTAATGCAAAATCCGGTGAGATCAACCCTAAGACTCATCGTTGTTTGTGTGGTAATTGTTTTTGTACAATCTTCCGTCCATGCACAATCACTACCGGTGGGTACCACTGCCATAGAAGATTACTACAGACGAGCCCAATTATCAGGCGCTGCAGATACTAATGTCTCTTTCACCATTCGTCCGCTTTTTCCAAATCAGGTTGATTATGACCCTGAAAAAAATCTATGGCAATCTACCGGCAAAAAATCTGAAATAGATATTTTGCCATTTACGGTTCAAACCCAATTTACTTCCCATCACCCCTATGGCTGGAATGATGGCGCCATGATACCTGCAAAAGGCTTAGAAGGATTGGTAAGTGGCGGCTTTTTTGCACGCTATGGGATACTAAGCATCCAATTCAAGCCGGAGTTGGTGACGGCCCAAAATTCTGATTTCGACACTTTTAATAAAAACTCATCCGCCAACGCCTTTGTACGTTACTACAGCATTTACAACAATATCGACTTACCTGCCAGGTTTGGCACAGGTACTTATACCAAAGTATACTGGGGCCAATCCAGCATCCGGTTAAATTACAAGGCGGTATCTTTTGGCTTATCCACCGAAAACCTTTGGTGGGGGCCTGGTATCCGCAACTCCTTATTGATGAGCAACACTGCCCCCGGTTTTCCGCACATCACCCTGAATACTCTGCACCCGGTGCAAACCCCTATCGGTTCTTTTGAAGCTCAGGCTATTGCCGGTAATTTGGATGCTTCGGGATATGCTCCTTTACAACCCGATTATTATTACCACGGTGCCGATCTATATCTCCGTAAACCCAATTACTGGCGATACATGAACGGGATAATCCTAACCTGGCAACCCAAGTGGATACCCGGCCTATTCCTGGGCTTCGATCATAGTTCTGTATATGATTTAAAGGATCTGGATGTGGTTAATGATTACATCCCCCTGCTTCCGTCCGACGTTTCCGATGGCAGGTCTATCCGCCTGACCTCCGCCTTTATGCGCTGGATTTGGACACAGGAACACGCTGAAATATATTTTGAATGGGGTCAGTATGATAACACCCAGGGCACCTTGCAGGAAACATTAGCGCCCAATAACGAGCGCGCCTACATTTTTGGTATCAGGAAATTGCTGCCTTTTGGTTCGTCAAAAGATGAAAATATCCTGCTGGGCTTAGAGGTTACCCAACTCCAGGAAAATTCTTTCACCAACATCCTTACAGGCAATGAATGGTATATAAACCATTACATCAGGCAGGGGTATACCAACCAGGGAGAGGATCTGGGTGCAGGCATTGGTCCCGGCGGTAACTTGCAAACGCTGGATATCAGCTGGGTAAAGCACCTCAAGAAATTGGGTTTGCAATTTGAACGCTATGCCCACAACAACGATCTGTATTACCTTACCTACACCGATACCCACGATTACAGCAGGCATTGGGTTGACCTGAGTATTGCTGCAATCGGCGAATGGAATTATAAAAACTTAATTTTTAACGCGAAGGTTCAGGCTATTAAATCTTTTAATTATCAATGGTATATACCAACAGACCCGTTAAATCCGGCTGTTACATTATATGGGAGTAAATCCGATGCATTTAATTTACAGTTGCAGGCGGGGGTTACTTATTTATTTTAAGTTTGATGAAAAGGATACTTTTTTTATTGATCATCATAAGTGCATTGAGCTATGCCTTTCCCCCGGGCATAAATGCGCAAACCCTGCCTGTAACCTCGCACGTCCTGAATGATTATTACCGGGTGATGCAGCTGGCAGGGAAAGCCGATTCAAATATATCTTTTACTGTCCGTCCGCTTTCAGATACTGCCTTAAAGACTCCTGATGTGTTCGATCCTGATAGCACAATGAAACGCGATCATTGGACAGCAACACCTCCGGTTTTATTTGGCAAAGGTCGCGGGCAATTCAGGCTTTTGCCATTAACCTGGCAGCAGCAGTTCAACTCCAATCACCCCTACGGCTGGAACGATGGCGTAATGATACCCGCCAAAGGTTATCAAACCCTTATTACCGGTGGTTTCTACCTGAAGTATGGCGTGCTGAGCATACAGGTTCAACCCGAGTATGTTTATGCCGCCAACCCTGCGTTTAACGGGTATGCTTCCGGACATGGGAGCCAGGACTTGCAGGAATATTATATCTACCATAATTTAATAGACAACCCTGAGCGTTTTGGAAACGGCCCCTACAGTAAACTATTCTGGGGACAAAGCAGTATCAAATTAACCTTCGGCTGGTTTGCTGTGGGGCTATCAAATGAGAATTTATGGTGGGGACCGGGCATCAGAAACGCCTTAATATTGAGCGACAATGCCCCCGGTTTTAAACATCTTACCCTTAACACAGTTCGACCTGTAAAATTACCTATTGGGTATTTGGAAGGACAAATCATAGCGGGCCGACTGGATGGCTCCGGCTACCCGCCACTTGCTGTTACCTCGCTGCCCAACGGCACAAATGTATACGTCCCCAAAGACCCTGACTGGCGGTATTTTACAGGATTCAATATAAACTATCACCCCAAATGGATTCCCGGCTTAACGCTCGGGCTCACCCGCACGTTTGATGCCTATTACCACGATGTGAGAGGGTTTAGCGGGTATATTCCTTTCTTTGTGCCTTATTCCAAAGATGCTACCGCCGGGGGACAAGGCGACCCTTTCCCGAGGGATCAGTACACCTCATTTTATGCCCGCTGGCTGTTCAAAAAAGCACACGCCGAAATCTATTTTGAGTATGGTTTAAATGATAATTCGCTTAACCTGCGCGATTTTATCGGCTCGCCCGATCATTCAAGGGCTTATATATTTGGTTTGCGCAAGCTGTTCCCCGTCAATGGCCCATCCGGTCAGCATATTTTGTTCGGCGCCGAGATTACGCAGCTTTCCCAATCGCCCGACAGGCTGGTGCGCAATGCCAACGGCTGGTATCTCCATAGCCAGGTTACCCAGGGACAAACCAACGAAGGACAAGTGCTCGGCGCCGGAACCGGTTCAGGCGGCAACCTTCAATCCATAGAAATAAGCTGGGTATCCGGATTAAAGAAACTGGGCATATCCCTCGAGCGTTACGAGCACGACGTCGACTTTTACCAAACCTATTTCCCCGACATGAACGGCAACAGCCGCAAATGGGTCGATTTCGCTTTCGGTTTACAAGGCAACTGGGGCTATAAAAACCTCCTGTTCAACGCCACCCTGCAAACCGTCAAATCCTTCAATTACGAATGGATACTAAACAACTACACCCCCAGCCAATACTACGCCCCCAACAACACTGTCTACAACCTCCACGCCGAACTGGGAGTGACTTATAGGTTTTAATAGGTAAAAAGGAAAGTAAAAAAGAAGGTAAAAAGGAAAGTAAAAAAGAAGGTAAAAAGAAAAGTTCCCCTCTCGTCCAAAGAACTCCTTTCGGAGAGAGGGGCAGGGGTGTGTTCTACACCATGAAGGTTAAATCGGGAAGGAAAAAGGGGTGTCATGCTGAGACTCTCGAAGTATGGTGCGAAGGGCTAATCCTGCATATTGTCTGAATCAGAATTTACAGAATTTAAGAATTAACAGAATTAACCCACTGCAAACTGCCAACTAAAAACTGCCAACTAAAAACTGCCAACTGAATCAGGGCGTGCCCCCGATGAATATCGGGGGCAGGCTATCCGCTTATACTACACAGGCATTAGCCACGGCCTGCACTGAGGCTCTCGAAGGCCGGTATCCGCTTCTATCCTTCACGCGTTCTGTTTTCTCTCAACCACGTCAACGGCCAATTTGTTTTGGAGTGCTTACTCAATACTCCCCCCTATCATCTGCTCCAATTTCTCAGCAGTCAAACTCAAACCATCGACAATAATACTGGCTTGTGAATAAAACTTTTCACGCTCGTCTAATTTTTGCTCGATAAATTCAACGAGTGCATCACCATGTTTATCCTGCAGTAATGGGCGCTCTTCTTTACCGGCTTCCAGACGGTCAGCTAAAGTTTTAGGGTTGAGTTTGATATAAACGGATTTACCGTTGGCTTTCATCCAATCCATGTTATCAAAGTAACAGGGTAATCCGCCGCCGGTTGAAATAATAGCGTTATCGGGGTATAATGTTTTCTTCAACACCTCCGATTCTAATTGCCGGAATGCATCTTCTCCAAATAATTGGAAATATTCGGCTATGCTTAGCTCTACCTGCTGCTCCAGTTTATGGTCAAGATCGATAAACTCATACCCCATCCTGCTTGCCAGCTTGCGGCCCAATGTAGTTTTGCCGCTGCCCATAAACCCAATCAAAAATATCTTCATAAAATTAACTCAACTTAACCCGCGGATCGATCCACACATACAGCACGTCCACCAGGGTATTGATCACGACAAATATAAAAGCAATAAATAAAATGGAGCCCATCACCACCGGGAAGTCCGACATTTCCAGTGCATCCACAGTCGCCTTACCTAAACCATTATAGCCGAATACATACTCCACAAAAAATGAACCAGCCAATAATGAAGCAAACCAATTGGCAATAGCAGTTATTACAGGGTTAAGCGCATTTTTTAAAGCATGACGATAAATTATGGTGCGCTCACCCAAGCCTTTTGCTCTGGCTGTGCGGATATAGTCTTGACCCAATACATCCAGCATAGCGCTACGGGTCAATTGAACAATAATGGCTAACGGCCGGAGCCCCAAAGTGATCATCGGCAAAATCAGATTTCGCCAGGTAATTATCTCACCTCTGAACGGATCGTAACTATACAAACTACCCGACATATTAAGACCAGTATATTTATTCAGCACAAAACCAAATATCCAGGCAATGATGATCCCTGCAAAAAAGGAAGGCGCTGATATACCTAAAGTAGAAAACGTCAATGCCGCCTTATCAATCCAGGTATTTTGATGTACCGCGCTCAACACTCCTAAAAGCACGCCGATTATGATTGCAAAGATCATAGCTGTTGTGGCTAGTATTAAAGTATTGGGGATCACACCCAATAACAGCGAAGCAACATCTTTCCTGGTTTGATATGAACGACGCAGATAAGGCCATTTGAGCGCAATCGTTTTTTCTTTCGAAATAGGTATCAGCGATACGTAATGATAACGCTGACGCTCTTCCTCGTTCCGGGCATGAACAGCTATAGGTGAAAGGTCATTCAGATAATAAATAAACTGCACCGGAACTGGTTTATCAAGCCCAAATTCTTTGCGAACTGCTTGTAGCGATTGCACATCAGCGCGCTGGCCCTGCGTCATCCGGGCAGGATCAACCGGCAAAATATTGAATAGAAAAAATACCACGACCACGATCCCCAGCATCACTGCTATCCCATAACCCAACTTGCGGAGAATGTAGCCGATCATAGCGTTTACTTCTGAAAATACTGTTTTACCAAATCGTCATATTTTGGCACCGAGTGATAGTGCCATTTGTTTAGGATCACACCGTTCTTCATCAAAATTACTCCGGGATTAGCACGCACCATTGATTTTAAGGGAACTTCATCGGCATAAAATATCTCCATCACCAGGTGATTCTTCTTAGAAAATGCCTCTGCGTCTTTTGCCGAATTAGAGGTCAGCATTACCGCCCGCGTATTAAAGTTATGGATCAGGTTTGCAGCCATTGCGTTTAACTTACCAATCGCCTCAACGTTGGTATGATTCAGGTCGTATGCCACAACAATGAGACTATTAAATGGATTTGATAAGAGCTCATTGGTATAATCATTACCCTGCGCATCCTTGATTGCAAGATCCCGGATAGGCGGTGTATAGCCTTTTTGTATCAATGTACTTTCCCGATCACCAACAATCTCCCAATTCTTATCATTCCAGATATCACTTCTTTTCAAATATTCTTTGTCGGTCATCACTTTGGTTTCACCTGTCTTTTTGTTTTTCAGGTGATAAGTAATTTCGTATACATCCGGTTTTGCCCCTGGCGGGGTTTTCATTTCATCCGGGATATTAGCGCCAACTTTATAAGGCAAAAAGTCGATCACCGGCATAAAATTATAAGTGTATAACCCTATTCCAACAGCAATAATTGCTGAACCGATCAGCAGATTATCGCCTGTTTTTTTATTAAACGCAGCTTCTATTGTCTTGCGGTTGATGAATATGACGATGATCAGCAATAGCAAAACCAGGTCCTTGCTAAACGATTGCCATGGCGTAAGCGGAATAGCATCGCCAAAACAACCGCAAGTTTGCACTACTTTAAAATAGGCCGAATAGAATGTTAGAAAAGCAAAAAAGATAATAAGCAGCAATAATCCCCACGCAACAGATTTTGCTCTAACTCCTATCAGCAAAGCAAATCCGAGTATGATTTCCAGTGAGCATAAAATGATGGACATGCTCAATGTAAAGCTGTCCAGAAAACCGATATGGAAGACCTCGAAGTATTCTTCGAGCTTATAGGAAAATCCGAGCGGGTCGTTGATCTTGATCAGGCCGGAGAAGATGAACAGCAGTCCGACAAATACCCGGCAAAACCAAACCAGCTTTCTCATTTTACACCCAATTTAATCAAGGCAAAAACTGCGTAGTTCAGCATATCCTGGTAATTGGCCACCACACCTTCCGATGCAAGTGTTTGTCCTTTGTTATCTTCAATCTGTTTCACACGAAGCAGCTTCATCAGTATCAGGTCGGTTAATGAGCTGATACGCATATCGCGCCAGGCCTCGCCATAATCGTGATTTTTGGCGAACATCAACTCTTTGGTAGCATTGGACTTTTCATCGAACATAGCGCTCACATGCTCTACAGAAAGTTCAGTCGGCGTATCCGGACCGCAATCCAATTGCATCATAGCAATCAAGCAATAATTGACTATACCAATGTATTCGCTGCTGATATCCTCGTCCACCTTTGATACTTTCTTTTCTTCGAGTGTGCGTATGCGCTGGGCCTTAATAAAAATCTGATCGGTGATGGATTCGATGCGCAGGATGCGCCATGCTGTACCATAATCGCGGGTTTTCTTCATGAAAAGCCCTTTACAAATCTTAATTACCGCGTCGTATTCTGCTGCTGTATTGGCCAAGGTAGATTTTATGATTATAATTGTCTGAATATTATCTATAAGCAAAGGCTACTTAACTCTAACCTTTTCACCGTTTTACTCGTTTTAACCTGAATAATGGCTAAAGATACACTTTTTAAGAAAAAGGTAACCATAAATCCAGGTGGTAAACTGATCGACCTGAGCGTGCCGAAGGTGATGGGTATCATCAATATTACGCCCGATTCTTTCTATGCCGGCAGTCGTAAACCTCTGTTGAATGATGCTCTGCTTCAGGCGAATAAGATGCTGGCTGATGGTGCCGATTTTTTAGATATAGGTTCTTATTCATCGCGGCCCGGCGCCGAGGATATTTCGGAGCAGGAAGAAATTGACCGTTTGTTACCTGTTGTCGAGCTGATCACTGCCAACCATCCAAATGCTTTTATTTCGATAGATACTTTTCGCTCCTATGTTGCCGAAGTTGCTATAAAGGCCGGTGCACATATTATAAATGATATATCGGGCGGACAGCTTGATGAAAACATGTTTGCTACCGTTGCCAAATTGAAAGTACCTTACATTCTGATGCACATGAAAGGCAATCCGCAGAACATGATCCAGCGTGCATCATACAAAGATGTGTTTACTGAAGTATTGGATTATTTTGCATGGCGATATCATCAATTGAAGCAATTAGGTATTCATGATGTCATTATAGATCCCGGCTTTGGCTTCGCAAAAAATGCCGATCACAATTATACTTTAATGAACCGCCTGAATGAGTTCGACGTGTTAGGCTTACCAATCCTTGTCGGTGTATCGCGCAAGCGAATGGTTTATGGCGTAACAGGCGGCACCGCTGATGAGGCGCTAAACGGCACTACAGCATTAAATACTATAGCGCTCACTAAAGGTGCAAATATTCTGCGCGTTCATGATGTGAAGGAAGCTGTGGAAGCTATCCGGATCTACTTGAAAGCAAAAGAAGCTTAATCTGATATTTTCTGAAAATCTGAAGCAACCTGGTCGGTCATAGTAGTACCTATGGTGATTGTTGTACCTTTCATATAAAACGGCTCGCCATAGGTGGTATTGTCAAAGAATATTGCATATTCTGAGATAGTGTTTTCAGTAGGATTATTGTAATGTTTAATATGAAAAACCCCGGTTGAAGCTAATTTATTTGCTTCAAAACGCTTGTAAGTGCTGTCACTATTAAACTGCAAAATGTTACCGTTTCCTGTTTTGTAAACCGAATCAAACCCGGCCAGGCCACCGTAACTACGCCTCAATTCCCATTTACCAAATAAGGTTGGAGATACGGAGCTGCCTTTCTTGCAGCTTAACCCACAAATAACTATGGCTATGATTATTAGTACTGCTGATCTCATAATGCATTTTTCTTTTATTACGTTGATAATCATACCAATATAACAACCTGTCTCCTTTTATTTTTACAACCGTACGGAAGCGAACAGTAAATGTATCAAAATGACTCAAACGTGCATTTAATTACAAGTTTAAACAACTGTAAATTAATTATTTACAATATCGGCACTTCGTTTGATGTGAGATAGTTGAAGCACTCATATATGTCTTACTTCCGTAAAAAACTTGAACGTCGTACCTTCTCACAAGACCGGTACTATACCCTCATTAAACGCCAGAAAGAGGGCAAAGCAACGTTTAATGAACTCACCGAACTGGATGAGATCGTAAATCGTGTACCCGATATCCGCGACCTGGTGATCCGTGAAAATTTTGGAGAAGAAGATAGTGATACAGACACCAACCCAACAAACGGACCAACTAATCAAGACCTGATTTCAACCTCCATTACCCCACACCCCAATCTGCTAACCCGCATCAAAAACTGGTTAAACCGGACATTCGAGGCTGAAATTTCTGTTGATAATAAAGATATGAAAACGGGATTTAGTATTTAAACAGCGCCTTATAGCTATTTGATCTATTGTACCGGATCAGGAGTTTATATAAGCTCCCAGTTTGCTCAAATAAGTATCATCCAGAGTCCCATTATTATCTGACATAAATTTATTTACCTTATCAGTTTCTCCCTGGAGCGCTTCCTTAAGTGCCCTTTTCTTAAGCGTCACTTTTTGCACCTTCTTTGTTTGCACATTAAGTATATAATATTCGGTTTCGTCAGTAAACTCGTCATAATCCTGCCCTTTGTCTCCTGAAGCTGTATGCGCCACACCCGAGCCGACAAACTCTGTTCTGATGAGCTTTAATATTTTATATTTTGAGCCGCCTGCCAAAACCTGTAAGTAATGATTTTTGTCAATCTCTGGTACTTGCTCAAATTCGTACCGCTGGTCCGTTTTATCATATAGAATGAGCGATTTGATCTGGCCCCTGTCCACTTCCCTTACATCCTTTTTGTCCGTGGTCAGCAAAATATACCCGCTCATTTTTTCATAATTGAACAGGCAATTTTGACTGGAAAATTGCTTATCAGACATATCGGTAAAATATCCGTGAACAAAAGTATCAAACAGATACCGGCTGCCAACTAACCTGGGGTTTCGCCTCGCAACAGCTACCTGACCATCTATTGTCATGACCGTAGGCAAGCTGAGGCCGGTAGTTGGTATCGGCAGATTGACAGCAAGTTTTAAATTGATTTGTGGATTCTGGCTCATCGTACCTGCGTCGATTAGCGTATCCCGGTAGCCCTCCGATTGAAAAAGGAGTTTAGAATCGGGATGTACCGCGATTGTAAAGTCGCCTACTGAGTCAGTGAAGGCCACATTGTTATATTTACTGTCACCAACCATTGCAAAATGCAATAGTTTCCCGTTTTCACCCTGGATAGTACCCTTGATTGTATTGCTTTGTGCCGATGCGATATTTATAGTCAGCGCGGAAATAAATAATAGTAAAATTGTCTTCATAAAATTAAAATACCTGATAAGGCTCAGCTTATAACGAATTAATTAGTTGCGAAATACAAGAAAAGAATTTTTGCCGAAATTGGAAAGTAGAAAATTTGTTACAAATCGTTTTTTTTACAATTTGGGGATATTTTGCGGTGCATTTTCTGGAAACTGGCTTCGATTTACAGCGTAACGCCCGTTCAAGCGTGGACGCTTGAATGATTTGGTTTTGAGCGTCTGCGCTCAAGAAAAAAAGTATTACGAGATTCCGGCTATTAATTCAATATCAGACTTGAGCGGGACGCTCAAAATCTTACGTGTTCAAGCGCGGACGCTTGAACAGGCGACGGGCGTCTCGCTCAAGAAAAAATGCAGTTGCAAAATTTCTCACTATTAATTCAACATCAGACGAGAGCGGGACGCTCAAATCTGATGTGTTCAAGCGTGGACGCTTGAACAGGCGGAGGTTAGCCAATTTATGTTTAACTTTATAATTATCGTTATCACGTTGAAAAAGCCAATACTAGCCATATTACTCTTACTAAGTCTAAGCAGCTGTGGTTATAAATCTCCCCAGCAATACATGAAAGAAGCCTGGGATTTGGAAGATAAACAAAAATACAAGGAAGCAATCACGGTGCTTAACGAAACGATTGATTCATACCCGAAATTAATTGATGCCTATTTAAGTCGTGGCGCTGATAAATCAGCTCTTAACAACTATAATGGAGCAATTTCTGACTACATTCAAGCACTTAAACTCAATCCAAAAAACACATTAGCATTATTCAATATCGGCAACAATTACAAGCGTTTAAACAATAATTTAAAAGCTATTTCATATTATAATCAAGCCTTTGCCACAAAAGGCAGTGACCAAATCTATTCAGATATGAAGCCCAATAGTTTTGTTGAATCATCAAACTTCGATGTTGAGGGAAAAGCTATTTTTTACGAAAGAGGATTGGCATATTACAAAATTGATAGCTTAAGAAAAGCATTTAGTGATTTTCGGAATTGTATCATTTCCAATTACCAGGTTAAGGAGAGTTATTATTTCTTGGGAATTATTCATAAAGCTTACAAGTCGAAGAAAAAGGCATGCGAATGCTTTTTAAAATCAGCACAGCTGGGGGATAAAGACTCTAATATTGAATTAAAGAATTATTGTAAGTAATGCAAAAACAGCAATGATCTAATTTGCAATTCGACCTCTACACCAATTCCATCATCAGCAATATCGAATCAATATATTCCCTGTCATTAGCTAAACGAGGCACTTTATGCTGCCCTCCTAATTTACCTTTTTCTTTCATCCAGTTGAAGAAAGTACCCTGCTGTGCGCGATGAACTATCGGGCGACGAAGGGCCATATCTTTAAAGCGTTTAGCATCATAATCGGAGTTGATCTTGCGAAGTGTTTCATCCAGCAAATCAACAAAACGGTCAAATTCAGGCGGACTTTTTTCAAACTCGACTATCCATTCATGCGCGCCATTTTTGTCGCCATTGAAATAGACAGGAGCAGCGGTGTAATCCCTGATAATCGCACCGGTTTGTGTGCAGGCCTCTTCCAAAGCGCGCTCGGCGTTATCGATAATTAACTCCTCGCCAAAGGCATTAATGAAATGTTTTGTGCGACCGGTGATCTGTATCCTGAAAGGTGCAAGCGAGGTAAACCGGATTGTATCCCCTATCATATACCGCCACAAACCAGCGTTAGTGCTGATAATTAGCGCATAGTTTTTATTTAGTTCGACTTCATCCAAAGTCAATGTCTTAGGGTTCTCATCATGCAGGTGCTCAAGTGGCAAAAATTCGTAGAAAATGCCATAGTCGAGCATCAGCAGCAAATCGCCATGTTCTTCCTGATCCTGTATACCGAAAAAGCCTTCCGAGGCATTATAGGTTTCCAGGTAATGCATATCCTCATTGGGGATCAGTTGCCTGAATTGTTCGCGGTATGGAGTAAAGCTAACCGCACCGTGATAATACAGCTCCAGGTTTGGCCATACTTCAAGCAAGTTATTTTTCCCGGTGATCTTCAGTATACGTTTGAATAATAATAAATTCCAGGTGGGTACACCGCTGATGCTGGTTACATTTACATCTTTAGTGGCGTGGGCCATCTTTTCAATCTTCTCCTCAAAATTTTCAAGGAGGGCAATATCAATATGTGGAGTTCGTAAAAACTCGGCCCACATAGGCAGGTTCTTCATCAAAACGGCCGAGAGATCGCCAAAAAAGGTATCGGCATTCAACTGGCTCACCTGGTGGCTGCCGCCTAAGGTCAACGTTTTGCCTGTAAATACACGGGCATTAGGGCGGTTATTCAGATAAAGGGTAAGCATATCCTTACCGCCCTTAAAGTGGCATTCTTCCAATGATTCTTCGCTAACCGGAATGAATTTACTGCGATCACTTGTTGTTCCGGATGACTTGGCGAACCACCTGATGCTGGACGGCCACAGTACATTTTGTTCGCCTTTCAGCATCCGCTCAATATAAGGCTTCAGCGTATCGTAATTCTGTATAGGAACCCGCTCCTTAAATTGACTAAGGTTCTCAATACTTTTATAATGAAATTTCCGTCCCCATTCGGTATTCTCGGCCCCGGAAACCAACTGCTCAAACCACTCCTCCTGCACCTCGTTGGGATACTTCATAAAAAGCTCTATCTGGTGGATACGCTTTTTAATGAACCATGTAAACACTGAGTTTATAAGCGTCATAGAAGGGTTGGATAATTGGTCATTGGTTTAATGTTACTAAGCAAATCGCATAGTTGACTCACCCGGTCATTGCTTCGCTCGACCACCCTCTCTACCGCAAGCGGTAAAGAGGGGATTTTTTATTTTTTTTCTTCTTCACCCTCTTTATGGCTTGCCATAGAGAGGGTCGAACAGCATAACGTATTCGAGGTGAGTCCACACGGAGCACTAATTTAAACGAAACTCTTTAATTTAACCAACTCAGCCACATGAAAACTATAGCTAATTACGTTGTGGGTGTTTTATACAAATGTCTTTCTTTTCAATACGAAGTTAGCTCCCAGGTAAACTTTTCTCACCATTTCGTTCTCAGCAAGTACTTCAGGCACACCTGATTCCAGTATTTTTCCTTCAAAAAGCAGGTAGGCCCGGTCGGTTATCGAAAGGGTTTCCTGTACATTGTGGTCGGTTATCAATATGCCGATATTACGATGTTTAAGTTTGGCTACCATTGCCTGAATTTCCTCTACGGCAATCGGGTCTACACCAGCAAAGGGTTCATCCAATAGAATAAAATTAGGTTCAGCTGCCAGCGCACGGGCGATTTCGGTACGCCTACGTTCACCACCGGATAACAAATCACCACGGTTTTTGCGGACTTTATGCAGACTGAATTCGTCTATCAGCTCTTCCAGTTTATGATGCTGCTGTTCTTTGGTCATTTTACCCATTTCCAGCACAGCTTTGATATTATCCTCAACGGATAGCTTACGAAAAACAGATGCTTCCTGCGCCAGGTAACCTATCCCCTTTTGTGCGCGGCGATACATCGGGTCGCCGGTAATGTCTTCATCTTCCAGGAATATCCTGCCTTCATTTGGTTTGATCAAACCCACAATCATGTAAAAGGATGTCGTTTTACCGGCACCATTCGGACCTAATAAGCCTACAATCTCGCCCTGCGAAACATTAAATGAAACATGATTTACAACGGAACGCTGCTTATATTTTTTTACGAGGTCTTCTGCTCTTAAAATCATTTCCTTATTTAAATTCTAAATACTAAACTCTAAATTCTAATCTTATTTTTTAGAGTTTAGAAATTAGATATTAGAGTTTTCCAATCGAACTCCCTTTACATTCAACTGTATCGAGCGCCTGTCGCGCCATACATTTTCTTCAATATGGTAACAAATATCAAAAGGCTTACCGCTTTTTATTTCGTCAAGGAAACTGCCCTGCCCGAATGCTATACAATCAAACCCCGGTGAACCTTCCTGTATTACCGACATTTTCAGGTGATTTTCGCCCACCAATCCGGCATAACCGCTAACATACACATTCCTGCTCAAAAATACCGGCGACATATTCTCCGGGCCGAATGGCGCAAACTGGTTCAGTATCCTGAAAAACTTTGGGTCGATCTGTTTCAATTCCAGTTCCGCATCAATTTTTATTTCCTGAACCAATTGCTCATCAGTAATGGTAGCGCAAACCACTTCTTCAAAACGCGCTGCAAAAGCTTCGACATTTTCCGGATGTAATGTTAAACCCGCAGCATATTTATGCCCGCCAAACTGGATAAGCAGATCTTTACATTCGCACAAGGCCTCATAAAGATCGTAACCAAATACCGACCTTGCCGACCCAGCTACATGCCCGTTCGACCGAGTTAGAACGATGGTTGGACGATAATATTTTTCTGTAAGCCGCGATGCCACTATTCCTATTACACCCTTATGCCATTTTTCATTAAATACCACAGTCGATTTTCTGCCGATTAGCACTGCGTCATTTGCGATCATGCTGAGCGCTTCATCGGTGATAGACAGGTCATGTTCCTTTCTTTCAGCATTTTTGCCATTGATGAGCATTCCTTTTTCCAAAGCTGCATTTTCATCGCAGGCGATCAGCAACTCAACAGCATGTTTGGCATCGTCAATACGGCCGGCAGCATTAATCCGAGGGCCGAGTGCGAAAACCACATCAGATATAGCATAATTGCCAGTGCGCCCAGCTACCTGCATCAAAGTCTTTACACCTATGCAGGGTTCAGTGTTCAATTTTTGCAAACCGAAATAAGCCAGTACCCGGTTCTCCCCGGTAATGTGCACAATATCGCAAGCTACACTAATGGCTACCAAATCAAGATAACAGGTTACTTCTTCAAAAGGAATATCATTTTTTTCAGAGTAAGCTTGTATTAACTTAAAGCCAATGCCGCATCCTGATAATTCTTTATAAGGATATTCACAGTCTGTTCGTTTTGGGTCGAGCACCGCAATTGCCTCAGGCAATTCTTTTCCCGGCAAGTGGTGATCACAAATCACAAAATCTACGCCTTTGGTATTCGCATAAGCAATTTTATCGACGGATTTGATACCGCAATCCAGTGCGATGATCAGGCTGAATCCATTGTCAGAAGCATAATCAATTCCCTGCGTGGATATGCCGTAGCCCTCCAGGTAACGGTCGGGGATATAGTATTCGATCTTATTGTAAAACTTTGAGAAGAAACTGTAAACCAAGGATACTGCCGTTGTTCCATCTACATCGTAATCACCATAGATCAGTATCTTTTCTCCTTTAGATATGGCTGCCTCAATCCTTTCTATGGCTTTCTCCATATCAGCCATCAGGAAGGGATCGTGCAGGTGTCTCAGGTCAGGGCGGAAGAAATAGCGGGCATCCTCATAGTTCTTTATGCCCCTGTGGATCAGCAAAGTACTCAGAACGGTATCGATGCCCAGCTCATTGGCCAATTTTATGACATCTGCATTATCAGGCTTTTCTCGTACCGCCCATCGTTTATCCATATCTTTGCACTTTAAACAGTAAAGATATGGAAATGTGCAGATATTGAGGATGTGCAGATGTGCAAATGAGAAAATGTGCAGATTATTTTTAGCATCATATTTTTTTCATTTGCACATCTGCATATTCGCACATCCGCACATTAATCTACATCTGCACATCAAAACATATGGAGATTTTTGCATTAAGTGAAGGGTCTTATTCTGTCGATTCTTCTAAAAAATTCATACCCTTCGATCCGCAAACCGATAATACTAAAGATCGTCCGGGTTCTTTGTTTATCCACGTTAATCCGTTCCTGGTAGAGACCTCTGATGATCTGATCCTGTTTGATGCCGGGCTGGGTTTTAAGGATACACGCGATGAATTGCTGATCCATCAAAATATCCGGAACAATGGCTTTGATCCGGATGATGTAACGCTTGTTTTGATGTCGCACTTGCACTATGATCATTCCGGAGGCTTAGTGGTTGAGCGAAATGGCAAATTAGAACCAAGCTTTCCACATGCTACGCACGTTATCCAAAAGGGAGAATGGGATTTTGCTTTAAGCGGGAAAGGATCATCCTATCACAAAGAAATATTTGAAGCGCTGAAGGACTCTGTAAAAATTCAATTTTTGGAAGGATCAGGGGAGTTGAAACCGGGCATTCAGTATGAATTGTCTGGCGGTCATTGCCCTTTTCATCAGGTATTCTGGATAAATGATAAAGGCGAAAAATGTTTTTATGGCGGAGACGAACTGCCTGAGCCTGAACAACTATTGAGAAAATTTATAGCCAAATATGATTACGACGGTCGTAAAGCCATGCAATTGCGCGAGGAATATGGGAAAAAGGCAGCGGAAGAAAATTATACTTGCTTATTCTATCACGCTAAATCAACCACCGCAGGCAAAGTAGGTTTTGAAGATGACCATTTTGTAGTCACCAGGGTGTTGTAAAGTTGGAATGTTGTAAAGTTGAAATGTTTTTTGATAGGTGTTTAAACGGATAGTTTGTAAAAATAAAAAAGTTAACCTTCCAACTTTTAAACTTTACAACCTTTCAACGGCTTAGACGTGGTTAGCTACTTCAAAAAGCTCTTTTATCTTCTCTACATTTAATGGTTTCGAGATAAAGTCTTTCACAACCGGGTATGAGCGCGCTTTATTGATATCGTTGCTAAATACAGACGATGAGATAATATACACTTTGCATTTACCTAACGGATCGATATTTAAGCGCGTGTACTCATCCAAAAACTCCCATCCATTCATGATAGGCATATTAATATCCAACAAAATATAATCTGGTAATTTAGAAGGATCGTTTCTCTGGATATCCAGCAAAAGATCAATTGCATATTTACCATGCAGGCAGGCCATAATATCGGTGTTCAACAAGGCCTTCTTAATCAATTTGATCGAGATGAAATTGTTGATTTCATCAT
This sequence comes from Mucilaginibacter sp., assembly GCF_036568825.1. GTDB lineage: Bacteria > Bacteroidota > Bacteroidia > Sphingobacteriales > Sphingobacteriaceae > Mucilaginibacter. The sequence continues at coordinate 9,403 of NZ_DATCRU010000061.1, read as the reverse complement.
CATCAACCAGCAAAATGCTTACAGAACCGTTAGTATTAATCATATGTAACTTTATACGGGGGCAAAATCTAAAAGGTTATGTAAGTATTAAATTCCTCAAAAAAAATTCGCACCAATCAATTTATTCTACAAGTTAAGTAAAAATATAACCATCAGGCAAGTATAGAGTTAAAGTTTTCTGCCAGTGTTAATTCAATATTAATAAAATTTTAACTAACATGGCCTCATTGAGCTATATAAAAAATGTGCAGATGAGCTAAAATCATCTGCACATCTGCATATTTTCTCATCTGCACATTTACTCAATCACACTTTCCTCAAACTCATAATCTTCCAATGGAGGACATGAACAGATCAGCGTTCTATCACCATAAGTATCATTCACACGACCAACTGAAGGCCAGAATTTATAAGCAGCCACATACGGCAGCGGAAAAGCAGCTTTTTGACGTGCATACGGATGTTCCCATTCGTTACCGGTAACAACCGCTGCAGTATGAGGTGCATTCTTCAATGGGTTGTTCACTTTGTCGAACAGACCTTTCTCAATATCATCAATTTCGTGACGGATAGCGATCATTGCATCGCAGAAACGATCCAGTTCGTGCTTTGGTTCAGATTCGGTAGGCTCAACCATCACCGTACCCGCAACAGGGAATGAAACAGTTGGCGCGTGGAAACCATAATCCATTAAACGTTTAGCTATGTCGATTACCTCGATGCCTGCTCCTTTAAATGAGCGGCAATCCAGTATCATTTCGTGAGCGCAACGGCCATTAGCTCCTGTATATAATACCGGGTAATGCTGTTTTAAGCGGCTCTTGATATAATTTGCATTCAAAATCGCATAACGGGTTGCATCTGTCAAACCATCAGTACCCATCATCGCGATGTATGCATGAGAGATGATCAGGATAGATGCCGAACCCCATGGCGCAGCTGAGACAGCGTGTATAGATTTTCCACGATCGATATCAACCACAGCATGACCCGGCAGATAAGGCACCAGGTGCTTAGCCACACCAATAGGCCCCATACCCGGTCCGCCGCCGCCATGCGGAATACAGAAGGTTTTGTGAAGATTTAAGTGACATACGTCAGCACCAATATTGGCAGGGCTGGTTAAACCAACCTGTGCATTCATATTAGCGCCATCCATATAAACCTGGCCTCCATTTTGGTGAATGATCTCGCACACTTCAATGATAGCTTCCTCGAACACACCGTGTGTTGATGGATAAGTTACCATCAGGCAGGATAGATCATCTTTATGTTCTTCGGCTTTTGCACGCAGATCATTTACGTCGATGTTTCCGTTCTCATCGCATTTTACTACTACGATCTTCATTCCGGCCATAGCTGCAGAAGCAGGGTTGGTACCGTGAGCCGATGAAGGGATCAAAGCAATATTGCGGTGACCTTCGCCCCTGTCATGATGATAAGCCCGGATCACCATTAAACCGGCGTATTCACCTTGTGCGCCTGCATTTGGTTGCAAGCTCATCGCAGCAAAACCGGTGATCTCTGATAACCAGTTGTTCAATTCATCAAACAACTGCATATAACCACCAACCTGGTCGGCAGGTGCAAACGGGTGCATCTTGCTGAATTCAGGCCAGGTAACCGGAACCATCTCGGTGGTCGCATTCAGTTTCATTGTACATGAACCCAACGCGATCATGGAGTGGCACAAAGAAAGATCTTTGGTTTCCAGTGATTTGATATAACGCAGCATCTCATGTTCTGAGTGATGCGAATTGAAGATGGCATGAGTCAGATACTCTGACTTACGTTGTAAAGCAGATGGGATAACGGTTTCCAAAATAGCTTTCAGATCATCAAAATTCACATCGCTCAGGGTTTTGCCTTTTACTTTGGCAAAAAAGCGAACCATAGTTTTGATGTCTTCCGGCGATGTTGTTTCGTCGATCGAAATGGTAACGATTGAACCTTCATAATTAAAATTCATTTCGTTGTTCAGCGCCTCAGCATGAAGCGGACCAACCAGTTCGCCTAAATCAAATTTTAAGGTATCGAAATAGGATTCGTTCAGCTGTTTGTAGCCTAACTGTTCTAGTGACTGGGCTAATAATATTGATAAGCCATGTATACGCTCAGCAATCAGTTTAATTCCCTGCGGACCATGATATACAGCATAGCATCCTGCCATGATAGCCAGTAAAGCCTGCGCGGTACAGATGTTTGAAGTAGCTTTATCACGGCGGATATGCTGCTCGCGGGTTTGCAGTGCCATACGCAATGCATAGTTGCCGGCACTATCGATGGTTACCCCAATGATACGGCCCGGGATCGAGCGTTTGTATTCTTCTTTAGTTGCAAAGAAGGCCGCATGCGGGCCACCGAAGCCCATTGGCACACCAAAACGCTGGCTTGAACCAACTACCACATCAGCGCCCCATTCTCCCGGAGGAGTTAATAACGCTAAGCTCATAATATCGGCAACTACTGTCAGTTTTATGCCTTTTTCATGTGCCTTTGCAGCGAAGTCAGAGTAATCATATACCGCACCGTGGCCGGCAGGATATTGTACAATGGCTCCGAATATATTTTCGTTAAGTTCAACCTCGCGGTGATCGCCGATCTGGATCTGGATACCATAAGGTTCAGAACGTGTTTTTAAAATATCGATAGTTTGCGGGTACACCTCGTCAGACACGAAGAATATCTTTGCATCCTGGTTTTTGCGCAGGCTGTATTGCATAAACATTGCTTCAGCCGCAGCGGTGCCTTCGTCCAATAGCGATGCGTTGGCAATTTCCATTCCTGTCAGGTCGATCACCATGGTTTGGAAATTCAATAAAGCTTGTAAACGCCCCTGTGCAATTTCGGCCTGGTACGGGGTATACTGGGTATACCATCCCGGGTTCTCCAAAATGTTGCGCTGTATTACGCCCGGCACGATCACATCATAGTATCCCTGGCCTATGTACGACTTGAATACCTTGTTTTTTGATGCGGTTTGGCGCAGGGTGTTCAGGTAATCGAACTCACTTTTTGCCGGTGGCAGGTTGAGCGGTTTTTTTAGCCTGATGTTGGATGGAATTGTTTGTGCGATTAATTCATCAAGTGAACCTGCACCAATCGTTTTTAGCATTTGAGCCGTATCAGCGGCGTTCGGAGCAATGTGTCTGTATTGAAACTTCTCCTGATAATCTGTGTTCAACCCCATGAAATTTGATGTCCAGTTAATTTTGCTGCAAAGGTACAATTTTAGAAATTGAGTAACAATCGGATAACCTTATAGTGACAGTGATTTTACAGACTATCTGAACCGGAATTTATCGAATTAAGGAATTAGCAGAATACAATATCCCGCTCAAAAAATTCCAAAAATTCTTAAATTCTGTAAATTCCGGTTCAGACAAAATACTCTAAACAGCCAGTTGCCTCAAATACATTTGTATCGTATTCTCCAGCCCATAATAAAGCGCGTCAGATATCAATGCGTGGCCTATACTTACCTCATCCAAATGAGAGATATTTTGTGCAAAATATTTCAGATTATGTAAATCCAAATCGTGGCCGCCATTAATCCCTAAACCAGCGTTGTGTGCAACCTCGGCAGCTTTTACATAAGGCGCAATGGCTTGTTCCTTATTTTGATGATATTGATGGGCGTATGCTTCAGTGTATAGCTCAATGCGATCGGTACCTGTTGTTGCAGCGGCTTCCACCATTTCAACAACCGGATCAACAAATATGGAAACACGGATACCGGCATCTTTAAATACTTTGATCATCCCTTTCAGATACTCCTGGTTGGTGATGGTGTCCCAACCGTGGTTAGAAGTGATCTGCCCCAAAGCATCAGGTACTAAAGTTACCTGCTCAGGTTTATTGGCTAACACCAGGTCAATAAATTTTTGTTCCTGGCAATTGCCTTCGATATTGAATTCGGTAGTTACTATCTTCTTCAGTTCAAAAACATCATTATAACGGATATGCCGCTCATCGGGTCTCGGGTGAACGGTGATACCCTGCGCTCCAAAACGTTCGCAATCTTTTGCAACTTGTACCAGGTCGGGATTATTGCCGCCGCGTGAGTTACGCAGTGTGGCAATTTTGTTGATATTGACAGATAGACGGGTCATTTAATCCAATATTTTTACAGCACAAATATCCTTATTACTTAACTAATAGCTGAAACAATTTTAGGATTCGTTTATTTGTGACTTTAATATGAAACCCCTGATCAGATTATCACTCTTATTATTCGTCTTATTTGTTTCGGCATTAGCTAATGCGCAGCAAAACTTCCTGGATATTACCAAATATGAAGTGTATTACGGTTGGGCGCATAATTACCCGCAAGACTGGATCGTACTGCGCAGGTTTCAAAATCGCGACAAAGAATACTACCTGCTGGTAAACCCGCAAACGCTGCAAACCAAGGTAAACGAAAGCAGCTTTTACCAGGTAAAGCCCATGACCCTGGCTCAAACACGAATAGTGTTTAAAAATACGCCTTACGAAAAAGCCATCAGCAAAGCTGAAAAACAATCGGTAAATATGCAGGATGCGGGTATTGAACGTGGAATGCCAACCGAAACAGGCATTAGCCTTACCGCCGATCTTTGTCCTTCACACAAGCCACTTGATCGCAGGATATTTACCGCCATGTTCAACGAATTTAAAAAGGTGGAAAAGCCTGCGCCGATAGCTTTATCCGTAAGTGGCTTGTGGATGCTGAACCACAAGGAAGACCTGGAGTGGTTAAAGCAATTACGCAACGAAGGCGAAATCCGTATTACCTGGGTAAATCATTCGTACAATCATCGCGTAAGCAAAACTGCTCCGCTTAAAGAGAATTTTCTATTAGAACCTGGCACCGATATCAACTACGAAGTATTAGCAACAGAGCAATTGATGCTGAAGAATGGGTTAGTACCGTCAGCATTTTTCCGCTTTCCAGGATTGGTTTCTGACCAGCAATTGGTATATAAAATCACTGATTTTGGATTGATCCCAATTGGCTCCGATGCCTGGCTGGCAAAAGGACAGCAGCCTAATGCAGGCAGCATCGTACTGATACATGGCAATGGTAACGAGCCTGTCGGTGTAGCTGATTTTATCAAGCTGCTGCAGTCAAAAACCAAACAGATCGCCAGGAAGCAATGGTTGTTGTATGATCTGAGCGAAAGCGTGGATGATGCGGCAGAAAGTTCTGAATGAAACAGCTAGAAATTCAATATCAGCTACACTGTCAACTAGTTTATTACGTTAAACTAACGTATAAAAACAAAAACTCCTATCTTTAGGCATTGAAATTTATACCTAATTGATATTCTGTTTGATGGGACCGCTGTTTCAAACCTTATCAAACTAACTATCTGAGTAATAATGAATAGAGTAAAAGGCGCACTTCTGTTTCTGCTGCTTTGGTCGTTCCATAGCTATGCCCAACAAAAAAGGGCCGGCTGTATCTTGGGGAACTGCCAGGTGGGCATCGGGGCTATTGTTTTCCCCGACGGACGGAAATATGGCGGTGCATTTCAGAACGGTAAGATGAACGGCCAAGGAACTATGACCTGGCCGGATAAAAGAAAATATGTAGGTGGATGGAAAGATGACCGCTACTCGGGTGACGGTACTTTTACCTGGCCCGATGGACACTACTACCAGGGTGAGTGGAAATATGGTGTAAAGGACGGACAGGGAACTGAGTTTTGGTCACAGAAGAAATACTACGTAGGCAGCTTTAAATTAGGAAAGAGATCGGGTCAGGGCACTATGAATTTTCCTGATGGCAGAAGGTATGTAGGCGAATGGGCAAATGATACACAAACCGGGCAGGGCCTGGAAACATGGCCTGGCGGTGAAAAATATGTTGGCGGATGGAAAGATGACCTGCGCGACGGGCAGGGCGCCAATGACTATGCCAATGGCAACCGTTACGACGGACAATGGGAGGCCAATCAAAAGAAAGGAAGCGGAACTTTTACCTGGACCGACGGCAAGAAATATGTAGGCGAGTGGGATAAGGACATGAAGAACGGCAACGGTGTGCAGACCTGGAAAAACGGCGAAAAATATGTCGGCGACTGGGTGGACAACCAGCGCGAAGGCCGGGGCACACAAGACTATGCCGATGGCAGCCGTTATGATGGTCAATGGAAAGATGATAAGCAAACCGGGCAGGGTGTAGCAACTTATGCCGATGGCAGCAAGTACGAGGGCGAGTGGAAAGACAACAAGAAGAACGGTACCGGGACCATGACTTTTGCCAACGGCACCAAGCATAGCGGCCTCTGGAAAGATGATGTGTTTGATGAATCAAAAGCGGCTTTGCAGGCAGCAACGCGTACCGAAACTCCAATCAAACCTTCTTCTTCATCTGGAGCTGATCTGCATGTGACCGGCTTAACCTTTAATGACAGTATCGGCAATAAAAACAAAGTGCTGGATGCTAACGAAAGAGCCGAGATCAGGTTTACATTAGCCAATACAGGTAAAGCCAATGCAAGCAACCTAATTATCGAGATACAAGATCTTAATTATACTAAGGGTATCACTTATACCCCACGACAAACTTATCCATCCCTGGCTGCTGGCGGTGAAAGAGTTATCGAAATACCGCTGACCAGTAAGGTAGACCTGCCAACAGGCGAAGCAAATTTCAGGATACAGATTCACGAAGGCAGCGGCTATGATGCAGGGCCTTTTTACCTGGCTTTCAGAACACGGGAGTTTATTAAACCCCGGACTATAGCCGGTGATGATAAAACAGGTTGTATCCTGGGCGATTGCAGTGACGGCAAAGGCTCGATGGTGTTTGATGACGGCAGAAAATATACCGGTGGCTGGAGAAACGGGCAAATGGACGGTAAGGGTACCATGATATGGCCCGATGGCCGGAAATATGACGGCGAATGGAGAAACGGCCTTCAGAATGGTGACGGTATGGAAATAGGCGGCGATGAAAGCCGGTACCAGGGCGAGTGGAAGGACGGCGCTAAATCAGGGCGCGGGACCTACATCTCGGCTATTGGTCGTAAATATGTTGGCGACTGGAAAAATGATAAACAGGAAGGCGACGGTCTAATGACCTGGCCATCCGGACAAAAATTCCTGGGTAAGTTTAAGGACGGCATGCGCAACGGCCATGGACAAATGATATGGCCATCCGGCGAAAAATATGATGGCGAATGGAAAGATGATAAACAGGATGGCCAGGGCATATTTTACTACAGCAATAAACAGGTTTACAATGGTGAATGGGAAAACAACCAGGTAAACGGCATTGGCACCATGACCTACCCTAACGGAAAAAGAAGCTCGGGTGAATGGCGTGACGGGGTACTGGTAAGAGAAGGTGCTACTACTAAGGAAAAGGATGCAGCTGTTACTAAAGAGAAAGAAAAAAATCAACCTAAAGAGAAAGAAAAGCCATCTGTCGTTGTTGCGACACCAGTACAGGAAAAGCCGGCTCCGGTTGTTGTAAACACTCCACCTAAAGAAAAACCGGCCAGCGGCGCTAATAATGCCAATACCACGGCAAGCAACCATACTTCAACCAAAAAGCATAATACGCCGGTTAGCGAACCTAAGCAGGAGGAAGTTCAGGATGTTCCAAAGCCGAAGTCTCCGGCTGTACTGGAGATCGTTAATGCGCAATTTATGGACAATGGCGGAAATAGGGATAACATACTCAACATTAATGAGAGCGGCGAGATCAGGTTTACCTTGTCCAATGAGGGACAGGGTGATGCCTATAACATGGTGGTACTTGTAAAGGATGTAAACGACATTAAAGGGGTGGAATATAGCCCTAAGTTTACTATCGCCCACCTGCCGGCAGGTGGACAAACAGTTGTTAAAATTCCGGTTAAAGCCAGTGCAGATATGGATACCGGCGCCACCAATTTCAATATCAAAATATCTGAAGCTAATGGCTCTGATGCGGATCCTTTTTATGTTAATTTTAGGACGATAGGTAAAAATCCGCCTCAGGATAACTGATGCACCTAAAATCTAAAAGAATAATAACATAAGAGCGCTGTCATCCTGAGCCGGTCGAAGGATATGTGGGCAGGCCTTTACGCACTCCCTTCGACAGGCTCAGGATGACACCCGACACAAAATATCTTTGGCTGAATAACATTTTTTATTATTAAATCGCCTCTTAACAAGATTTAACACATAGCTGTATTTTAATTACTTAGCTTTAGGTATGAAACGCAGTATCCTTACTACATTAACACTGGCACTGTTTTCTTTTGGTGTTCAGGCTCAAACTATTATTCCCGCAAAAGACGCTTTAAAACATGTGGGCGAAAAAGTAACCATATGCGATGAAGTATATGATGAAGATTTGAAAACATTTGTGATCGTTTTGTTTCTTGGCGGCGATCGTCCCAACCAATTACTAACTGTTGCCTGTCGAGCTACCGGGAAAAACAAATCCAAACATTTTAATGCCCCCTATAAAGGGAAAAAGATTAGCGTGACGGGAGTTATTACGAAAGGCCATGATGGTAAACCTGTCATCAATGTCTCCGATCCGGCGCAGATCAAACCCTTTATGGAAGATAGCATGCCACAACAGGCACCTTCTTTACATTAAGATTAACGATCTTTGCTTGCATGAGCTGGATCTGTCCAAAATGCGAGCGCGAGTTAAAGGGCCCTAACCAAATGCATTATTGCATTAAGGTTAGCCTGGATGATCTGTTAAAAGGCCAGAGTGATGAGTTGGTTCTGGCTGTTGATAAACTGCTCGCCGAAATTGCAGATTGGGACGGGGTTACTATTAGCTGCTCGAAAAACTACATCGTATTCGTTCATAATAAAACTTTCTTTCTGATAAAACCGATGAAAGGTCTGTTAGACCTTAAATTCTATTCAGCCAAATTACCGGAAGATTCCATCGTTACAAAAAGCACACTTTACTCAAAGAAGTATGAAAATCATATCCGGCTGACATCTTTGGATAAGCTTACACCTCGGGTGTTTGCTCTTATAAAACAATCATACGATCTGTTATAATCGCAATTTTCAATCAGTGCTTAATATCGCATTACGATAGTATCGCGTACAAACCATGTACCCACATCTTTTCGACAGGCTTGTTTTCTGTGACCCGTAGGGTTTACCGCTTTGTAGCCAGTGCAGAAAAATTAGTTTTTTGCCCCGTTAGGGGTTACCCTTTACCGCCTTCCTGTATGCAATATGCATAGATGGTTAGCCGCTATGCGGCACAAATCATATTCATTATTCTTTTCTACAAAGCGGTAGGCCCTACGGGCAATGTCATTAAGTTAAGGATTAGTATGCTGGTTTAAAGTTTGAATAGGTTCGGAATTTACTTTTTGAGTGTTTATTTTTTATTGTTCTCTCAAAGGCCCGGCCTTTTCTTATGGGTAACGTGTTCTTAATGAAGAGG
>NZ_DATCRU010000060.1:0-97221 GCF_036568825.1 Mucilaginibacter sp. | reverse complement strand
CACGTTACCCATAAGAAAAGGCCGGGCCTTTGAGAGAACAATAAAAAATAAACACTCAAAAAGTAAATTCCGAACCTATTCAAACTTTAAACCAGCATACTAATCCTTAACTTAATGACATTGCTCGTAGAGGCTACCCTTGGCCGACTAACATGTTTTGGATTACGGATGAAGGATAACCCCTACAGGGTACAATTTTTATTTATTGACTTCTTTCCTACAAAGCGGCAGACCCTATGGGTCATAGGTACGGGTAACAAGTTTCGATAAAACTTTGCGATTAGGGCCAAATAAGCGATATTTAGCCAACTGATCTATTTCGAAAAGCATTGGCAGAACTAACCCCATCCCAGCGTACCTGGAAGGCATTCAAACAGAATAAAATTGCTGTCGCAGGATTAGTGTTTATCATTCTCTCTGTCGTGATTGCTTTATTGGGCTATCTCATCATGCCCGATTCTACTCCCCGCGCCAATAACATGATCATTCAGCTCAGCGTCAAAAAGCCCGGAGCTACTTTTACCATGCTGCAAATCCGTAAAAGCGAGCCTGTTGATACCGTAAATCCTTTCAGGAAAATGTTATTTGGACAACCAGCCTTTTTTAAAGAAGTACCCATCAAAGGATATCATTTTGCACATGATTCGATCTATGTAGATGAATACATCGGCGACGAGGATAAACCTGAAGAAAAAGGCTATAGTGTAGTCGAAGTGCTCACCGGCAAAAAAACATCTGACTTAGTGAAATTTAAATCGGAGTACGGCCCTATATTGGTTAACGCTAAGCAACTGGAAGATAAAATCGTTTCAGAGCAAATTGTTAAGCGCACCTTTTGGCTAGGAACGGATACCTACGGTCGTGATTTGTTGAGTCGTTTAATATTAGGCGCAAGGGTATCGCTTGCTGTGGGTTTTATGTCCGTAATCATAAGTTTACTTTTAGGCATAACAGTTGGCGCCGTTGCAGGTTATTTTGGTGGATGGATTGATGCATCTTTAAGCTGGCTGATGAATATTTTGTGGGCCTTGCCGGCTTTGCTGCTGGTTATCGCTATTTCCTTTGCTTTGGGCAAAGGTTTGTGGGAAGTATTTATTGCTGTTGGACTTTCTATGTGGGTCGAAGTTGGCCGACTGGTACGCGGTCAGGTTTTGAGTTTAAAGCAGGTGGAGTTTGTTGAAGCTGCCCGGTCACTTGGTTTTAATAACGTCCGGATCATTCGCCGTCACATTTTACCAAACATCATAGGGCCAATATTGGTATTAGCTTCATCAAACTTTGCATCGGCAATTTTGCTGGAGGCGGGTTTGAGCTTCCTGGGTTTTGGCGCGCAACCGCCTACACCAACCTGGGGAAGCATGATAAAAGAACATTATGGTTATATTATTATGAATTCTGCTTATCTTGCCGTATTGCCGGGTTTGGCCATTATGCTGATGGTTTATGCCTTTAATTTGGTGACGGTTGGTTTGCGGGACGCATTTGACATAAAATCACAAAGTACACGGATTTAAGAAAATTTATTCATTATTTTGATCTGTCTCTAAACCCATAAATGCAAAGTATCGAGGAAATTTCCGGCGAGGATGAGTTAATCAGGTTGCTGCTTAAAAGGCAGTCAGAATTGAACTCATTGCTTGAGGTTACCAGGGCTATTAACAAGAATATTTCGACACCTGTACTGATCCAGATGCTCGAAGTAATAATGCAGAATTATCTGCAGGTGGGCAGGCTACGCTTTTTAATTGAGCACGAAGGCAGCTTTGTTTGTATATCCAGTTATGGGGGCGAAATAGAAACTACCAAATCTCTTCACAATGCCTGTAAGAAGCTGAAAACCAAAGTTGCATCCCCGCTCACACAACAAACGGACTCCTTACTAAAAAACTACGACTACTTTATTCCCTTCTATCACAAAAGCAAGCCATTAGCTTATGCCCTGATCGGTGAGTTTAATACTACCGACGAGATGCTGAACAATGATTTGAACTTTATCCAGACACTGATCAACGTGATCGTGGTGGCCTTAGAGAACAAAAAGCTATTCCGCGAGCGAATGGAATCGGAGCGTTTTAAACGTGAAATGGAGCTTGCCCAGGAAGTGCAAAATATGCTGATCCCGCTGAGGTTTCATAAGGATTCAGCAGTAGAGATCGGCGCCAAATACTTCCCGCATCAAAATATAGGCGGCGATTATTTTGATTTCATCCGCATTAATGATCATGAGTTTATGTGGTGCATTGCCGACGTTTCTGGCAAGGGAATTTCGGCGGCTTTATTGATGGCCAATTTCCAGGCGAGCTTACGTGCATGGGCTGTAGTGGAGGATGACCTGACCAATATCATCGAGCGCCTAAACCAGATCATGCTTAGAAATACCAAAGGTGAAAGGTTTATCACACTCTTCCTTGCAAAATATAATGGTCATACCCGCAAGCTGAACTTTATCAATGCCGGGCATAACCCTTCCATTTTATTTAAAGATGGTGAAGCAATTCCGCTTAAACTGGGAACTACCATGATCGGCGCTTTTGATGAGCTGCCATTTTTGAATCAAGGCGAAGTAGATATTGAACCAGGCACACTAATATTTAATTATACTGACGGTTTGATGGATTACGATGTGCCTACCCAAAAAACCTGGGATGAAGATAAACTGATAGACTTTGTAGTGAGCAACGGTAACCTATCTCCTGATAAATTTAACCAAACCCTCCTCGATCATCTTAACCTTATTGTTAAAGGTAAGCCTATCGATGACATTACCTTGCTCACAATCAGGATTTTTTAAATTGTGGAAAATTAATCCATATATAAACCCTTCCAACGCCTATAACATTTCCAACTTTTACAACGTTACTCTATTTTTGAAAAATGTTAGCAGGCAGGTATCAGTTTGAATTTATTGAGGCGGGATGTGATGAAGCTGGTCGGGGATGCCTTGCCGGACCTGTCTTTGCCGCAGCCGTTATCCTGCCCGATGGGTTTGACCATCCGCTGCTTAACGATTCTAAACAAGTTACCGAAGAAATAAGATACCAGCTTAGAGATGAGATCGAGCAAACTGCGGTTGCCTTTGCTGTCGCTTCGGTTGATAATAATGAAATAGACGAGATCAATATCCTCAATGCCTCGTTCCTGGCGATGCACCGGGCGATAGAACAGCTGTCAATAATTCCGGAATTTTTAATTATTGATGGTAATCGTTTTAATAAATACAAAAAAGTGCCACATCAATGTATTGTAGAAGGCGACGCCAAGTATTTCAGTATTGCTGCTGCATCCATCCTCGCAAAAACCTACCGGGATGATTTTATGAAGCAGATAGCTTTGGAGCACCCTGAGTACGATTGGCACAGCAATAAAGGCTATCCAACAATAAAGCACCGCGAAGCCGTTTTAAAAATGGGCTTTACACCTTATCATCGCCGCACTTTTCGTGTAAGCGACCCGCAGCTAAGTATTTTCTAAAAGATGTTTTGATTCGGCATTGCGGGTTTTTACTTTTGTTAAAACCACTTATTCCAGTTGAAGATCCTCATTTTAACACACCGAGTACCATTCCCGCGCAACGGGGGTTACCCTATTGTGGTTTGCAATACGGTGCTCGGCTTAGTTAATTTAGGGCATGAGGTATCGTTGGTGGCTTTAAATACTAAGAAGCATATTCACGAAAGCGATGAACCGGATGAGCTGCTGGATAAAATAAACTACAGGGTCTATGATATAGATGCAAGTGTGTCGTTTTTTGATGGCATACTGGACATCTTCAGCAAAACAACCTATAACATCGATAAATATTACGACGAGGAATTTGATAAGCTTTTGATCCGAACTATAAGGAACACAGAGTATGACATTGTTCAGTTTGAAGGATTATTTGTAGCCCCATATGTGGATTCTGTCAGGAAAAATTGTTCATCCAAATTGGTTTACCGGGCGCATAATATTGAGCATCATACCTGGGAAACGCTGGCACAGCAAAAGACAGATCCATTCAAAAAGTTCTATTTAAAGTTGATGGCCCGCCGTATAAAAAATTACGAGCTGCAGCAGATCAATAGGTTTAATGCTATCACCGTTTTTACCGAACAGGACCGGAATACTATTATGCATTATGGCGCTACCATACCTGTGGAGATTGTCCCCTTTGGTGTCGACCTGGATCATTACAAACCTAATTTTTCAAAAACCGAGTTCCCAAGCCTTTTCTTTTTGGGTTCGCTGGATTGGATGCCAAACCGCGAGGGCATCGAATGGTTCTTGAAAACATTTCACGCTGATTTTGTGAATGATGAATTACGGGTGCGTTTTTATGTTGCGGGCAACGAGATACCGGAAGAATTTGATGATTATGATATACTGGGAAAAGTATTCATCCAGGGCGAAGTAGATGACGGATTGGAGTTTGTAAACAGTAAATCGATTATGCTTGTCCCTCTGTTGTCAGGTGGCGGTATGCGTGTAAAAATTGTTGAAGGCATGGCTATGCAGAAATGTATCATCTCCACTTCACTTGGCGCCGAAGGCATCAACTACAAAAATGGCGTAAATATCCTCATCGCAAACACTCGCGACGAATTCCTGAAAGCCATAAAACGCTGTGTAGCTGATGAGGATTATATTAAAGCAGTAGGTATAAACGCCCGTAAGCTGATAGAACAGCAGCATGATGTAAATAAAGTGACGAAGATACTGGTGGGAATTTATGAGTCGTTAGGTTGAGATTAGTTGTAGAAGTTGTAAAGGTTGTAGATGTTGGAGTGGTTGTAGAAGAATCACAAGCGATTGATAACAATTACAACCACTACAACTTTTTCAACCTTTCAACCAATTTATTACTTTTGCCGCCAATTAGTTTGATATGAAGAATACGGCTTTAACCGATAAACACGTTCAGTTGGGCGCCAAGATGGTGCCTTTTGCGGGGTATAATATGCCTGTGCAGTACGCAGGGATCAATGTTGAACATGAAACTGTTCGCAAGGGAGTTGGGGTGTTTGATGTGAGCCACATGGGCGAGTTTATTCTGAAAGGCGAAAAAGCGCTCGACCTGATCCAGCGCGTTACCAGTAACGACGCCTCAAAATTATATGACGGCAAGGTGCAATATTCCTGCCTGCCAAATGAGGACGGCGGCATTGTGGACGACTTATTGGTTTACCGTATTGACGAGAAAACTTATATGCTGGTGGTAAACGCTTCCAACATCGAAAAAGACTGGAACTGGATATCCAAATTCAATACCGAAGGCGTGGAGATGAAAGATATTTCTGACCGTACTTCATTACTAGCAGTTCAAGGTCCAAAAGCAGCAGATGCTCTGCAAAGCCTGACTGACATTGACCTGGGTTCGATGGAATACTACACCTTCAAAAAAGGAACTTTTGCAGGTATCGATAACGTGTTACTTTCAGCTACGGGTTATACCGGAGCGGGTGGTTTCGAAATCTATGTTGATAATAAAGACGCTGAAAAACTTTGGAACGCTGTTTTTGAAGCAGGCGCTGCATTTGGTATAAAACCGATCGGCCTGGGAGCCCGCGATACTTTGCGTTTGGAGATGGGTTTCTGCTTATATGGCAATGATATTGATGACGCAACCTCTCCATTAGAAGCAGGCTTGGGCTGGGTAACCAAATTCACTAAAGATTTTACTAATTCAGAAGCATTGCAACAGCAAAAGCAGGAGGGTTCAAAACGCAAACTGGTAGGCTTTGAAATGATCGATCGCGGCATACCACGTCACGACTATGAGATCGTTGATGCTGATGGAAATACAATAGGAAAAGTAACATCAGGCACCCAATCGCCATCATTACAAAAAGCTATTGGCATGGGCTATGTAAAAAATGAGTTCGCTAAAGAAGGCACCGAGATATTCATCAGCATCCGCGACAATAAAGTAAAGGCAAAGGTTGTAAAACCTCCATTCTATAAATAGTCATTAGTCACGGTCATTAGTCATGGGTAAGACATGACTAATGACCAGTAATTAATGACCAATGACTAATGACCAATGACCAAGAATCTAAATGTTTGCCTTAGCCCTTCGCTTTTACCGCTATACCAGGTCGACGAATATATTGCTGTTATTATAGATATTTTCCGCGCTACATCATCCATTTGTTATGGCATTGACAATGGCGCTGAAGCGATTATACCTGTAGCAGAAGTAGAAGAATGCATCGCCTACCGCGATAAAGAAAGCAGCTTTTTGCTGGCTGCCGAACGTAATGGAGAAGTGGTAGCAGGTTTTGATTTTGGCAATTCTCCGTTCTCTTATACAAAAGAAAAAGTAGCAGGCAAAACCGTTGTACTAACTACCACAAATGGTACACACGCTCTGCATTTATCCAGATCGGCTAAAAAGATAGTGATCGGTTCATTTTTAAACCTGACCTCGCTTTGCAACTGGCTTAAAACACAAAATGAGAATATCCTGTTAGTTTGTGCCGGATGGAAAAATAACTTCAATCTGGAAGATACTTTGTTTGCGGGCGCTGTAGTTGATCAACTTAAAGCCGGGGACTACAAAACCGACGATGCTGCCATCGCTGCCAATGACCTTTACCAGGATGGTAAAAAGGATCTGAATGCCTACCTGGCAAAAACCTCGCACAGCGAACGCTTAAAAAAATTAGGTATCGAAGCGGATATTGCTTTTTGCCTGAATGTGGATATTACTACCGCTATCCCCATTTTACACGGGCAACGCCTGGTAAAATTGCAGTAGTGGCAGCAGCAAACCTCAATACTCGATCTATCTGCTACCACATCGCTGCAACGGCTAATGATTAACTCTGCAAAATCGCATTAGCCAGTCTCATCTATATATGCTATTCTATAAACGCATATATCGTAATTTAATTATGTTAAAAAATGTTAAATAAAAATATAATTCTAAATTATTTAATTTTTCAAAATAATATTTTATATTAGCATAGTGTTTCAGTAGTGGCAGCAGCGGCTTTTTCTCAGATTCACACACATTACCACTCGTAAGTCTGCTGCCACATTTTTTATTGCTGCACTACCCTGAGTTTTCTTTTGGCCCTCCATCTTTTTATAACCATATAGATTACCACCGCTACGATTACCAATGGCCATATATTGATAATACCAAAGAACAGGTTCTGCATTAACTCCCATCCGCCTTTCAGGGATGAGCCCAGTCGGTCACCGATAGTTGTTCCGCTGTATTGAGGTGTTTGTTCGCTGTAGAAATTAACTTCGAGGGTACTATAAGCAACCTGTCTGCTCAGATAATTCAGCGTTCCCTGAGTAGAATCGATTGAAGTGCGGATCTCAGTAAGCTTATTTTCAATCTGCAGCACATCGCTCATTTTGTCAGATCGTTTCAACAATTCCTGGTAACGCTTTTCGAGTAATTGCTGATTGGCCAGGCTGGTTTTGATATCGATAAACTGTGAAGTCATATCAGCAACACGGACGTTCTTGGAGTCAATCTTGGCTGCATTACCAGAAACGGAATCCAATAACAGATCGAAATTTTTAGAAGGCACACGCAACTTCAAAGTCAGACCACGGCGATAGGAATCATTTGTTTCATTTTCCTCGGACACATAGCCGCCCAGGTTTCTTAAAGAAGTAATGATCTTCTTACGTGTGCCATACAAATTGCCGGTTTCAAAACTGATATCACCGGTTTTGATAAGTTTCTTTGAGGTGTCAGAAATGATCTGTTGCGGACTGCTGGGAGATGCATTCGTGTTGGCGATTTTATCTTGATTTTCGTTTACAGGACTGACTTTGGCCTTTTCAAGTGTTGCAACTTTAAACTCTTTTTCAGGAGTGGATGCCTGTTTGCACCCGTTAAATATAAATGCGATAAGCACTATTGTTAATACACGTTTCATGACAAGTTTTTTTAATTTTTTCCATTTTAAATTGTTGTTAAATGGATGTTCCTTGCCCGAAACGTTGTATACTTATTTCAGCTTCTCGTTATTCCTGTGCCTGTCAGCGTCGCGGATGCTTTTCTTCTGCATATTTTTTTCCAATGCATCTGTCAGGTCAATTCCGGTTTGGTTCGCCAGGCAGATCAGCACAAAAAGCACATCAGCCATCTCGTCGGCAAGATTCACTTCCGTATCCGATTTCTTGAACGACTGCTCACCGTATTGCCTTGCCATTATCCGGGCTACCTCGCCCACTTCTTCCATTAAAATGGCGGTATTGGTCAGTTCGTTAAAGTAACGGATACCGGTTGTTTTTATCCATTCGTCTACAAGATGTTGCGCTTCCTTGATTTCCATAAAACACGATTAAAAGATTTTAATGATTGTCTTTATCCTTGGTATCCATAATGATCGTTACGGGCCCATCGTTCAGCAAACTGATCTTCATATCAGCACCAAATATACCTGTGGCTACTTTTTTATTGGTCAGTTCTTCGAGTACTTTGATCATCTGTTCATACATAGGTATGGCCTTGTCTGGACGTGCTGCACGGGTAAAGCCGGGACGGTTTCCTTTTTTACTTGATGCAAACAGAGTAAACTGTGAGATGAGCAATATATCACCATTCACATCAGCCAAAGCTTTATTCATCAAGCCGTTTTCATCACCAAATACACGCATTGAAGCTATCTTTTGTGCCAGCCATTGCAAGTCATCATTGGTATCGGCGTCTTCAATGCCTAACAAAACCAAAAAACCTTTTTTTATTTCTCCGGTGATTTTACCATCGACTGTACAGCTGGCTTGTGTTACACGTTGTAATACTGCTCTCATTGATATTGAATCGATTTGTTGAGCAAGATAAAGATAAGGAGGCATTTGTTTTAAAAATTCATATATTTGGATGTAGCCCCAAATGGGTTAAAACAAATTATATTTATACTGAACCTTATCCGTATGAAATCAAAGCTTTATCCTGCTTTACTATTGATTGCAGTTTTTGCAATAACATCTTGTTCAAAAAATTCCAACCCGACCCCCAAACCACCCACGAACCCAATCAAAACTGATTCAATTGTAACGACTCCGATATGGTCTTCTGATGCAGATGTATACTTTGTTGGCACTTCTGAACAAGGAAACAAAAATGCAGCTACGTATTGGAAAAATGGCGTAGCTACCGTTCTTAGTTCGGGCGATGACGCAACTGGTATAGCCATAAGCGGGAATGACATCTATGTAACAGGAAGATCCGGCGGGGGAGCTGCTTATTGGAAAAATGGAGTGCTCACATCATTAAAAGTGTCCCAGTCAACAACTGAAGCTTTTGCCATCACAACTAATGGGAATGATATTTATATAGCCGGAGATATAGATGCTAAAGCTACCTATTGGAAAAATGGAGTTGCAACATCAGTTCAACCCAATCAATTATTGAATTCGGTAGCAAATGCTATTGCTGTCAATGGAAATGATGTTTACCTGGCCGGCTATACTATTAGTGTAGCGGGTGTTTTCCAGGCTGCTTATTGGAAAAATGGTATTTTAACACAATTGTCGCCTGCGCCTCTGCCCGGCACATCTACTCAGGCAACAGGAATTGCCGTGAGCGGTACTGATGTTTATGTTACCGGATATACAAACGATGGTGCAACTTTATGGAAAAATGGTGTAGCTACAGTGCTTTCAAAACCCGGTGTGGCGGTTGCAAACAGCATAATTGTTAATGGATCAGATACATATGTGTCAGGTTTCTCCAATGCAGTGGTGACTTATTGGAAGAACGGCACTGCAGTAAATCTTTCTCCTGGCAATATCGGCAATTTGATAGACGCGTCATATGTGGCTTTGGACGGCAATGATATATACGTGGCAGGAGGTTTATCCGCATCGCCCGAAGGTTCGATTTATTGGCGCAATGGAATTCCTTATCTATTTAGTAAAGGATTAAATGATATTAAAGGCATTATAGTAGTCCCGCATTAATCACGCCCTGGTATCATTCCCGTTATAAATGCTCAGATAGCTTTCATAACGGGATAGTTCGATATCGCCTTCCTCAACGGCTTTTATCACGGCACAGCCAGGCTCGTTGATGTGACGGCAACTGTTAAAACGGCATTGATTCAAAAGTGCACGCATTTCGGGGAAGAAATGGCTAAGCTCATTTTTTTCTATGTCGATCACACCCAGTTCGCGTATACCGGGCGTATCGATGATATATCCGCCCTCCGGCAGTTCAAACATCTCGGCAAATGTAGTGGTATGAACGCCTTTGTCGTGCCATTCGGAGATTTGTGTAGTCCGCAATTGAAGATCCGGCACAAGTGAATTGATCAGGCTCGATTTACCAACACCAGAGTGACCTGAGAACAGAGTCATTTTATCTTTTATAATGGCAGATACCTGCTCTACATTGGTCCCATTTAGTGCAGATACCTCATAGCATGGATAGCCTATTCTTTCATAAATCAATGTGTACTCAGCCAATATTTCAAGTCCTTCATCACTGAAAAGATCGAGCTTGTTAAACACTAGTCCGGCGGGAACATCATATGCCTCTGCAGTTACCAGGAAGCGGTCGATAAACCCCAGTGAAGTACGCGGCGATGCCAAAGTAACAATCAGTAATGCCTGATCGAGATTAGCGGCAATGATCTGCGCCTGTTTTGACAGGTTAACCGATTTACGAATAATATAGTTTTTTCGCGGATGGAGTTTGGTGATCACACCGGTTCCCTGCTCGGGCTCCAGTTCAAAATCGACATGATCACCTACAGCGATAGGATTGGTAGTGGTAATGCCTTTGGTGCGGAATATGCCCTTGATACGGCAGTCATATTTTTGCCCATTATTAGTTAACACCTGGTACCAGCTGCCGGTCGATTTGGTTACAAGTCCCTCCATGAGTATGCAAAGGTATCAAATTTAGCAGGGTGACCGAAATAAAGCCGGAACGACCTTAAATACCTGGAAATTGATGGTTAATTCAGTAGATGCTTGTATTTAGTTAATGGCTAAATATTTCGTTTAGCATAAAATCATTTTCATAAAACTCAAACAAATCTCTCGCCTGATACTTTATACATCAGCGGGTTGATCGTGGCCGGCCCCCTCAAATTATTCAAGGTAAACTATTGTTATTGGAAATCAATTTTCAATTGCTGATACAATTTGTAGTTTATTTTATGAAATCAAAACCTTTACTTCTTTTCGTCCTGGTGCTAATGTTGGCTATACAGGCATGTATGAAAGGCGAAAAAATACCTCCTCACCAGCCAAAACCGGTAGATATTTATGTAGGTGGATTTACCATTGCATCAAACGGAAATTTTGTTGCAACCTATTGGAAAAACGGCGTCGCTACGGCTTTTGGCGACAGCACGCTTAATTCAGTGGTCACCTCTATCGTTGTTAGCGGCATGGATGTATACATGGCAGGATTTACCCGTCAGAAGTTGGGAAATGCAGTAGCCTGTTACTGGAAAAATGGTATGATCACTAACCTGAGTGACGGAAGCACTGAAACCCGGGCTACGGGCATAGCCGTTAACGGCACAGATGTGTATGTGAGCGGTACAATAGGTACTATTCAATCGGTAGCTGTTTATTGGAAAAATGGCAGCCAAACAATGCTGGGTGATAATTCATCGGCTTCTTCTGCCAGTGCTATTGCAGTAAGCGGGAATGATATTTATGTAGCAGGCTTTAGCAATAATAATTATGCCAGTTACTGGAAAAACGGCAAAGACTCGGTATTATCTACTACCGATGTTGGAAATTGTTCTGACATTCTTCTTGATGGGAATGATGTGTATTTGGCCGGATTTGTTGGTAGTACCGGAGGCGCCACTTATTGGAAAAATGGTATCGCAGTTACGCTATCTCAGAATGGCTCAGCATTTGCAGCTAATGGAATTGCAGTTAGTGGTTCGGATGTGTATGTTTCAGGAAGAGACAGTCACGGACCGTACGGAGCTTACTGGAAAAATGGTGAATTAACTAAATTTCCGTTGGGTACAGTTGTTAATGATGTCGCTGTAACCGAAAGTGATGTTTATTTAGCCGGTGTACAAACCAGCGCCACTCCCAGGAAAAACAACGCTGTTTACTGGAAAAACAACACGATGGTAATTCTGCCAAAATATGGCGAGGCGAATAGTATCGCAATTGTTACAAAGTAAATTTTTTTAATTAGAACTATATAATTAGTTTTATGGCGATACGAAAGTATCACCTAAGCCTGTCTTCATCTACCTATGAATTTCATAAAAAAGTTGCCGGTTGAAAGGCCCTCAACTTGCTATATGACAGACTTTTTCCGCGAACCGTTGAACGGTCAGCTATAATCAATCATTTCCATCCTCAGAAATTAAAAACAAATACTATTTGTTTATTCAAAAAATATCTACTTACTTTACAGACATTAAAGAACATGATACCATCATGAGTTGCCTTTGGTAATAAACAATCACTCATGATAGCTTCATTGCCTTTAAAAAACAAATTCTCTTAATGAAAATTAACAGCACCATAATTACAACAACTACCACCGGATCGATTTCCGGAGGAAGATAATCTTGTGGTGTAAAACATAAAAAAGAAACAACAGCAAGCCTTCCTCCGAAAAGAGGAAGGCTTTTTTACTTTATTACAATGAAGATTTTAAAATTCGGAGGCACTTCAGTCGGTTCGGCGCAAAGCATCAGCACTGTGATCGATATATTAAAAAGGGAATATAAAGCCGGCGAAAAGCCAATAACGGTCTTGTCGGCAATGGGCGGAGTAACTAACCTGCTTTCAGCAATGGCCGAAAAGGCATCGAGAGGTGAAGACTTTACCGCTCAGCTCGCAGAACTGGAAACACGCCACTTTGATATGGTCCGCACATTACTGACCGTGCAAAATCAAAACCCTGCCTATACCAGGCTGAAGATCAACTTTAATCACCTGGAGGAATTGCTACAGGGTGTATCAACACTCCGTGAGCTTACCGCAAAAACCAAGGACCTGATCTTGAGCTATGGTGAACGCTGTTCTACACTAATGATCAGCAAAATGGCAGCACAGTATTTTCCTGAAGCTTTGTTTGTAGATGCCTCCGAGCTGATCAAAACTGACAGCGATTTCGGCCACGCCAAAGTGAATATGGAACTGACCGAATTACTGATAAAAGGTTTTATTCAGGAAAATCCGGGCAAGATGCTGTTTGTAACCGGTTTCATTGCCTCTAACGATGCCGGACAGATCACTACTTTAGGTCGCGGTGGCAGCGATTATACTGCTGCTATATTTGGCGCAGCTTTAAATGCTTCCGAAATCCAAATATGGACCGACGTAAACGGCATGATGACTGCCGATCCACGCATGGTGAAAAAAGCATTTTCGTTGCCTGAATTAACCTACACCGAAGCCATGGAACTTTCTTACTTCGGTGCGAAAGTGATCTATCCGCCAACTATGATTCCTGCATTTTTAAAGAAAATCCCAATCGTTATAAAAAATACTTTTGAGGTTGATTTTGAAGGGACGGTTATTCAGCACCATTGCAAAGCATCTTCACTACCTATTAAAGGGATTTCGTCTATCAGTGATATCAGCATTATTAACGTTCAGGGCAGCGGTATGGTAGGTAAGTCGGGATTCAGTGGCAGGTTGTTTTCCCTACTGGCCCGCGAGCAGATCAATATTATTTTGATCACGCAATCTTCATCCGAGCACAGCATCACTTTTGCAGTGAATCCGCATGACGCAGCTAAAGCACAACGGGTGATAGAACAGGAATTTGAACTGGAACTCCTGGCTAATAAATTAGATCAACCCGATATCGAACAGGACCTCTCCATATTGGCTATAGTGGGCGAAAACATGAAGCAAACGCCTGGTATATCCGGCAAATTGTTCCATGCGCTTGGCCGTAATGGTGTCAATGTAAGGGCTATTGCACAGGGATCATCCGAATACAATATCTCCGTAATTATTTCTCAAAGTGATTTAGCCAAAGCGTTGAATGCTGTACACGATGCATTCTTTGTTCAGCTGAATAAGACGCTTCATGCCTTTTGCCTCGGCACAGGCAATATTGGAACAACCTTATTCCGCCAGTTGAATGAGCATAGCGAGTTTCTACAGCAGAATAACGGCATACAGGTAAAAATAGTAGGAATCAGCAATACCCATAAGATGGTATTCAATTCGGATGGCTTCTCTTTGGATAACTGGCAAGACGAGTTAAAGAAATCAAATGAAAAAGCTGACCTGAGCACTTTCGTGAAGAGAATGAAAGAAATGAACCTGCCGAATTGTGTATTTATCGATAACACCGCAAGTCCGCAGCCCGTTGATGTTTATGAGCAGGTGTTCAGGTCAAATATATCCATAGTTACCTGCAATAAGATCGGCAATTCGGCTGGTTTTAAACAATATAAAACCTTCCGTGATACAGCACGTCAGCATGGCGTGGATTTCTTTTATGAAACCAATGTTGGTGCTGGTTTGCCCATTATCCGCACACTAAAAGACCTGATGAACAGCGGTGACCGTGTAAAACGTATTGAGGCCATTCTTTCAGGAACAATCTCTTTCATCTTTAATCATTTTAAAGATGACGCAAATTTCCACGACGTGGTAAAACTGGCACAGGAAAAAGGTTATACCGAACCCGATCCACGAGATGACCTGCGCGGTACTGACTTTATGCGCAAGATATTGATACTTGCCCGCGATGCAGGTTATCCAATGGAAGCTGCCGATATCCAAATTGAAAGTATCCTGCCAAAAAGCTGTATGGAAGCAGAAACAGTGGAAGATTTTTATGCTGCGCTAAAACAGGAGGATGCATACTTTACGGAATTAAAGGAGCGGGCTGAAAAAGAAAAGAAAGTGCTCCGTTACATCGGCAAGCTAGAAGACGGAAAAGCAGCCATCACCTTACAAATGGTTGATGAAAACCATCCGTTCTACATGCTTTCGGGCAGTGATAATATTATTTCGTTTACAACAGATCGTTATAAAGACCGCCCATTGGTAGTTAAAGGTCCGGGTGCAGGCGCGGAAGTTACCGCAGCCGGTGTATTTGCTGACTTAATAAACGTGGGGGCCAATTAATCATGAAAGATTCTATACAAGTTTTTGCCCCGGCAACTGTAGCCAACGTGGTTTGCGGGTTCGACGTTTTGGGCTTTGCCGTAAATGAACCCGGCGATGAAGTAATTATGCGGGTAACCGATAAGCCAGGTATTACCATCAGCAAAATAACAGGGGATAATGGCCGGCTTCCATTAGATCCGGCTAAGAATACTGTTAGCGTGAGTGTTCAGCATTATTTGCAAAGTATTAATCGTACGGATATTGGGTTGGATATCGAACTGCACAAAAAGATGCCGATAGGCAGTGGCTTAGGATCAAGTTCCGCAAGCACAGTTGCTGGGTTGTTTGCTGCCAAAACATTGCTGGGTGATGAGACTGACGTAGCAAAATTATTGCCGTTTGCCATGAAAGGCGAGGAAATGGCTTGCGGACATGGGCATGCAGATAACGTAGCACCTGCGTTGATGGGCGGATTTGTACTCATTCGCAGTTATGAGCCTTTAGATGTGATAAGATTACCACATCCAAAAGGATTGTATTGCGCTATCGTATTCCCGGATGTAGACGTACCTACCCGTGAGGCCCGGCAAATCATCCGCGATAAGATATACATGAAAGATGCCGTTACTCAATGGGGCAATATCGCCGGATTGGTAAGCGGTCTGTTCATGAATGATATCGACCTGATTGGCCGCAGTATGAAGGATATCCTGGTAGAGCCGGTTCGTTCAATGCTGATCCCTGATTTTTATAAAATGCGCGAAATGGCTATGGGAATGGGTGCGGTAAGTTTTGGTATCTCAGGTTCAGGCCCATCGGTTTTCGCATTCACAAAGAGTGGAGAAGAAGCTAAGCAGATCGCTCAAAAATTACACAATCATCTTGCGTCTGCTGGCATCGGTTCAAATATTTATGTATCTGATATTAATGATCAGGGACCGAAAGTAATATAAACCCTAAGCTCTAAATTCTAAATCCTAATCTGGATTTTTTAGAGTTTAGAAATTAGTATTTAGAATTTAAAATATACGAAATTGAAATTTTATAGCACCAATAATCACTCTCACCAGGTTTCATTCAAAGAGGCTGTCTTTAATAGCATGCCGCAAGACAGAGGCTTATATATGCCTGTGCAAACACCAAGGCTTGATGACAGGTTCCTGAATAATTTAGATGGCTATACTCTGCCTGAAATCGCGTTCCATGTGGCCAAAAATCTCTTGGGTGATGACATACCTGATAGTGATTTAAGAACAATCATACAAGATGCAATCAACTTTTATGCACCGGTCGTGTCGCTGGAAGACAGCATAAATGTATTGGAATTATGGCATGGGCCATCATTAGCGTTTAAGGATTTTGGTGCACGCTTTATGAGCCGCGTGATGAGCTACTTTTTGCAGGAAGGCGAGAAGCAATTGGATGTACTGGTGGCAACCTCCGGAGACACAGGTGGTGCAGTTGCCCTTGGCTTTTTAGGCGTACCGAATACCAGAGTGACTATTCTTTATCCAAAAGGAAAAGTAAGTGGCATACAAGAATTGCAATTGACTACTAACGGGCAAAATATTCGTGCTATAGAGATCGATGGAACCTTTGATGACTGCCAGGCACTGGTAAAACAGGCTTTTACTGATCCCGAACTGAGTGAAAAATTCAGGCTTACTTCTGCCAATTCGATTAATATCGCACGTCTGATACCACAAACCTTTTATTACTTTAATGCTTATGCACAATTGCTGAAGCAGAACAAGGATAAAGTGGTATTCTCAGTCCCAAGTGGTAATTTTGGTAATATTGGCGCTGGTATTTTGGCATGGAAGATGGGTCTGCCTGTGGAACAATTCATTGCCGCAACAAACGCCAATGATACTGTGCCAGAATTTTTGAAAACAGGAGTTTACCAGGCTAAACCATCGGTACAAACTATATCCAACGCAATGGATGTAGGAAACCCAAGCAACTGGGTACGGATAGCCGATATGTTTAAAGCAGACCCTGATAAACTTACCAAAAAAGTGATCGGCTTTAGTTATACCGACGAAGAAACTACACAAGCTATTGAGAAGATATATAACAGCTACAATTATGTAGTTTGTCCGCATACCGCCATCGCCTGGCAGGCATTAAAAGACTGGCAGCAGGATCAGCCAACGGGAAAGGCTACCGGAGTCTTCCTTTCAACTGCTCATCCATGCAAATTCCCGGATGTATTGCCTGATCACATTTCAAAAGCCATCGTAATACCGGAGGAAGTAAAGAACCTGGAAGGTAAAACTAAACATGCCGCATCACTGGGAACTGACTTTGAAGGCTTCAGAAAATATCTGCTGAAACATGGGTAATATAGCTTTGACAACTTTTAAAAGTTGTCAAAGCTGCGCAATGATTGTAATCTATTTGCCTAACAGGTATTTAAACCCAACCCCCATAGTTCTGTTTGACACGGATAGCCCGGTATATTTGGTATAGGCAGCAAACCCCATATAAGTGAAAGCAAAGTCCAGCTTCTTATTAATTATTACACCTGCTTGTAACGGAAAGTTTGCCCAATAAGGCTCCAACTGGTAGGGTGAATTTTGTACAGTATTTGAAGCGGTATAGGTTATTTTATCATTTGCGTATGCCGAAAAGTTGAAGGAGACCCCGCCGTCTATGTAAATTTTAAAAGCATCCTTATTGTAAACATTAAATAGAATTTGAGGCGTAAACGCTGCTGTATACTGCCTGAATGTATATACACTACCATCAGGTAAATTAAATTTCGGATTCACGTAGTAAATAGAGAGCTCGGCCCGTAAAATTAGTTGCTGAACGTTTGGGTTAACAAATATGTCAAAGCCTGCATTTAATCGTGGTGAAGTGGTATACGAAGAAACCGCATAATTAACCAGGAAAAACTCGGTTTGAGTATAGTTTGCGCCAATACCCCCAAAAAATCGTGAACCTTTAGGCTCCATTTTTTGATTTACTGGTGCATTGTTTCCGTTTACATTGTCAACTATCTTTCTTAAGTTGCTTTCGGTAAAGCTCGCCCGTTCAGTAAAACTGATCAGACTTTTGTCATTGGCATCAAACTGGTTTATATAATAGCCCAGTTGACCTTTAAAGCCTGTAGACTCGGTTACAACATTGTCATCAGAATAATATTGATAGTAGTTTAGCTCAATGATAGGGCTTGCACTCTCTGCGATAAAAAATCGGTTTTTGATATCATCTTTTTGTTGGTACAGAGTAACGTGTTTGCCTGTTGTTACCTGTCTGAGGAATATGGTTTGCAACATTTTACTTGTGTCCGGCCCGGCAGGCAGATCAGGGAAGCTGGTTTTGTCCATACTTATCAAGCCTGAATAGCTGATGTAATGCTCCAGACCTGTAATCTCAAAAGTTTTTATTGTTTGCGGATCAAACTCCAAAGTTTCATTACCGTTTTCGTTTGTTTTAAAATGAATCGACTTTGGCGTACGGTCCCACTCCCGGTAGTCGATATAACCCTTTACGGTATCGCCATTGTTTTTTACAACAAAGCCCGGATGGTAATTGGATTGCGCAAAAAGAATAAAAGGGATTATTATAAATAGTGCGGTTAAATATGATTTCATTTAGGTTATTGTGATGGTGGTTTGGTTAATGATTAAAAATTTAAATCTATTTTAATGGAAAGCCTGGTAACTATTTACCGAACAAATATTTAACACCAACACTCATTGTCCTGTTGGCAATAGAAAATCCATCATAACTGCTGTACGAAGAAAAACCCGAATAAGTAAAAGAAAGCTCTACCCTTTTATTAAAGACCATGCCCGCTTGCAGCGGGAAGCTAGCCCAATACTTGTTAAGTGTGTATGGCGTTTGTGGGTCATTGGGAGAAGTTAAATAGTATAGTTTGTAGTTCGAGTATGTCGAAAAATTAAGCGAAAGACCCCCGTCTATATAAAATTTGAAAGCATTTTTATTATAAATATTGAATAATATCTGTGGGACTACGCCTGCTGTATACTGATTGAAGGAATAAAATGAGTTATAGGGTGTGGTAAACTTGGCACTGGCATATGATAGATTAAGTTCTGTCCTGATAATCAATTGTTGTACATTCGGATTAACAAAAAAATCGAACCCTGCATTCAATTTAGGGGATATGGTAGTTGAGATAATTGAATACGAAACCGGCTCCAGCCTATAAATGATAGCGTGAAATTCACTTTCTGTATAATTCGCACCCGCGCCTATAAAAAAACGAGTGCTTTTT
The DNA here is from genome assembly GCF_036568825.1 of Mucilaginibacter sp. Classification (GTDB taxonomy): domain Bacteria; phylum Bacteroidota; class Bacteroidia; order Sphingobacteriales; family Sphingobacteriaceae; genus Mucilaginibacter. The sequence continues at coordinate 77,960 of NZ_DATCRU010000060.1, read as the reverse complement.
TTATGCTGTTGGTTAACTAACCCCACATTACCGCCGTTTATTTTATCGACAATATTTTTCAAATCTACTTCGACAAATCCAGACTGTTCTATAGCGTTTATAAGGCTCGTATTACCGGGATTAAACTGGTTTGCATAATAAATTAACTGGCCTTTGTAATAAGTCGCTTCAGTTACTTTATTATCGTAGTGGTCTTTATTCCTTTTGTCTTCCATGTCCAGGTAATATTGGTAGTATTTTAATTCTACAATATTTCCGGATCGGTCCGCAATAAATAGCCTGTTTTTTGTATCGTCCTTTTGTTGATATAACGCCAGGTGCTTTCCGGCAGTTACCCGTTTCATAAATATACTCTGTAACGCCCTGCTGGTATCCAAACCGGTAGGCAAATTAGGAACACTGGTTTTATCCATGCTGATAAGACCTGTATAGCTGATGTAATGTTCCAAACCAGTAATCCCGAAAGCTCTAATGGATTGGGGATCAAATTCCGATACATTCCTGTCGGTTTTATTTACCTTGAACTGCACAGCTTTCGGAGTGCGGTCCCATTCGCGGTAGTCAATATAGCCTTTTACGGTGTCTCTATTGCTTTTTACAATGTAGCCTGGTTGATAATTAGATTGCGCAAAAAGTATAGAAGGTAGCGCAATAAAGAACAAAATAAAATAGAGTTTCATATAGTGTGATAATAGTTAGTCAGCGTATTTTATCAAAAGAAATATCGTAATCCTAAAGCATAAGATTGATTACTAACAGTAAAATCGGTAAAGGTTGTAAATTTTGAATAAGGCACATAGGTAGCCGAAATTTCAACTTTTTTATTGATGACAATGCCTGTTTGCAATGGAATGCTGATCCAGAAACTATTAAACTCATCTATGAGCTTAAGATCAACGTTAATAATGTCGGCACTTGTTGAAGATACATTGGAATATTTGGCAAAATTCGCCGAAACGCCTCCATTGATGTAAAATTTTATTTTCTCTTTATTGTAAATATTGTACAATAACTGTGGGATTACAGCCAGTTTATATTGATTAAATTTTAATTTGCCATAATTAGTAAGCGTTATCGGATAATTTACCCCACCATTTAGTGTTGATAATGAGACATCAGTTCGGAAAATGAACCTTTGAACGTTGGGATTAACAAACAGATCGAAGCCGAGATTGATCTCTGGTGAAGTATAATTCGAGTAAGATTTGATATCGTAGTAGAAACTGCCGGAGTTTGTTTTTACCTGGAACGCAGGATCGCGAAGACGTATTTTATCAAAGATGACCCCAGCACCCACGAAGAATCTTACACCTGACCTTTTATTTTTTGTATTTGCCGCAACATAATTAACCTCGTTTATTTTGTTAACCAATTTGCCGAGCTGTCCTTCTCCAAAGGATAAATTTTGCGCTGATTCTACAAGGCCGCTACTAACAGGTTTGTATTTATTAATGTAAAATATCATCTGCCCACGGTAAAACGCCCTTTCGACCGTATTATGCGCATTATCATAATACTGATAATACTTTAGTTCTACCGGCAATTCTTTTGACTCGGCAATAAAGAACCTCGTTTTGGTTTCATCATTTTGTGAATAAAGAGCCAAATGATTCCCCCTGATTATTGACTTCAGAAATATAACAGCTTGTATTTTGGAAGTGTCCAGTCTGCCTGGAAGATCAGGGAATACATTTTTATCAGCACTGATCGAACCATTATAACTTATATATTCTTCGACCCCGCTTATTCCAAAGCCTTTAATTTCCTGCGGACTGCATGGCTGAATCTCGCCGCTGCTTTTATTAAGGCGAAAGTTGATGGTTTTTGGAGTTTGCGCCCACTCCCGGTAATCGATATAACCTTTTACGGTGTCGCCATTGCTTTTTACAATGTAGCCAGGCTGATAATTAGTTTGTGCAAACAAATTAATCGCAAATACGGCAAGCAAAGCAGCAAGGAGTAATTTCATTGAATGTGATAATAGTTTAGGTCTCTAATATAGCAATTAAAATATTGCTTCTGCAATCTTTCTGGTCGGGCCTGCATTACTCATGGTATAAAAATGCAAAACAGGCGCGCCAAATTCAACCAGCTCTTTACATTGGTTGATCATCCATTCAATACCTACTTCGCGGGCGTCTTTATCACTTTTGCAGCCATTTATAGCATCGCAAAGATCCTCGGGCATGTCGATATGAAAGGTCTTTGAAAGATTGACCAGCTGTTTTGAATTAGTGATCGGCTTTAACCCTGGTATGATAGGGACATTGATGCCATTGGCCCGGCAGTTATTTACAAACTCGAAATATTTTTGGTTATCAAAAAACATCTGGGTAACAATAAAATTGGCGCCCATATCTACTTTTTGCTTCAGGTATTTGAAGTCGGTTTTTAAGTTGGGCGCTTCAAAATGTTTTTCGGGATAACCGGCTACGCCAACGCAAAAATCCGTTTTCAGATTTTCGGGGTTCTCATCGTGCAGGTATTTACCGTTGTTCATGTTTACAACCTGTTCCAGCAAATCTGTAGCGTAACAATGTCCGCCCGGAGTAGGGACAAATGAAGAATCGGCAAGACGTGCATCGCCCCGGAGTACTAACACATTCTCGATACCCAAAAACTGCAAATCTATCAGGGCGTATTCTGTCTCCACCTTTGTAAAACCACCGCAAAGCAGGTGCGGAACAGTGTCTACTTTATATTTGTTCATGATGGCTGCACAGATGGCTATGGTACCCGGCCTTTTGCGGTAGCTTACTTTTTCAAGCAAGCCGCTTTCATGCTGCTTATAAATAAAATCCTCGCGTAGCGACGTAACATCAATAAATGGCGGTTTAAATTCCATCAACGGATCGATGGCATCATAAAGCCCCTGTATGCTGTGTCCTTTTAGCGGCGGTATCAGTTCGAATGAAAAAAGTGTTTTGCCTTTTGCGTTTTGTATATGTTCGGTGATCTTCATTTTTCAGTAGCACTTGCAGTAGCAGTGGCAGTTTTGTTTAAGTTGATTTTTGCAGCTAAAATATATAGAAGCTGTTTAAGTTTTTAATGAACAAATATAAAAACATGTCATTTCGAACGAACCGGGGTAGGAATTGAGCTTCGGGTGAGGACAAGACTTATACGATTTGCAAAGTTCGTCATGCACAGTCGTATAAGTTTTCTCACCTGCGCCACAGCACATCCCACTCTGCAGATTCGAAATGACATATCTTTTTAAACAACTTTATATGCTTGCTGCTACTAACCCCTGCACCTGCCACCCTATTTAATAGTTAAGATTAGGTCCCATCCAGCGTTCAACGTCTTCAACAGGCATGTTTTTGCGTTTGGCGTAGTCTTCTATCTGGTCTTTGCTGATCCTGCCCAGGCCAAAATATCTGGCTTGCGGATGTGCAAAATAGAATCCGCTAACGGCTGCTGTCGGCGTCATAGCCATACTTTCTGTGAGCTGTATTCCTGTGTTTTCTTCAGCCTTTAATAAGCCGAATAAAGTGACCTTCTCGGTATGATCCGGACAAGCAGGATATCCCGGTGCCGGACGAATGCCCTGGTATTGCTCTTTGATCAGCTCTTCGTTGCTGAGTTCCTCATTCCTGGCATAACCCCAATATTCGCGGCGAACCAGTTCGTGCATTTTTTCAGCAAAAGCTTCAGCCAAACGATCGGCCAGAGCCTTTGCCATGATACTGTTGTAATCGTCGTGATCTTTTTCAAATTCTGCTACCAGTTCATCACAACCCACACCTGACGTTACCGCAAAGCCACCCCAATAATCTTTCACACCGCTATCTTTTGGCGCAATGAAATCGGATAAAGCATAGTACGGTTCGCCTTTAACTTTTTCAGCTTGCTGGCGTAGCGTATGGATAGTGGTTAAAACCTCCTTGCGGGTTTCATCAGTGTATAATTCGATGTCATCACCAACGCTATTGGCCGGCCAGAAACCGATCACAGCATTTGCTTTTAATAGCTTTTCTTTGATGATTCTCTTTAACAATACCTGTGCATCATCAAAAAGCTTTTTAGCTTCAACACCTACGTATTTATCCTCAAATATTTTAGGGTACGATCCGCGCAGCTCCCAGGTATGGAAAAATGGTGTCCAGTCGATATAAGGTACAAGCTCTTCAAGTGGGAACGACTCAAATACTTTTGTACCTGTAAAAGTTGGTTTTGGTGGGATAGAACCATTAAGGTTTATCTGCAGCCTGGAGTTCCGCGCCTCATCGATGCTTACAAAGCGTTTGTCCGAACGTTTGTTCAGATGCGCCTCGCGGGCTTTATCATATTCTTCTTTTACTGTTTGGATATAGCTGTCGCGGGTTTCTTTATTCATCAGGTTACTGCAAACACCTACGCTACGCGAAGCATCCAGTACATGGATTACCCCATGGTCATAGTTTGGCGCCACTTTAACAGCAGCGTGTATACGTGATGTTGTGGCTCCGCCGATCATAAGGGGAATCGTAAACCCTTCACGCTGCATTTCTTTGGCGAAATGCACCATCTCATCAAGAGATGGTGTGATCAGCCCACTCAATCCGATAATATCTACCTGATGTTTTCTTGCTTCTTCAATGATCTTTTGTGGCGGAACCATCACCCCAAGGTCTATTACCTCGAAATTGTTGCAGGCTAATACCACTCCGACAATATTTTTACCGATATCGTGCACGTCGCCTTTTACTGTAGCCATCAGCACCTTTCCGGCATTGCTGCGCTGATCTGCATCGGCGTTATTTGCTTTTTCCAGTTCGATAAATGGCAGCAGGTAAGCCACCGCTTTCTTCATCACGCGGGCCGATTTTACCACCTGCGGCAAAAACATCTTCCCCGCACCAAACAGGTCACCTACTACGTTCATGCCATCCATCAGCGGTCCTTCTATCACTTCCAGCGGTTTGGCGAATTTCTGTCGTGCTTCTTCCACATCATCATCCAGGTATTCGATAATGCCTTTTACTAAGGCATGAGATAAACGCTCTTCAACTGGTCCTTTGCGCCATTCCTCGTCCTTGACCACTTCCTTGCCTTTGCTTTTTACAGTTTCGGCGAATTCAACAAGGCGCTCGGTGGCATCCGGGCGGCGGTTAAGCAGCACATCCTCTACATATTCTAACAGGTCTTTTGGTATTTCTTCGTAAACCTCCAGCATCCCGGCGTTTACGATACCCATATCCAATCCGGCTTTGATTGCGTGATACAGGAAAGCCGAGTGCATCGCCTCACGCACCACATTGTTACCGCGGAACGAGAAGGAAATATTACTTACTCCACCGCTCACCTTAGCCAGCGGCAGGTTTTGTTTGATCCAGCGGGTGGCTTCTATAAAATCAACCGCATAATTATTGTGTTCTTCCAGACCTGTTGCAACGGTCAAAATATTCGGGTCAAAAATGATATCCTGCGGAGGGAAGCCAACTTCGCTTACCAAAATATCATAGCTGCGTTTGCATATCTCAATACGGCGTGCTAATGAATCCGCCTGACCTTGTTCATCAAAAGCCATCACCACCACGGCAGCGCCATAGCTTAATATTTTTCGTGCCTGATCTTTAAATTTATCTTCCCCCTCTTTCAGTGAGATCGAGTTAACAATACCCTTTCCCTGTAAACATTTCAAACCCGACTCGATAACGGTCCATTTGGACGAATCGACCATGATAGGCAATTTGGCAATATCAGGTTCAGACGCAATCAGGTTCAGGAATTTGGTCATGGCCGCTTCAGAGTCGATCATACCCTCGTCCATATTCACGTCGATCACCTGTGCGCCGCCTTCTACCTGTTGACGGGCAACCGTCAACGCGCCTTCATAATCCTCAGCCAAAATCAGCTTAGAAAATTTAGGTGATCCGGTAATATTGGTACGCTCGCCAATGTTCGCAAAGTTAGTTTCAGGTGTTAGGTTGACAGACTCTAACCCACTTAAACGCAGGAATGGTTCTATTTCGGGTTTGGTTCTTGGCGTTGCTTTGGCCGCTTTTTCGGCAATGCAACGGATATGTTCAGGCGTTGTACCGCAGCATCCGCCGACGATATTCACCATATTTGAATCGAGGAAATCTTCAATCAAATGCGCGGTTTCATGCGGCATTTCATCATAACCGCCAAACTCATTGGGCAAGCCTGCATTGGGATAAGCAGAAATGAACACATTAGCCTTTTCAGAAAGTTCCAGCAAGTGCGGGCGCATTTCTTTGGCACCTAAAGCACAGTTTAAACCAACAGACAACAGATCAGCATGGCGAACTGAGTTCCAGAAAGCCTCTACCGTCTGACCGGATAAGGTACGACCCGATGCATCCGTAATGGTGCCCGATATCATGATATTGGAAGTACTGCGGTAGCTGTTGCGGTCTTTACCCGCCGCGCGGCATTCCTGTTCGTATCTTTTTATAGCGTAAATAGCCGCCTTGGCGTTCAGCGTATCGAAGATGGTCTCGATCAGTAACAGGTCAGAGCCACCATCTACCAATCCGCGAACCTGCTCATAATAAGCTTCGGCCAGGTCATCAAAAGTAACGGCACGGAAACCGGGATCGTTTACATCAGGCGACATGGAGGCCGTACGGTTAGTTGGACCAACAGCCCCTGCCACAAAACGTGGTCTTTCAGGATGCTTTTTGTTGTATTCATCCACCACTTCGCGGGCAATGCGGGCGCCTTCGTAGCTCAGTTCGTAACCAAGCTCTTCCATGTGGTAGTCGGCCAGCGAAATGCGTTGTGTGCTGAAGGTGTTGGTCTCGATAATATCGGCACCTGCGTCAATATATTCCTGGTGGATAGCTTTGATCACATCCGGACGCGTAATATTCAGCAGGTCGTTGTTGCCCTTCAGATCAGAAGGGTGATCACGGAACCTTTCCCCACGAAAATCATCCTCGGTGAGTTGGTACCGCTGTATCATGGTACCCATCGCCCCGTCAATTACCAGTATGCGTTTCTCTAATTCTCTTCTTATATCCATTCTCTTAGATTTGAGATGTGAGATATGAGATGTGAGACAGGAAAACAGATTAGCATATCCAATCACACACAGATATCTCAGATCTTAGAATAGAGAGTTTTGACGCGAGTGAAAGAAGGTGAAAAAACCATCTCAAATCTCATATCTCAAATCTCACATCTAAAAAGGGCTTATTTCGAAAAGTCGGGTATAAAGTTGACTTTCGCTTATCTGTCCTATCCATTTTTGAGGCGGATAAGTAGAACGTAGCACCTTGTAAGCACAGGTTGCTAAGACTTCGCAGGGTCTAATCCCTCCGTCTTTCTCTATAAGCAGTGCAAATTTGCACAATAATGTTGTAAAGTCAAAATGGGGAATAGTTGTTAGTGTTGCTGGAGTGTCATTTTGGGAGGTATAGGCAATTAATTATTTTTAGACATGGAAAATGTAGCTTTTTCAGATTTAGTACGAGACATCATTCATACATCCGGAAAACTGGCTGCGCAATTTGGTTATGATTACGTCGATTCGGAACACTTGCTATTAGCAATTATTGATGAATCATTAAAAGACCCAAAGGGTGGTGGTGTTGTGCTCAAGACTTTTAAACAATTAGATGTTGACATCTTTCAGTTGATTGAATGTATCGAAAGAACTTTCGACTCAACCAAACGTCGATTATCATTGAAAAGATTCCATTAACACACAAAGCTGAGTTCATGATAAAAATGTCAGCCCTTGAGGCAAGATCACTTGGGAAATTTCATATTATAGAAGCAGAGCACATTTTATTATCCTATTTAAAGGTTGGTTCTGATTTTTCTAAAAATGAGTTGACTACTAAATTCAATTTGACTTACGACCGGGTTAAGGATTTTATCATAAAACTTGATTAAGCCCGCTCCTCTGGTTTAAGAGTTCATCGCAGCACTCTTAACGGCGTAGCCTTCTTGAGCGCCCTTTAAAAACAAAAACACTTGCGAAAAAATCAAAGATGATTGGTAGGACTGCGTCCGGCATTTATAGCAGAGATATATCTTTTTCCTTAAATGAACTTTAGGTACATTAAACCGGACAGAGTCCTTCATTTTCCTGTGTGATTTAAGTCGCCCTACGGAAGACTTAAACCAGTTGGGGGGAAGTGTCATTTATCGGATTGCAAATCCGATTGTTTTTTGGTTGTGGATTATAAATCCCGACCAACGCGAAGTATTTTGGTTAGTGTATCCAAACATTTGCCGGTTTAATTCAGATCGGAATTTTTACCTGTATATAACTGCCCATTTTGATTTAGGTATCGGTTATATACATATTTTCCTATAACATGATCACTCATTCTTTCAATAACGTCATCTGAAATATTCTTATTAAATAACACCTTTTCATAATTTCTTGCAACATTCAAATTATCGAAGTAGAAAATCTGAAATGTTACTGCTTGTGGACTTTGATATTTTTTAAGTAATTCAGAATTGATCGATTTTATATTCGATTCCTTCTTGGTGAAAACCAGTAGTGTATTAATATATCCCTTTGAATCTTTTTCAGTTTTTACTATTTGATAAATCGGTTTTTGTAGAAACATAAAACAGACTATAATTGAGATAAAAAGCTTGTTCATAAAAAAGCGACTTTGATTAGGTGACTAAATTTATGAATTACTTTCCATCCAAAATACCGGCATGATGGAATTTCGAATAAAATCCCATACCAAAGCAGGATTGCACAACCCACCCACCCCGTCCTGCTTGATTAACTATTAACTGACAGTGATCTAATCTGCTAGTTGTTTGTGATTACGATAGCTGTGGCCGGAATGCTACAGTAGTGAAGAAAGTTTCATTCAGCTTATGAGCATTATCATCGCATCAATGGGCCTATTTCCCGCTCATCAATTTTGCAGCTCTGATCTTTTGCAAATGTTCAAGAATTTTCGCTTTTGCCGAAAAACTGTAGGTGCTATCAGTATCAGGCGGCGACAAATAACCCCATTGCTCAACTTTGGTGTTAAATTCACCCTCAGTTATCGTCTTGATATTTTTTCCATTACTGGGCTTACATTCAAATGTACCTTTAATATGTTCTCCGTCATAAGATGCGATCACAAGGGTCCCGGTTTGTGAGATTATAGTATCATAAGGATCATCATTTAGCGTATAGGAGATGGAAGCAACATCGAAATCAGCTAAATCGTAAACGCCGGGTGCAGGATAGCCATCAAAAAAAATGGTTAAATCCTCTCCGCCTATTTTACCGGCATCAATTATTAAAGAATCATCAAAGTAGTCAGCTTCCGGTTTAAGCGATTTATATACTCCATCTACTTTGTACTTAAGGTAATTGTCGGGCGAAGGGCTGTTTTTTTTACATCCGTATATAACCGCTGTCATACATCCGGCTATAATGATTTTTCTGATAAGGTTCATAATGATAAAGGTATTTGTTTTAGTGATAGACTGCAATCACTCTTTAATGGTTTAATATGGAATCTTCATGTAGGATAGAAATACTTTTACACACCACTTCTCTTTCTGCCCAAAGAGTGGCAACTTCGCGGTTGTTGGGATTACACCGATTATATGAAGATTACACCGATGTTGTTTGTGAAATCCTAAATCAAATCTGTGTAATCACGAATAAATCTGTGTAATCAAATGGAATCTCACTATAAAAAAATTGCTGCTGAACTATCCGTTGCCGAAAAACAGGTGACCACCACCGTAGGCTTGCTGGACGAAGGTGCTACTGTTCCCTTTATTTCGCGTTACCGCAAAGAGCTGACTGGCAGTCTGGACGAAGTACAAGTAGCCGCCATCCGCGACCGCATACAACAACTCCGCGACCTCGACAAACGCCGCGAAGCGATCCTGAAATCGCTTACCGAAATGGGCAAACTGACGCCTGAACTCGAAAAACAGATCAACGAAGCGGAGACGATGGTGTTATTAGAAGATATCTATCTGCCCTACCGTCCAAAACGCAAAACCCGTGCTACTGCTGCACGCGAAAAAGGTCTGCAGCCTTTAGCTGACTTGGTACTTGAGCAAAAGAAAATCGACCTTGAACTTGAGGCAGCAAAATATATTGATGAAGAAAAAGGTGTAAGCTCTGTTGAAGAAGCATTAGCCGGGGCAAGGGATATCATTGCTGAGCACATCAGCGAAAATGCCGATGTGCGTACCAAAATGCGTGCGCTGTTTTTGGAGAAAGGCACTTTTCAATCAAAGGTGATTACCGGAAAAGAGGAAGAAGGCATCAAATACAAAGATTATTTCGATTGGACGGAGCCTGTAAAATCGGCCCCATCGCACCGTGTACTGGCTATGCGTCGTGGTGAGAAAGAGGAAATACTTTGGCTCGACCTTCAGCCGGAGGAAGATGAGGCAATACAATTATTAGAAGGCCTTTTTGTGAATGGTAATAATGATTCATCACGCCAAATTCAACTGGCGATAACTGATGGCTACAAGCGCTTGTTGAAACCATCAATGGAGACAGAGATACGCTTGTTCACCAAAAAACAGGCGGATGAAGAAGCTATACGTGTATTTGCCGAGAACGCGCGTCAGCTACTAATGGCTGCTCCACTTGGTCAAAAACGTACTATGGCTATCGACCCCGGTTTCCGTACAGGCTGCAAAGTGGTGTGCCTGGATGAACAGGGAAAATTATTGGAATATACAGCCATTTTCCCGCACACTGGTGCAGGCGGTGCAACCGAGGCTGAGAAAACAACCCGTCACCTGGTAAGTAAATATGCCATCGAGTCAATCGCAATCGGTAACGGAACTGCAGGACGGGAGACCGAATTGTTTGTCCGTAACCTGAATTTGCCAGGCGTTCAAATCGTAATGGTGAATGAAAGCGGGGCGTCCATTTATTCCGCATCGGAGGTCGCGCGCGAGGAATTCCCGGATAAAGATGTGACGGTGAGGGGCGCCGTTTCCATCGGTCGCCGTTTGATGGATCCGCTGGCTGAGCTGGTGAAGATCGACCCAAAATCCATCGGCGTTGGCCAGTATCAGCATGATGTGGATCAGAATAAATTGCAAAGCTCATTGGATGATACCGTGATCAGTTGCGTAAATGCCGTGGGTGTTGAATTGAATACTGCATCAAAACAAATATTGGCTTATGTATCGGGACTTGGTCCGCAGCTGGCGCAAAACATTGTGGATTACCGGAATGAGAATGGTGCATTTAAATGCCGCGATCAGCTAAAAAAAGTAGCCCGTTTAGGTGATAAAGCCTATGAACAGGCAGCAGGTTTCCTTCGTATCCGCGACGCGGAAAATCCACTGGATACCAGCGCTGTCCACCCGGAAAGATATAATGTAGTGGAGCAAATGGCTAAAGACCTGAAATGCTCCGTGAAAGACCTGATGAGCAATCAGCAGCTGCGCAAAAGCATTCCATTACAAAAATATGTGACGGAAACGGTTGGTCTGCCTACGCTGAACGATATTATGGATGAGCTTGCCAAACCAGGCCGCGACCCTCGTGAGCAGTTCGAGGCTTTCAGCTTTACAGAGGGCGTAAATGCCATTACTGATTTGAAAATTGGCATGAAGCTGCCTGGTATCGTTACCAACATTACCAACTTCGGGGCATTCGTAGACATCGGCGTTCACCAGGATGGTTTGGTGCATTTGAGCCAAATCACGCACCGCTATATTAAAGACCCGAATGAGGTTTTGAAAGTTCACCTAAAAGTTGAAGTGACGGTGACTGAAGTAGATGTAAACCGTAAGCGGATATCGCTATCGATGAAAGCTCATGAGCCACGTGAGCAGCAACAGAGACCACGCGAGCAATCAAAACATCAGCATAAACCGGCAGAGAAAAAAGTTCAAAATCAACCGGAAACTGATATGGCTATTAAGCTGGCTGCGTTGAAGGGAAAGTTTAAGTAAAAGATAAAATTAACAAACACGACGGGTGTCATGCTGAGCCTGTCGAAGCATGGTGCGTAGAGGCCTCTACGCGCGACCCTTCGACAGGCTCAGGGTGACAGCCCGCTTATAAGGTTGTCACCCTGATTTTATAGTAATCCCAATAAAAGCTTTGTAAACTTATTCCAAAGTGATCTGTCTTCTGATACTTTCTTCAAGTGAGATGAAAGTTTCGGTGCGCTGAATACCTTTAACGCTTTGGATGTGCTCATTCAGCACTTCGCGCAGGTGATTGGTATCGTGGCAAACGATCTTGGCGAAAATGCTGTAACCGCCTGTGGTATAGTGTAGTTCTACAATTTCCTTAATGCCTTTCAGTTGTTTTACTGCTTCGTGATATTGTGATCCCTTCTCGAGATAAATACCCAGGAAAGCGGTAATATCATAGCCCAGTTTCTGCGGATCGACCTCAAGACTGGCGCCTTTTATAACGCCCATTTCCTCTAATTTTTTCATGCGGACGTGGATTGTTCCGCCGGAAACGATCAACTCTTTGGCGATTTCGGTGTAGGGAGTTGTCGCATTTTTCATCAAAATCGACAAAATCTGGATGTCGAGATTATCAATTTCTAAATTTTGAGCTTTTCTGTGGGACATAAATTTTAATTTCTCTATTTAAATACAAGTTTAATTAAAATAAAATTAAAAATAAAAATATTTTATTGAAATATTTGCAAGAAATCGATAGTCCCATTAAATTTGTAATAAGCATTTAGATAATTATCTACCGTTCTTTAAGTGTTTCTATAATGTTGGGTGGTGAAATTTTTGGCAGACACACCTCCTTGTCCCGGTGGCGGAGATCATGGGAAACCAGCTTGCTGGCTAACCACTCCTTGAAGGTTCGACCCCTTCCCCAACAGCTTAAGTCAAAGGTCTGAAGCCATAAGTTGAGAGTCGTTACTCCTACTTTCAGTTTGTGACTACAGGCCCAGACTTAAATATACTGTAGGATGGTGAAATTTTTGGCAGACACACCTCCTTGTCGCGGTGGCGAAGATTAATGGGAAACTTTCAGCAATGAGAATAACCACTTCGTGAAGGTTCGACTCCTTCTCCTACAGCCCTTCTCATAATTTAGGTTTATAATTGGTTAGTAAAGACCCCTGCCCATCAGGGGCTTTACTGTTTTTAGACGGTTCCTTTTTCAGTTGGCAGTTATTAGTTTGCAGTAGGCAGCAAATTTGATTCAAATTGCAATCGCTTTAATTTGCACATCTCCTCATCTGCACATCTGCACATTCACCCATCTGCACATCTGTTGCATCTCTCCCCAAAGTTGTAGAGTAATGCAACACTTATTTCTATCTTCTGGGTGGTAGCTACACATAAAATGCCTTTTTTACAGGCTTGGCACGGTTATGAGGCCATGGTTAATAACATTAACAAAAAAAATACGACTATGAAAAAATTAGCATTAATGCTGATGTTATCAGCTTTCACATTCTCTTCAATTGTAGCTTCAGCTCATTCAACAATGCAACAAGATACAACTAAGAAGAAAAAAGAGACTAAAAAAGATACCACAACTAAAAAGCCACAGCGCTAATCATTCCTGAGGGAAGTTTACCTTAATTAATTTAACCAAAACAATTGTTAAACTTCCTTTATTATTAATTCTTGAGAATTAGGAGGACGCCCCGTTAAGGGGCGATTCTTTTTAATTTTATATTATTGCAAAAAATCCGGTCCTATGGCAAAGATTCTGATCGTTGATGATGATGCTACATTTTCTCAATTACTGGAGAATTTTTTGCAAAAAAAAGGACATGAACCTATCCTTAAAGCTTCTGTTAAAGCCGGATTAAATGCTCTGAAAGATATCCAATTCGACCTTTTATTATTGGATTATCGCCTTCCAGATGGAACCGGTCTTGATCTGCTCACCGAAACCCGCGCTACCAACATTTTGCTGCCAACCATTATGATGACCAGCTTTAACGATGTGCGAACGGCAGTGCGGGCCATGCGGATGGGTGTGTTTGATTACATCACCAAACCGGTTAACCCTGATGAGTTGATATTAGTAATCGATAATGCTTTATCATTAAAGAAAGCTAAATCAGAACAGGTTCAAGGGGTTATAAAGGGAACCGACCAGCAGTCGAAAAAACTGGATGAGCATATTGAACTGATCGCGCCAACTGATCTTTCTGTTTTGATACAAGGAGAAAGTGGTACAGGTAAAGAATATGTGGCCAGGCTCATCCATCAAAAAAGTAAACGTAACTCAAAGCCTTTTATAGCTATCGACTGCGGCGCGCTTTCAAAAGATCTTGCTTCAAGTGAACTATTCGGTCATGTAAAAGGAGCCTTTACCGGTGCGATTGCCGATAAAAAAGGCGTATTTGAACAGGCTGATGGTGGAACCCTATTTATGGATGAAATAGGTAACCTGGATTACGAGGTGCAGATAAAATTATTACGCGCCTTGCAGGAAAAGGTCATCGTACCTCTTGGAGGGCATAAGCACACAGCTATTGATGTAAGAATAATAGCAGCGACCAACGATGAACTGGTGACGAATGTAAATGCCCGCTTATTCCGGCTCGATCTCTATCACCGCATTAATGAATTTAAAATTCAGCTTCCGCCATTGAGACAAAGGTCGGCGGATATGGATTCTTTTATCACTTTTTTTGTTGCTGAGGCCAACCGCGATATCGGCCGCAAGGTGAATAGAATAAGTGATGAAGCTTTAGAAATATTGCATCACTATGATTGGCCTGGAAACTTACGAGAGCTGAAGAATGTGATCAGGAGAATGGTATTGCTGACACCGGGTGACGAGGCTGGCACAGAATCGTTACCTGATGAAATGTTCCTTTTTGTATCACAAATACAAGAGAAACCGGATTCGGATCTTAAATTTCAGAATGAGATCAATGAAAGAAAGCTGATTCAGAAAGTACTGGCGGATGTACACAACAATAAATCACAGGCAGCGAAACTACTGAATATCGACAGGAAAACTTTATATAGTAAGCTGGAAAAATACGGCCTGGATAATGCGGTCTAATTGACTGAACTTGCTTTTTCGCTGTAATCTGCAACCTCACCTGTAAAGTTCTGCAAAAGATTCAAAAGACTTAGAATCTCATCAGCATCGTTTTGAGAAAACGCGCTTTCCTTCTGCAACCTGATTTCGATAATTCTAAATTTAGCAGCAAGCGCTTTATTGCCAATTTGAGCGGTGCGACCGGCAATGCGGTGGAGCAATAACGTAACAGACTTTACCTCATCAGTTTTAAGTGCATCACGCAATGCAACGATGTCATGCGTACTATCATCGGCAAAACGTTTTAAAATGCCCACACTCATAGCCGGGTCGCCAAAGGTGAGTTTTTCTATTACGCTCTGATCAAGGGTAAACTCTTTAACAGGCTTGCTTCGACGCTGTTTTTTCAGCATATCCAGCAACTCTTTTTCGGTAAAAGGTTTGGTCAGGATGCAATCGAATCCGCCTTTGAGCACTATTTGATGCTCCTCGGGCATTACCTGGGCTGTCAATGCACAAATACGTGTTTGCGATGATATTTTAGGACGCATCAAATGGCAAAGCTCGATACCACTCATTTGCGGCATCCTGATGTCGATCAGCAATATTTCGACATCATTATCCCACTCCGTATTTAATATTTCGTCCGGCGAGCCAAATCCCCTGCACGAAATGCCATGCCGCCCGGCCCATTGATTTACCAGGTCGACAATAAAAGGATCATCATCCACTATCCATATTTTGCCTGGATAATTTATCTCTGTTGACTCTGTCAAAGCAGTTTTGCTTACTGCTGCCTCTGTTGCGATCTCGAAAGGCATTTCAAATGTGAAACAGCTTCCCTCGCCCAATTTACTTTTAACCCAGATACTTCCGTTTTGTAGTTCGACAAGCTGCTTGGTAATAGCCAGACCTAACCCAGTGCCATTTTTATTTTGCAGATTGCCGTCCGCCTGCTCAAATTCTCCAAAAATGCGGTCACAATCACTTGCGGACATGCCGATACCGGTATCGCTGATATCAAAACGAAGATTAGTTCTCTGACCAGATCTGAAAGAAGTAACGGCTAACCTGACTTCACCCTCATTGGTAAATTTGATCGCGTTACCCATCAGGTTATACAATATTTGCCTAAGCCTAAACTCATCGCCAAATACAAAGTGGTCGGTTGACAAGTCAAAATGTGTTTTAAGATCGATATGCTTATTGGCTGCTTGCGGACGCATCACGGATACCACTTCACTCAATAATGCACGCAAATCAAACGCCTCGCGAGTGAAGGTAAATTTGCCTGACAGTATCCTGTTATAGTCCAATACCTCATTAACGATATGGAGCAAGTGATTGGACGAATTGTAGATCGCTTCGATATTTTCCGGCCTTGGATAATCCTCATTTTTAACTAGTTCTGTATATCCCAGTATCGATTGCAGTGGAGTCCTGATCTCATGGCTCATATTGGAAAGAAATCGGTGTTTGGCCAAAGCATGATATTCGGCCTCTTCCTTAGCTAATTCTATTTGTTTACGGTAGCGGTTAATGCGCGTTACATCCCGCAAGATGAGGTATACCAGCAGGCAGATAAATAAAAAGAATAGCCCCATTATAATTCCGATGCGTTTCACACTGTCCTTTACCACCTGCTTTGCGGCTAAGCTGCTTGCGTTAGATTGCGCCAAAGCTTCGGCCTCAATCCTTTTCAGGATAAGCTGTATCTGACGAACAATCTTGGCATTGGTCCGGTCGAGCATACTTTCTTTATGAACAAACAAGGCGCTGCTTTTTTGCCGGGTGTTTTCCATGTTTTGGATGACCTTACCGACGCCCATCAACATGCTATCGCGCATAGCCAGCGCTATGGTATCCTTTTTTTCCTTCATTTCTGAATCTACTACGCTATATGGTTGCTGTGTTGTTTGAGAATCAGTAACTGCGGGAGCGGTTTTGTGACCGAAAAGTCTTTTAAAAAATCCGGGGTGATTTGTCTCGGCAGTTTTCTCGGGAACGGGGGGATAATAGGTGGTAGTAGCTGTTTTTTTAACCGAGGTGGTCACCGTGCTGTCCGTTTGTGCAGCGCTTTTGTTAACCATATCGTGCAGCTGTTCAACCTGGCGGGCAAATTGTTTGTAATTGATCAGGCCCGACCGGATGTTCAGGTAATCGACGTATAGTTTGTCGCGATCATCGAGAAGCCTTTTTAGTGTATTAAGGCGTTTAAGCTGAGTTGGCCTGTCAGGATAAAGATTCTTTAAGGTATCTATTTTTTTGCCGAGCTTTTGAGTTTCATTTAGAAAGTTATTATTCCCGTTGTTCTTCTTATCTACAAAAGCCTGAACTTGTTCCATGCGATTGATCTTCATGGATATCTCGTGGATCAGCCGAAGTTTATCGTTGGGCGCAGTAACGGTGTCGAAAGAATCCAGCAGGGTTGCAAATGCCTTTTCTGTTGTCTTCCAGGCGAGTACGGCCAACAGACAGGCCAGCAAAGATGCCAGTATGATCTTTCCCTTAACAGAACTAACAAACCCAAATGGAGATATATCGTTTGGCATTAAACTAATCAGAGATCATTCAAAAATCCTCACCCCCGAAGATTTGAAACAACTTGAGGTGACTATTGTTTTGCACCAATTGTGGAATGCAAACTGCCAACTTCTAACTACCAACTGGAATCACTGTTTCTCAAACCTCGCTGCCCATCCGCCGCCAGAGGCCATGGAGATTTCCAGTTGATCTTTAGCTGTTACAATAACCTCTTTGCGAATATAATCTGTCGCATCGCGATCAGCATTAACACCATCTTCAAATATAATAGCCTTGTATTTGCCCTCGCCGAGGAAGGATAGATTGATATTGAGTTTGCGATCATTCCAGTTGGTCATCGAGCCGGCATACCATGTAGAGCCTTTGCGGCGGGCGATGGTAACATACTCACCCACTTTACCATCTACAGCCACGGTTTCATCAAAAGTGGTTGGAACAGCAGCTATGAAATCGGTACTTTCTTTTTCCCTCATGTAAGCTGTCGGGTTATCTGAAAGCATTTGGAGTGGGGCTTCAAAGATGGTATACATCGCCAGTTGATGGCTCCGTGTGCCCTGGCTCATCGGGTTGCTGTTTACTGGGCGGAAAGCAGATTTTGATGCGTTACGCATAGCCCCTGGTGTATAATCCATCGGACCGGCAAGCATGCGGATGAATGGGATGCTTACATCATAGCCGGGCTGATTATCCGTTCCCCATTTCATATTTTCCATGCCTTTTACGCCTTCGCAATTGATCACATTGGGGAAAGTACGCTGCAAGCCGCTTGGTTTGTACATGCCGTGATAATCGATCATTAAATGGTTGGTTGCCGCTTTTTGCGCCAGATCATACAGAGAGCTAACCGCCTTCTGGTCATCCCTATCTATAAAGTCAATCTTAAAACCCTTAACACCCATTTTGGCGTATTTGGCAAACAGTCCGTCTGCATCGCGGGTAATGGCATACCAGGTCGACCATAGGATTACACCTACCTTTTTCTGTTTACCATAGTCGACAATAGATTGAATATCCAGCTTGGTTTTGTTCAGATCGAAATCATCCGACCAACCTTCATCAATAATAATATATTCCAGTTTATTTGCTGCCGCGAAGTCGATATAATACTTATAAGTCGGCACATTAATACCTGCCTTGAAATCAACATGAGTCACGTTCCAATCGTTCCACCAATCCCAGGCCACTTTGCCAGGTTTTATCCATGATTCATCTACAATCCTTGAGGGCTCGGCCAAACGTTGTACCATATCGTTATTTGCCAACTGCCTGTCCTCAGTGCTGATCACTACCACCCGCCACGGAAAACTGCGTACGCCGGTTGATTTGGTTATATAATTTGCGCGGTCATCCACCACTAAATTGATCCTGTTTATAGATTCCTTGGTAGGGTATTGAGCAAAAACGCCGTTCAAACTACTCTTTCCACGCCCGGTCACATACATGCCCGGATAGTTTTGCAGGTCAGCTTCCAGTATGGCTGCTTTTTTGCCGTTGCCCAAATCAACCAAAACAGGCAAAAACGCTAATGAATCTTTCTTTATTTCTGACAGGCTGATATTATCATAATGCGATTCAAATGAAGTATTGAATTTATCATGATTGCGATAATCGTTCACGAAAGGTAGGAAAGCTTTATCATCATCCTTAAAATTAAAATTCGATTCTTCGTTTTTAACTATAATGTCGCCTTTTCGGGTCGAGACAAACCGATAAGCCACGCCATCATTATACGCTCTAAATGCCAGCCCATAATCACCTTTGAAGGTTAAGAGCAGCTGATTAAAATGATCACGTACATTATCCTTTTTATAGATTGGCGTATGGATCTCCTGGTTAACCGATGTGCTTTTAGCCGATTTCACTACGGCGTTTTTTCCAAAATCTCCGCCCTTTTCTATCGTCATGGAGATTTCTGATGGTGTGATCACTTCAGTCTGCTCATGATTTACCGACCATTTGATATTTTTATCAACCGAAACAGTCAGGTCGATCTTGCCATCAGGCGATTTCACATGATATACCTTTTCTTTTTGCGCGAAGGCGGTAGAAAAGCACAGAAGAATACAGAAGGAAAACAAAACAAAGGACTTCATCGGTATGAGGTTAAAAAGGAAACGGTTTAAACTTAGCCTAAGCTAAATAAAAACCGTATCAATGACAATTTTGTTTTTCTAGGACTCAAAACTCAAGACTCCCGACTTGAGACTTTAATTCGTCTGCTTATAAACCCGCACATAGTCCACATACATGGTTGCAGGCAGCAGGCTTTGATTAACAGGTGTGTTTGGGAAGTTTCCACCCATTGCAAAGTTTAAAATGATGAAGAATGGCAAATGGAAAGCACCTGTGCTATTGATGTTGTTTTGGATATTACCGGTTTGATATAAGGTACTATCCACATACCACCTGATCTCATTCTGATCCCACTCTATCGCATACAAATGATAATCGGCTACGGTAGGAACATTAAGCGTACTTCCATATTGCGAATGCTGCCCGTTTACCGCCCAGTGCATAGTGCCATAAATGGTTGGGGTGTCATTGATATGTTCCATAATATCCATCTCGCCGCAGGCTGGCCACGGCACAGTTTGTATATTGGAACCCAGCATCCAGAATGCAGGCCAAAAACCCGGGCCCTTCGGTACTTTAATTCTGGCTTCGATGCGGCCATAAGTAGGCGCTTCTTTTCCCTGCGTGGTCATTCGTGCGGAAGTGTAAGTCTCGCCACCTACGTTTTCGTGTTTGGCGGTGATTATCAGGTTACCATTGGCAACGCTCGCATTGGCTGCCTGGTAGTATTCCAGTTCGTTATTGCCCCATCCGCCCCCACCTGTTTCAAAATTCCATTTAGAGGTATCAACGGTTGTGCCATCAAACTCATCCGACCATACCAGCGAGTAAGTTGGCTTTGTGGTTGTTTTTGTCGTATCAACCGGTTTAGTAGGAGTCGGATTATTTGGCGAAGTATTATCCTTTTTGCTGCAGGATATTAATGCAAAAAGCAACGCAATTGCTATCACTGCAATGATCCAGAATTTCTGTTTGTGGGGTAATAACATGTTGCTCAACCAAATAATATACAATGTATAAATAAATTGAGTTGCCGTTTTATTTTTTACCTAAACCCAAAGCCTCGATATAGCCTTTATTCGGCCTGCAATTTTCAAAGCGGCTGTTATTGATAAAATCATACAATGCCTTTTTGATCAGCTCGCGATCAGCGGGCGTGGCTTTGCGGATCTCCTCAAAACTTGCGCGTGGTTTTTCAGTATATTCAATGATCTTATCATATCCGGCAGGTACGTCAAAAGTGACAAAGCCCGCTGCATTATCCATCTTTTTATAAGGCCAGTAATGCCAGCCGATATTGTTTTCTTCCAGCACATTCTTGAAAGCGCCTACCCAGGCATCTTTGTTTTCGCCAGTTTCGCCGCAATAGATCGGCACATTGTATTTGTCGCGGAAATCGATATAATCCTGTATTACTTGTTTGGTTGGGTCGGTCCAGTATTTATGGAAGGTATATACCGCTTTTGAATCAAAAGGAGCACCAAATGCTTTAAAATTACTGTCCCATTGTGCACCGCCTAAAATCACCAGGTGATTTTTATCGACCGTCCGGATTGCTGCGGTGATTTTTTTATAAACAGGCTCGAGGTATGGATTTAATTCAGCTGCGTTAAAGTAGGTAGCAATAGGCTCATTTAATAAATCGTAGCCCATTACGATCGTTTCATTTTTATAATGATCGGCAATGCGTTTCCAGATATCAGCTACCAGTTGCTGACTGTCTTCGCTCTTAAACAGGAATGGATAACCATAACCATCGTCAATATTATCCCCGGTTTGGCCGCCCGGTGCACTGTGCATGTCCAATATTACATAAATGCCTTCGTGCTTGCACCAGCCGATTACACGATCAAGCAGTTCAAAACCCCTGTCGGGATTATTTTGACCGAGGTAGTTCTCTTTAGTAAATAAGCGATAACTGAATGGTATACGGATAGAATTAACACCCAGAGTTTTGAGATAATGAATATCACCTTCTTCAATATAAGTATGCAGGTATTTTTCCCAGAAAACTTTGGCTTCATCAGGGCCGATCAGCTCGGTTATAGCTTCATTGATCAACCGTGGAGAGTTCACACTTTTGAACTTGAACATATACCCCTCGGGGATAAGCCAGTTGCCCAGGTTGGTGCCACGCATCAGGAAATTTTTACCATCAGGGGTGACGATATCTTTACCTTTTACTCCAATAAAACCATTGGTTTGGGCACCCGAAAAGAGTGGAAAACAAAGCATCGCCAATAAGATAAGGCGTACGATATGTTTCTTCATGACTGGTTTTTAAAATCAATATGCCTGTTTTTACGCAGGCATATCTCAGGTTTGCAATTGGTTGATTAGTTGTTTGCAGATGCAATATAGGATTAATTTTACTTAGTGTACAAAATACATAGTAAAAAATATTTCTTTTTTGCCGAAATGTTAATTCAGGCTCGTATTTTTAAAAAGAAATGAAAAAATAATATCATTTAATAAGTCTATGAAAATAAAAGCTGCCTTTATTATAGTCCTATTTTTTCTTTTCGCCTCGATAACATCCTTTGCACAAGAGCTAAAAGTGGCGGTCGCCGCTAATTTGCAGGGAGTTATTAAAGTATTAGGAAAAGACTTTAAGCAGAAGACAGGTATTGACATACAGCCGATTGTCGGTTCATCAGGTAACCTATCGACCCAGATAAAAAACGGAGCCCCGTTTGACCTGTTTCTTTCCGCAGATATGGGTTTCCCCGAAAGCCTGGCTAAAGAGGGTTTCAGCACAAAAGAGCCGGTTGTTTATGCTTATGGCAGTCTGATCATTTGCAGCTCGCAGAATATTGGGTTTGAAAATTGGGAAAGACTGCTGTTAACCCGCCGCATTAAAAAAATTGCTATTGCGAATCCTGCCATTGCTCCTTACGGAAAAGCAGCGGAAGAGGCACTGAAATTAAAGGGCGTTTTGGATGATATACAATCGAAATTAGTGACGGGCGAAAGTATATCGCAGGTAAACACCTACATCACAACCGGTACTGTAGATGTTGGCTTCACAACCCGCGCGTTGGTAAAAGATGTAGAAGGAAAAACAACTATTTACTGGAAAGAAATCGACCCGAAAAGCTATACGCCGATAAAACAAGGCATGATTATCCTGAAACAAAGTAAGGAAACGGTTAATGCCGAGAAGTTTTATGAATACATGCTGAGCCCGGCTGCGAAGAAGTTATTGAAGGAATACGGGTATGGTGTTTAATAATAACTGGGAATTATTTACAGGTAGCGATGGTTTTACAGTCATCGCTATTATTTTTAATAAATGGACTTAACCCCGATATGGCTTACTCTAAAACTGGCGGCTATCACCACCGTGATATTGCTCATCATTGGTCTGCCATTGGCCTACTGGCTGTCAAAAGGCAGATCGATAGCTAAGATCATATTGGAGGCTATTATTACGATGCCGTTGGTTTTGCCGCCATCGGTGCTGGGATTTTATTTGCTGATGGCCTTTAGCCCTAAACATGGAATTGGTGAATGGCTGCATAATGCATTCGATATTCAGCTGGTATTTTCTTTTAAAGGATTGGTACTGGCTTCTATAATTTACAGCATGCCGTTCATGATCGGACCGATAAAATCAGCTTTGCAGCAATTGCCATTATCGCTTTCGCAGGCTTCGTATACCTTGGGTAAATCAGAAAGAGAAACTTTTATTAAAGTGTTATTGCCCAATATCCGGGCATCCGTATTAACGGCTGCCATCCTTACTTTTGCGCATACGTTGGGTGAATTTGGGGTTGTATTGATGATCGGTGGTAATATACCGGGAGTAACCAGGGTGGCGTCCATTGCAGTGTATGATTCAGTAGAGAATATGGATTATAGTTCTGCGAATGCCTATTCGTTGATTCTATTCTGCATCACATTTATCATGGTGATATCGGTGTTTGTGTTCAATAAATATAAAGCCAAAAGTCCTTTAGAATGATCAGCATTGATATACAGAAAAAGCTAAAGGCTTATCGTGGCGAACAAGTGCTGAAAATTGCAGCGCAGTTTGACAGCGGCAGCATCACCAAAATATATGGCCCTTCAGGTGCAGGGAAGTCTACCTTTTTAAAGATCATTGCCGGGTTGGTTGAACCTGAACGCGGTAAAATATTGGTTGATGATGCGGTTTGGTTAGATACCATATCGAAAATTTCCCTTTCACCACAAAAAAGAAAAGTGGGTTTTGTGTTTCAGAATTATGCGTTGTTCCCCAATATGACGGTACAGCAACACCTGGAATATGTATCGGATGATGCACAATGGATCAATCGCCTGCTTACTATAGGTAAATTGGAAACCTTTACTTCGCATAAACCTGAATATCTATCAGGCGGGCAGCAACAACGTTTGGCTATTCTAAGGGCAATGGCTATCCGGCCAAAACTAATGCTGATGGATGAACCATTCTCAGCGCTTGATCCTAAAATGAAATCGGAATTGATACCCGGATTAAAATCAATATGGGATGAGTTGAGAACGACGGTGCTTATTGTGAGTCACAATCCGCAGGAATTGGAAGGGGTGACGGCGAGGGAAATGTACGTGGAAAGTCAGTAGTCTTAAGTCGAAAGTCATAAGCCATTTGGTTCAACGATTTGTGACTTTCGACTTAAGACTTCCGACTTGAGACTTCTTTAATAAAATCCTTGCAACCCAATTCAATCAATTCAAAAACCGGTTCAAACTGGCTGTCGTCATAATATGGGTCGGGTACTTCCCTGTTGCCCAGCAGTAATTTTACTTTTGCAGCAGATTCTTCATCAGGAGCCATGTTCAACACATCCGACAGGTTGTATTTATCCATTACCAGGATATGATCGAAATCGCTGAAATCACGTCTCCTGAATTGACGGCACACCTGTTTACTAATATCAATACCATGATTACGGGCAGTACGGACTGAGCGTCCATCCGGTCCTTCACCCACATGCCAGCCACCCGTACCGGCTGAATCAACCTGCCAGCCAAGGCCCTGCTCATCAGCCAAATGCTGCATAACACCCTCCGCCAAAGGCGAGCGACAGATGTTTCCGAGGCAGACCATTAGTATTTTCATTTTGTTTGTTGTAAAGTTGAAAAGTTGGAAGGTTGTAAAGTTCACTTACCAACCTAATAAAATAACTTTTCAACTTTACAACCTTCCAACAGTATTAACCAAATATCTGATTCAATATCCCCGCCAGACGAACACCTGCTTTCAGCAATTGCTCATTAACAGTGGCTATATGCTCAAAATTGTATTTGTAGCCGTTTAGCGCATCACCGGTTTTGGTTTCGGTGTATAGTTTATTGGCAATTTGACTTGATTCAAATATCCACTGGCTGATCGGCGCTTTTTGCCATTCGGCGCGCTGTTCAGCAGTAGTATGATTGATCATTGCGGTATATTCGGTATAGCTTAATTGCTGAAACTCGATCAGCTGCGAATCCCATACCGAGTGCAGGTTGGTCGGATTATTGAACCAGGTTACTTTGATGTCATTGCCGCCTTTATCCTCGGTATGACCGACATGCAAAGGCTGGTGTACATCCTCCACAATATGGATTAGCATACGCAGATATAATAGCTTATTCTCTTTGCTAATATCTTTTTTCTTTAACTCAGCGATCAGAAAATTCAGTTTGGTGTAGGCGTCTGCTTTGGTATCCTGGTTTAAAAAGTCCTGTAATTCAGGCAAGGTGTATTCCTTGTCAAGGTCGACATAATGCCAGGCAGATAAGTAGTTGTAATTGGGATCAGATTTGATAAAATCGGCCCAGTTGCTGGTGATGGCAATGCTCTCATCGCCCAGGATAGCTTTGATGGCAGCGCGGGCTTTTGCGGTTAAATAGCTGTCGGCAATTTGTCCGGCTACGCGGTGGCCTTCAGTTCCCCACGCCATAGACTGCAGAGGTGCGTAGATGATAGCAGCGCCGATGATCAGTTTCTTTAGGAAATTCAGTTTCATTTTACAATGGTTTTGGATTACAGGTAGTATGTTTTATTAGATGTGCGTTGATAGGTATAATGTTGGATGTACTGGCAAATTGAATAAGTGAATCACTTTTTTTGCTCACCTTGAAGGCTTCTTCGTAAACTCCTATGCGGAGACACCCTGCATCTTCTTTTAATGAATAATCAGGGTCGCAGAATTGGCCTTTTATGAATAAAGTGTCGTTGCGCTGCCGGTAAGTACCTTTAAGGTATTCGGACCAATGCCCCGAATGCACACAAGTATCAGCGCTATTATTCACTTTACTGAATTCATTAATCTGAATAAAAAATGAATCGCAGCTAAACTTTAAATGATGCAAGGAATATTCGAGTAATCGTTTTTGGTTCGGAACAGAATCCTGTTGCCATTCGCCTTGCAGATAAACTTCACCTTTACCCTGAACATTTGGATTGAACCAGCAGCCGTTTAGTAAGGTGAAAGCTGAAAGGCAAAAGGCGAAAGGTAAAAGCCAGGAACTGAAGGTTTTTTGCATTATTATTTTTTAAAACAGGGTGTCATGCTGAGGCCCTCGAAGCATGGTGGGCAGGCCTTTACGCGCCGCACTTCGACTGAGCTCAGTGTGACACCCATCTTGTATGTTGTCGTATTTGCGAACCCTTATTTCAAACTTCCGATCATATCTTCAGGACGTACCCACTGGTCGAATTGCTCGTTGGTGAGTAAGCCTAAGCCAATAGCGGCTTCGCGAAGCGACGTGTTTTGTTTTAATGCGGTTTTGGCAATTTTAGCAGCATTCTCATAACCGATATGCGGGTTCAATGCAGTAACCAGCATCAGTGAATTTTCAAGATGTTTTTTGATACCATCGTAATTCGGCTCAATGCCTTTTGCGCAATGATCATTGAACGAAACACATGCATCACCAATTAAACGGGCAGATTGCAGGAAGTTAGCCGCCATTACCGGTTTAAATACGTTCAGCTCATAATGGCCGTTTGCACCGCCAATTGAGATGGCTACATCATTCCCCATTATCTGAGCAGCCACCATGGTTACCGCTTCGTTTTGTGTAGGATTAACCTTACCCGGCATAATGGATGATCCCGGCTCGTTATCCGGAATGTGGATCTCGCCGATACCGGAACGCGGCCCTGAAGCCAGCAAGCGGATATCGTTAGCGATTTTCATCAAAGAAACTGCGATTTGCTTCAAGGCGCCGTGGCTTTCTACAATAGCATCGTGAGCGGCTAACGCCTCAAATTTATTTTCAGCAGTGCGGAATGGCAGGTTGGTGAATTTGGCTATGTATTCAGCCACCTTCACATCATAACCTTTTGGCGTGTTGATGCCGGTACCGACAGCGGTGCCACCCAATGCCAGTTCTGAAAGATGATCCAATGTGTTTCTTAAAGCTTTCAGTCCATGATCCAATTGCGATACATAACCTGAGAACTCTTGTCCCAAAGTAAGCGGAGTGGCATCCATCAGGTGTGTACGGCCGATCTTCACAACACTTTTAAAAGCTTCTGATTTTGCTTTCAAGGTATCGCGTAGTTTTTCAACGCCGGGGATGGTCACATCAATCAGCATTTTGTAAGCTGCGATGTGCATAGCAGTGGGGTAAGTATCGTTTGATGACTGCGATTTATTCACGTCATCATTCGGGTGGATGAAGGTTTTGCCTTCGCCTAATTTATTGCCTTGTAATACGTGTGAGCGGTTAGCCACAACCTCATTCACATTCATGTTTGATTGCGTACCGGAACCGGTTTGCCAGATCACGAGCGGGAACTCACCGGCCAGTTTACCAGTCAGTATTTCGTCACATACTTGGGCGATCAGGTCGCGCTTTTCAGCAGGCAATACGCCCAGGTCAGTATTGGTGTAGGCTGCTGCCTTTTTCAGGTAGGCAAAAGCAGCTACAATTTCCTTCGGCATAGATGCCTCCGGACCAATTTTAAAATTATTGCGTGAACGTTCGGTTTGTGCTCCCCAGTATTTATCGGCAGGTACTTGTACCTCGCCCATGGTATCGTGTTCAGTTCTGAAACTCATGGTATTTGTATGAATTATTTGCAGGGCAAAGTTAGGGTTTTATACGAAGTGCGGGAATGGAAACCGTAATATTCTTGTGGTGATTCCTCCAATGCCTGTATCTTACCCTCCAATGTCTGTGTCCTCACAGACATTCCGTTAACTGATAGCAAAAGTTGGCTGTGGGGACACAGCCAACGGGAAGGAGTTAAAAATTTCTCTCCGTTGTTGCCAGCCAGCTATCCAGTGCTTTCACCTGATCGTCGTGCTCGCTCATCCATTTGATATTTTCATCTTTTTTGGCACTCAGGCTTACCAAACGGGTAAAGGCAGGCATATTATCGCTTTTGGCCAGTTTGTAGAAATAATCAGCAAAGAATCTATTATAAAAATCCTTATCGGTTTTCTTTTCAGAGGCTTCCCCGGCCATGGTAAATATGCTTTTCAGCTCATATTCCAGCAGATCCATTCCTGTCAGCTTCTTGTTTTGACCCGACAAGACGACCATAGATATAGCAAGATTTAATGCTCCGTTTTCTTTTTCATCGTTGGGGGAAAGCATAATCGTATTTTTTCCGCTGGCATCCTTCAACACACCACCCTGCAAAATGTGCTGAATATTGCCAAAAGCCTCAGCAGCCTGTGGTCCCTGCGGGTTTAATAACAAAAAACTGCAAAATCCCATCAAAGCATTTACACGTTTGTTTTGGTGAAAAGTAACCAGCGCATACATACGCAGACTGCTGCCATGCTTTGGATCGAGTTTAATAGCTTCGATGGCATTTGTTTCCGCTTCAGCAAATTGTTTGTTCCTGAAATAAGTAAGACCCAGGTTGTAATATAAGCGCTGATATTTTGGGTTGACCTGTATGCCATTTTGGTAAGCCTCAATTGCCCTTTGCGTTTGATGATCGTTATCATAAATACTGCCCAGCATATCATAACAAGCCGCTTTAAGCTGCGGACTATTGCTTTTTTCAATCGCTTTCTCTGTGTACGGGATCCCATCATTCCCTTTGCCTGATTGTACAAGCGTAAATGCCATTTTATAATTGGCCTGTGCATTCTCCGGGTCGAGTTTTAGTGCCTCGTTGTACTTGGCTATGGCATCGGCATACTTGCCCTGGTCGTTCAATTGCACGCCTTCTTTTATCAGATCGGGTACTGAACCTTTACCCTGTGCTAATACGTTTAAGGTAATTACGGTAAGTGCTAAAGTGACCAGGTTTTTATATAATCGGTTCATAATTTAAAAATATGTAAAGGTTATTAACTAAAACAACAAAAATGTTTAAAACTTTAATTTCTTACCGGTCGATAATTTACAAATTTCGCAGGCGTTAAAGTGTTTAGAATATATTTATGAGATTAGTGTTAAGAAAACTCCTGATAACTTCCGCACCCCTGTTAATGATAATGGCCTGCGGTAACAACAATGCAAAACCGGCAACTTCTACCGCACCAAAATACAGCAGTAAACCCTTTAATCCTTCTAAACTTTTAGAATATAACCCCAAAAATGCCGACAAACGCGTTGATGAATTCTTTCACAAGTTACATTCAAAAAGCGGATTTAACGGTAATATCCTGGTGGCCAAACATGGCAAAATAATTTATGAAAACGCTTTAGGCTGGGCCGACCACCTGAGACGTGACAGCCTGAAGATCAACTCGCAATTCCAGCTGGCGTCGGTTACCAAAACCATGACATCCACAGCGATAATGCAACTGCTGGAACGTGGCAAGATCAAATTAAACCAGGATGTAAAAGAGTTCTTCCCGAATTTTCCATATGATGGTGTGACGATCAAATTGTTGCTTACCCACCGTTCGGGAATGATGAACTATGTTTATTTTATCGATGACATCTATCGTAAACAGCATTTAAATCAACGCAAAGGCATCACCAATACGGAAGCGATGAATATGATCGCTCAATATAAACCAAGGCCTTTTAGCAAGCCTGACGCACATTTTTTATATAACAACTCTAACTTCATGGTGCTGGGCTCTATCATCGAGAAAGTAACCGGCATGAGCTACGCCGACTACATGAAGGAAAACATATTTAAGCCTGCCGGCATGACCCACACGGCTGTTTACTCCAAAGCAGCTTATGATAAAATCCCGGTGGATGTAGTTGGACACGACCGTAATAGCTGGAAATATTCTGTCGCTCCAAATTTCCTGGATGGCCCTGTTGGCGATAAAGGCATTTACAGTACCGTCGGCGATCTTTACCTGTTCGACCAGGCATTACGAGCCGGCATGCTGATCAAACCTGCTACTCAAGATTCTGCATATACACCGCGCAACCCGATGGTACGCGGCCACTTTAACTATGGCTATGGCTGGAGAATATTTGAAGCTCCGGGCCAGAAAGTAGTTTACCACACCGGCTGGTGGCATGGTTTCCGCCACATCTACGTGCGCGATTTGAAAAATGACGTAACAATTGTACTACTTGGCAACCTGGTTAACGGAAGCCTGCTACATTTGGACGAACTTTTTAAGCTGGAAGACATGCCGGTTATCCGCAAAGGCGCCTACAATGGTGCCGGGGATACAGCTGAAGATTAATTTTTGTTGGAAGGTTTTAAAGTTGAAATTTGCAATGTTGTTTAACTTTGCGGCCATAACTTTGTTATATCTGTAAGGTTGAATCGCTATAACTTTTCAACCTTAAAACATTTCAACTTTACAACAAAAGAAACATGTTCGATAAACTATTAGAAGCACAGCAAAAGGCAGGTGAGGTAAAGAAACGCCTGGATGGTATCACTGTTTGGGGTGACGCCGAAGGCGGCAAGATCAAGGTTACCTCCAATGGTAACAAAGTGATCCAATCCATTACGATTGATGAGGAGTTCCTGAAATCTGCCGATAAAGAAGAACTGGAAGAGCTTTTACAGGTCGCTGTAAACAAAGCACTAACCCAGGCCGAGAATGTAAGCCAAACCGAAATGGCTGCACTTAGCAAAGAGATGCTTGGCGGATTGGGTGGCATGTTTGGTAAATAATCGCCAAAAACAAGTTCGGCTTTGTAATTTTAATATGCATTTGTACTAAATTTAGGTTGACGTATCTTAATACTGCCACGTCACAGATACTTGACCTTAAACTTAGAATGCATATGAGTACGAAAAATTTTTTACGGATCGGCGTCTTTTATGATGGGACCTTCTTTATCAAAGCCCAAAATTATTTTTGGGGAAAGAAATACGGTTGGCTATCATTTCAAGAGTTTCATAAGCTTTTAGAGAATTTTATTCGAACAAAAGAGCAAGGGCATGTTTCTTACAAAGTAGTTTATTCTGCATGGTTTCAAGGTGTTCACAAGGAAAGTTTAGCTCAGGAAAACAATTTGAGATTAGACCGGAAAAGGCAAATTGATTTGTTACATGCGGGGATTGAGCCTAAGAACGTTCCAATGTCAGAAACTCAGGGAGAGAAAGGCATTGACGTTTATATGGCGGTAGAAACATTGCAGGTTGGACTGGATGATAAAATAGATATGGCAGTTCTTGTAACCGGTGACGGAGACTTTGTTCCTCTTGCAAGAGCTTTAATGAAAAATGGAATTAGAGTTTTAGTCGCATATTTTGAATATGAAGACGCAACGAATAAGAGCTTTGCAAACGAACGACTAATCAATGCAGCAAATTACTCGATCAATATAAATAGCCTTGAAAACGAAAGAGAATTCAAAGCAGAATTCAAGACAATTTTCAGGCAATCATCTGACAATAAAAAAGCAAAAGACAAATCATCAAACTAACAAAAAGCTTTTCATCAAAACAACTTTCCAAGCTTTCAACTTTTAATATTACAACAAAACTACCATTATGAAATTCACCTATTACGGACATGCCACATTCGAACTCGAAACGGGCGGTAAGAAATTATTGTTCGATCCATTTATTACACATAACGAACTGGCTAAGCATATTGACGTTAGCAGCCTGAAGCCAGATTTTATTCTGCTTTCACATGGTCATGGCGATCATATTGCCGACCTATTTGAAATCCAGAAAAACAGCGGCGCCAAAGTGATCTGCATTGCGGAGATAGCAGGATGGCTGGGCGGAAAAGGTATACCTGACGCTCATGGCATGAATATCGGCGGTGGTTTCAATTTTGATTTCGGACGGGTGAAAATGGTGAACGCCATTCACTCCAGCGGGTTGCCGGATGGTTCCTATGGTGGTAACCCTGCTGGTTTTGTTATTTACGCCGAAGGGAAAAAGATCTATTATTCAGGCGATACAGCGCTTACTTATGACATGAAACTTTTAGCTGATGAACAGCTCGACTGGGCCATTTTGCCCATAGGTGACAATTACACCATGGGTGCAGATGATGCGATAAAGGTTACTGAATTTATTAATTGCAAAAAAGTGATCGGAGTACATTATGACACCTTCCCGGTTATTAAAATTGATAAGCAGGCAATAGCAGAGAAATTTACTAAAGCTGGGGTAGATTTGAAATTGGTGCCTATTGGGGACAGCATAGAATTGTAACTAAACACCACTTAACAAAGAAGCCCCGCAGAATCTGCAGGGCGTCTTTGTTTCGAAAGGTTACATTTTTGCTGTAGTATCCTTTGTTTTCTTCTTGATCTTCTTCTTATCATCTTTCTTCTTCACTTTTACCTTGGTGGTATCCTGCTGTGCCCTTACCGGAGCAGCGCTGGCAACAGTTCCCACGCAGATCGCTGCTAAAGCGATCATTGCAATTGCTTTTTTCATGGTTAAAGATTTGTGGTTTGAATTATTAAAAGAGTAACAATCCAATTACAAATTGTTTTCAGAAAAAGTAATTAAATGGTCGTTCCGTTCGGAATAATCGCCCGCTTCTTAATCACTACGATACCATCCTGAACGGTGTGTGTACCGTAATCGCCATCTTCCAGCCTTTTGCCGCCACAGTTGATATTCACGTCGTTACCAATGAAAGTATTTTTATCGATAATCGCATTTTTGATCACGCAACGATCTCCTATACCCATGATCGGCGAATCACTTGCCCGCGACTCCTGTATTTGTTCCAGTGTTTGATAATTATCACTTCCCATCACGTAGCAGTTCTCGATAATGGTATCATGACCAATGCGTGTGCGGATACCGATTATAGAGCGATATATACGACTGGCATTGATAATGCACCCGTCAGCAATAATGGATCTTTCGATACTGCCTGAAACCTTTGATGGCGGCAACATGCGTGCACGGGTAAATATGTAATTCTTATCGAATAAGTTGAACTGAGGGATATCATCGGTCAAGCCCAGGTTAGCCTCAAAGAATGACGGAATGGTACCAATGTCGGTCCAGTAGCCTTCGTATTGATAGCTCAGCACCACGTGGCTTGGGATGGATTGCGGGATGATCTCTTTACCAAAGTCGGTGCGGTCGTTTCCTTCCAGCAGCTCGAACAATGTTTTGCGGTTGAACAGATAAATACCCATTGACGCCAGATAAAACCTGCCCTGTTTTACCATTTCATCGCTTACCTCGGATTTCAGGTACTCAAAATCCTTTTTCGGTTTTTCAACAAACTGGGTGATCAGGCTCTTCTCATCCGTTTGCAGAATACCGAAACCGGGTACATCATTAGCATGAACCGGAATGGTTGCGATAGATATTTCTGCATTATTGGTGATGTGATTTTTGATCATATCCTCGAAATCCATCTGGTATAGCTGGTCACCCGATAGGATCAGCACATAATCAAACTCATGTACCGCCAAATGGTGCAAGCTCTGACGTACCGCATCGGCTGTACCCTGAAACCAGGATACGCTTGAAGGTGTTTGCTCTGCTGCGAGAATATCCACAAACGCGTCACTAAAGCTGCTGAAATGGTAAGTGTTTTTAATGTGCTTGTTTAACGATGCCGAGTTGAACTGCGTCAGTACGTAAATTCGCGTAATGCCGGAGTGTAAACAGTTGGAGATGGGGATGTCAACCAAACGATATTTACCGGCGATAGGCACAGCCGGTTTTGAACGGGTGGCGGTGAGCGGCGATAAGCGGCTTCCCTGGCCACCTCCCAACACGATGCAAATTACTTTTGAGGTCATATAGCAGGATTTAAACTTTGATAGAGGTCAATATATTCTTTGGCCGAACGATCCCACGAGAAATCGAGCGCCATCATTCTTTTTCGTAACAATTGTAAAAGAGCAGTGTTCGCATATACTTCAACCGCACGTCCTACCGAGTGCACAATATCGGCTGCACTGGCTTGTAAAAAACGGATACCATATCCACCCTCATCACCAAAATCAATCACGGTATCTTTTAATCCCCCCGTCACGCGTACCATAGGCACGGTACCATATCGCATCGAGTACATTTGGTTCAGGCCGCAGGGCTCAACCCTGGAAGGCATTAGTAAGAAATCGGACCCGGCATATACCAAATGGGCAAGGCTTTCATCATAACCAATAAAGGCATTATATTGATTTGGAAATTGTTCTTTTAAGGCAACTAATTCTTCCTGGGTTTTTACCTCGCCTGCACCTAATATAATAAAATTTACGCCATCAGGATGCGCCTCTATGCTTTCTTTTAATGCTTCTGGCAACACATCGGCACCTTTTTCGATAACCAACCGGCCGATGAAAGATATCGTCGGTTTATCAGGCGATAGTCCAAACCTTTCGCATAGCAGCGCTTTATTTTTTTGTTTCCCGGAAGCTACTTGTCGCAGTGAGAATTTTTCCGGGATCATTGGGTCGGTCTTCGGGTTCCAGACTTCGGTATCGATACCGTTGAGTATGCCGATGCCTTTGGAGCGTTCCATATAGAAAAGGTACTCCATCCCATTCGAGTTGTAAGTCAGTTCCTCTAAATAACTTGGTGAAACCGCGGTATAACGCCAGCAGCATTTTACACCAGCAGCAAGCGGATTGATTCCGCCATTCCAGTCGAGCAGGCCAACTTTTGCCATGTCGACTTCAGGCAATAAACCAAGCTTAGTCCAGCTAAAGGCGCCGTGATACTGGCCGTTATGTATAGTTAATACTGTAGGTGTATTGGCAAAGCGCGTATACAATTTAGAGTTAGTTATAAGAAACGGCACCAATCCTGTATGATGATCATGGCAATGGATCAGGTCGGGCGATTGCTGCGACCAGTTGATCCAGTCAAGAAAGGCAATCTGGAAAGCAATAAATTGTTCGGTTTCGTCGGGATATTCGTACACATTTTCCCGGTCAAGTAGTCCCGGTATTTTTATCAGGAACAGCTCAAAGCCCAGTTTATTGGTACGTTCTTTTAGAATTTCGAAATAAAAACGTTCGGTACCAAGCAGGGATGAGGCCTGGAAAACAATGTCAAACTCATTTTCCTGGGTAAATTTCCGGTTGTAAAAAGGCATTACTACGGCTGCCTCTATCTCCAGCTTATTTTGATACTTGGGCAGGGCGCCTACAACATCGGCCAGACCGCCAACTTTAGCAACAGGATAGCATTCGGCACTTAGGTGGAAAACTTTCATTTATAGATGATATTACGGCTCAATTTAAGCAAAGAATTATTTAAATAATCAATGCTGAACGGTATAATCTATGCAAAAAGTTAATTTTTATTATTTGTATAGCCTAAAAGGCCATTCGTTTTTAAAATATGCCCTATAGAATGGTTTTATTAACAAATCAGCATTTTTTGAACCCGTAATCCCCTGTTTTTTGTTAAAGTGGTAATATTATGCTTTTAAATATCAATGTACTTTGCTTTTCATTTCTTTTAAAGCGACTTGTAATTCAGAGTCTGTTCCTTTCAGTACATCGTTTACGTTCTGCGGCACTTCAATATCAGGGATAACGCCAATGCCGACAAAGTCTTTCCCGTCGGGATAGGTGTCACGTTTGGTACAAATTCGTGCGTCGAGCCCCGGCAGTTTTAAAGGCATGGGTTGCCCTGTGCTGCCATAAGTGCGCTGACCTATTACTGTTGCGCGCCCCTTCAATTGACTCAGGATGATCAAGAAATCCTCTGCTGCCGAAGCCGTGTAATGATTTGTAAGTACAATAAGCGGAACATTTATTTTTTTATCGGTTACATTGTTTTCAAAGCGCATAGTGTCACCCTTGTACCAATAATTATTAAGTGCAGATAGCCTGATCTTTTGGTGCCAGGCGTCCATTTTTTCAAATTTGGTCGTGTCTTTCAGGCCATATATTCCCCATGCCTTAAATGCGGGCAAATTATCGCGCGTTTTCCATGCTGAGCCAATCAATATTTTCTGATCTGTAAAATATTTGAGTATTTCCGCTCCAATTCCGCTGTCGCCTCCGCCATTATTTCTTATATCGATGATTACACCCTTACAAGTATATAATTGCGGTAAAACAGCTTTAAACTTATCAATAAGTGAGTCATCGCCGAAAGAGCTGAGTTTCAAATAACCTATTCCATCAATGATCTTAAAGCTCAACAGCTGGTAAGGGGAAGTAGTGGTCTTCCTCTCCCATTTTGCCCTGTAGCTATGATATTGATAATCATGATCTATCATTTTACCGGCTGGCGAACGTAGTTTCAGATGCCATACCCGCGAAGTATCTTCACCATAGAACATCATACCGGCAGCTCTGTCCCAAAGCACATGATCAGTTGATGAGCTGATATACGGAATGATCTCTTTTTCAGCATACTGCTTTGCGGGAATACCGTCTACACTGATCAGTTCCGATCCAAGCGGAATCTTGTCTTTGTATTGAATCGGTATATCGGTTACAATAAGTTTTTTATCAAAGTTCTCGATATATATCCATTTATACCGAGATGATTTTGGGGCCATCAGTTGAGAGGGGAAATCAATATCGGTATGCCCATCTTTTAGCAAGGCACAAAACCGTGCCATGACCTTGTAATATTGCCAGGTATTTTTGGTTGCGATTACCTGGGGGATAAACGCACGATAGGCACTATCCCAGTTGATTTTGGCATGATCAAAATAGGCAAAATTCTGGCTTGCTTCTGACCAGAATTTACTTAAGCCGTAAAGCTTATCCGAGGTGGATAGATTGGCTATAGTATCAATTTGTGCAAAAGCAGCTTTTACACTCAGCAAAACGGCAAACGCCGTTACAAAGCAATGTTTCTTCATGATAAGTTTTGTATTTAGGTAAATTATTAAATGTTAATGCGCTTCCAGCCAGTTTGAACCGGTGCCAATTTCGACCATAATTGGCACTTCAGTCTTGATGGCGTTCTTCATGTTTTCCATGATGATCGGCTTTATTTTTTCCACTTCGTTATTTGGCACATCAAAAACCAACTCGTCATGCACCTGCATGGTCATGCGGGCATCCAGTTTTTGAGCTTTCATTTCACGGTGGATATTGATCATGGCAACCTTGATCATATCTGCTGCTGAACCTTGTATCGGCGCGTTGATGGCGTTTCGCTCAGCAAAGCCGCGTACGGTTGCATTCGCAGAATTGATGTCGCGCAGGTAACGGCGGCGACCTTTAAGCGTACACACATAACCATTTTCGCGGGCGAAGTTCATAGTATCGCTCATGTATTGCTTAATACCCGGATATTGTGCGAAATAGTTTTCAATGATCTCAGCGGCTTCCTTGCGTGGTATACCCAGGTTTTGCGATAATCCAAACGCGGACTGACCGTAGATAATACCGAAGTTAACCGCTTTAGCATTGCGACGCTCATCGCTGTTTACTTCGTGCAATTGCTTGCCATATACTTTAGCTGCGGTAGCGGTGTGGATGTCATAATTATTGACAAAGGCATCCATCATGTTTTTATCCTTGCTGATCTCGGCTATGATGCGTAGCTCGATCTGCGAATAATCCGCCGATACGATGGTATGGTTTTCGTCGCGCGGTATAAATGCTTTACGAATCTCGCGGCCACGTTCAGTACGGATTGGTATATTTTGCAGATTCGGATTGATAGAACTTAAGCGACCGGTTGCTGCGATAGCCTGGTTATAAGAAGTATGAACGCGGCCGGTTTTTTTATTTACCATCTGCGGCAGAGCATCCACATAAGTTGATTTCAGCTTTTGCAGCTGACGATAATCTAAAATGTCTCTTACAATATCACTCTTTGAAGCCAGGGCCAATAAAACATCCTCACCGGTTTGGTACTGACCAGTTTTGGTTTTTTTAGCTTTGGGGTCGAGCATTAGTTTCTCGAACAATACTTCACCCAATTGCTTTGGGGATGCAATATTGAACCTTACCCCTGCTTTTTCATAAACCGTCTTTTCATATTTTATGATATCAGCTTCCAGTTCTTTTGAGAACCCTTTCAGCATATCATGGTCGATACGCACACCTTCAAATTCCATATCAGCCAGCACATAGATCAATGGATATTCAATATCTTTTGCAAGTTTGTCGCCTTCTACTTCTTTCAGCTTAGGTTCAAAAACCGATCTCAGTTGTAAGGTGATATCCGCATCTTCAGCGGCGTAATCTTTTATCTTTTCAAATTCTACATCACGCATGCTGCCCTGAGCCTTTCCTTTGGCACCGATAAGTGTGGTGATGGACACAGGACTATAACCCAGATAGTTTTCAGAAAGCACATCCATATTATGGCGCGTATCCGGATCGATGATATAATGCGCCAGCATGGTATCAAATAACTCACCCTTTACTTCAAGCCCATACCATTTCAGTACCAGCACATCGTATTTAATATTCTGCCCTGTTTTGGCGATGGAGGCATCTTCTAATACAGGTTTAAACTCATCAACTATCGCCTTTGCTTCGTTCTGATCAGCCGGAACAGGGATATACCAGCCTTCACCGTGTTTTATGGAGAATGATAGGCCTACCAATTCACAATCGTTGGCATCGGTGCCGGTGGTCTCGGTATCAAAGCAAATGCTTTTTTGTTGCTTCAGGGTCTTGATCAGTTCAGCTCGTTTTTCGGCAGTATCTACTAAGTAATATTCATGCGGCGTGTTGCTGATGTTTTTACCGGGAACAACTTCCGGCTCATCTATATCGGTAATATCAACCTGCAGGGTTACCGGGCGTGCATCAGGGACAGGTTCTCCAAAAAGATCTGTCTGTATGCTTACCGCCTTCATTTCAGTAATACTGAAATCTTCGCCAAATACACGTTTACCTAATGTTCTGAATTCCAGTTCGGCAAATAATGGTTCTAATAAATCTTTGCTCGGTGCACATATTTCAAGTCCTGCTTCATCCAGTTCAACAGGTGCATTCAGGTTGATGGTAGCCAGTCGCTTAGACAACAGGCCTTGTTCTGCAAATTGCTCTACATTTTCACGCTGCTTACCTTTTAGCTCGTGACTGTTAGCAATGATATTCTCAACAGAACCATATTGCTTAATAAGGGCCTTGGCAGTTTTTTCGCCAATGCCCGGTATGCCCGGAATATTATCTACCGCATCACCCCATAGACCAAGGATGTCAATCACCTGCTCCACGCGCTCTACTTCCCATTTGGCCAGCACTTCTTTCACACCCATTATTTCCATCTCATTGCCAAGACGGGCAGGTTTATATATTTTTATCTTCTCAGAAACCAGTTGTGCAAAGTCCTTATCCGGTGTCATGCAATAAACATCATATCCTTTAATCTCTGCTTTTTTGGCCAGCGTACCAATGATGTCATCGGCCTCATAGCCATCAGAAGTAATAACCGGGATATTAAATCCTAGAATGATCTTGTAGATATATGGAATAGCAGCTGCAAGATCCTCCGGCATAGCTTCGCGTTGTGCTTTGTAATGCTCAAACTCAGTATGGCGTTCAGTCGGTGCATCGGTGTCAAACACGACAGCCATGTGAGTTGGTTTCTCTTTCCTCAGTACCTCCAGCAGAGTATTGGTGAAACCCAGCATCGCCGAAGTATTCAAGCCGCCTGATGTAAAACGAGGGGCTTTACTTAACGCAAAATGTGCCCGGTAAATAAGGGCCATGCCATCCAGAAGAAAGAGTTTTTTCATAATGATAATACACTAATTGCACAAATTAAGTCGAATTACACGAATTATTAACGATGCAATATTTTAATGCAAATTATAGGTTTAATTCGTGTAAACAGAAAAATTAAGAAAAATTAAATTCGCGCAATTAGCAAAAATTCGTGCAATTAGTGTCCTTCTATTTGAAGAAGCAATCGGGCAAGTGATCGTTTACCATGCCGGTAGCCTGCATGTGGGCGTAGCAGATGGTAGTACCAAAAAACTTGAAGCCACGCTTTTTCATATCCTTGCTTATGGCATCCGATATCGGCGTGCTTGCCGGAATTATATTAGTATGATTGACGATAGGTTTACCATCCGGCATAAAGCTGTAAAGGTATTTATCAAATGAGCCAAATTCTTTTTGCACTTCGATAAACTTTTGAGCATTGGTAATCGCTGAAAGAATCTTCAACCGATTACGGATAATGCCGGTATCCTGCATTAACCGTTCTACATCCTTATCGGTAAAAGCAGCTACCTTTTTTACATCAAAATCTGCAAAAGCCTTGCGATAGCCTTCACGACGACGTAGTATGGTGATCCAACTTAAACCTGCCTGAGCAGATTCAAGTATCAAAAATTCAAATAGCTTTTTGTCGTCGTGAACTTCCTTGCCCCATTCTTCGTCGTGGTATTTGATATACAGCTCGTCGGTTCCCGGCCAGA
This sequence comes from Mucilaginibacter sp., assembly GCF_036568825.1. Classification (GTDB taxonomy): domain Bacteria; phylum Bacteroidota; class Bacteroidia; order Sphingobacteriales; family Sphingobacteriaceae; genus Mucilaginibacter. The sequence continues at coordinate 37,796 of NZ_DATCRU010000060.1, read as the reverse complement.
TACAACGTTTTAAATCTTTCATAGTATTGAGATAAGTAAGATTACTAATTAACCTATTTATTTGCCAACTGCAAACTATTAACTGCCAACTGAACAAAGTTCATCCCAATACTCAACAGCCCTTCTATAATGCGGAATAACGATTGAACCACCTACCAAATTCGCTATCATAAATATCTCGTTCATCTCATCGTTATTAACGCCTGCTTCGTGGCATTTACCCAAATGGTATTTGATACAATCGTCGCAGCGTAATACCATCGAGGCGACAAGGCCCAGCATTTCTTTGGTTTTTACGTCAAGCGCACCTTCAGCATAACTGGTGGTATCGAGTGCGAAAAAGCGTTTGATATTGGTATTGGCGGATTCCATTATCCTGTCGTTCATTTTGGTGCGATAGGCATTGAAATCATCTGCTAATTTTCCCATGAGCGTATTTTCAATTAGTGAATGAGTGAGTTAGTGAATGAGTGATTGATGAATTATTGAATTGTTTTTGGAGGGTTAAAGGTATAAATCCTTTATCTTTAGCTGGTCATATCTTAGTAATAAACCTTCGAGAAATTTACAGATCATGGAAAGCTTGTCGCCTAATATTTTTGTGAGCAATATGCCCGAAACCATTGCATTTTACAAGATGCTTGGTTTTAATGTAATCATGTCAGTGCCTGAAAATGGAGACGACCTTGTTTGAGCGATGATGGTGAATGGCAGCGTGACGATCATGTTTCAGACTTATGAAAGTTTAGGCGAAAGCTTGCCGGAGATTCAGCGAAAAGATGGAGGCTCACTGTTGCTGTATATCAACCTGAAAAATATCAGGCAGTTTTTTGAATCGATTAAAGATAAAGTGAAAGTATTGGCTGGTTTGGATGTGACTTTCTACGGTGCAACGGAATTCTCCATCCTAGACAATAATAACTATGTGCTGACCTTTGCCGAACACGAATGATCAAGTTTAAGCGAGCCAATCACATCAATATTTGTGTAACACCGGAGCAACTGGAGGATGCAAAGGCCTTTTATACTGACGTTATTGGCCTGAAGCAGATACCGCGTCCCGATCATATTTTTAATAGTAAAGGTTACTGGTTTGATATCGGCGATATACAATTGCACATTGGTGTTGAGCCGAAAATGCCGAAATCGACCCGGCATACAGCATTTGAGGTTGAGGATGTAGCAGCTGCCAAAAAATTACTCGAAGCACGTCATGTTGAATTGGTAAAAGAGCCCGTTGTACCCGGTTGGGACAGGTTTGCTTTTTATGATCCATTTGGCAATAGGATAGAACTGATACAAATCGTCCCGGCTTTGTAAATAAATATGTTATAGCAAGTTTTGGGTTTAATACAGGTGCGAATAGTCGTATATTCGGTATATGAATTCAACCCAAGCCATCACTGAAACCAGGCCAACATTCACTAAAGTCAGGATAACCTCCATTGACTTTCTGCGCGGCACCATCATGATCATCATGGCGCTCGACCATGTGCGAGATTATTTATTCTTCGGATCATTTTATTTTGATCCGACCGATCTTACAAAAACAAGCGGCGTATTGTTTTTTACCCGCTGGATCACGCACTTTTGCGCCCCTATATTTTTGCTGCTGGCAGGCACATCCGCCTATTTGATTGGGCAAAGGAAAACCAAAAAGGAATTGTCCATCTTCCTGGTGAAGCGTGGGCTTTGGCTGATATTCCTCGAAATGTTTGTTACCAACTTCGGCTGGAATTTCAATATCGCCTTCCCCATGTTTTTCTTTATCACGATATGGGCGCTGGGGCTAGGTATGATCATACTGGCCGGGTTGATCCATTTACCAAAAAGGGTAATTCTTGTATTGAGCCTTGTTGTTATTTTCGGCCATAATCTGTTGGATAATATCCACTTCCCACCCAATACATTGGCCGAATTTGGTTGGTCGCTAGTCCACGAACAGCAATTTTTCTTTTGGCATAACGAGGCCCTCCTGGTAGGATATCCTATTGTGCCATTGTTTGCTGTGATGTCGTTAGGATATTGCCTGGGCGAACTGTACACTTCCAATTATGATGCTGAAAAAAGAAAAAGGATATTGATCATAGTTGGAGGGGCTGCCCTTATTTTATTTCTTGTACTTCGCTGGATCAATGTTTACGGCGATCCTGTGAAATGGAGTGGACAAAAGGATGGCTTTTTTACGTTCCTATCTTTCCTTAACGTGACCAAATACCCATTCTCGTTACTGTACGTTCTTTTAACCATAGGCTCAGCACTTTTATTTTTAGGATTTACTGAGCGAATCCAAAACAGCATAGTAAAAGTAGTTTCGGTTTACGGCAGGGTGCCTATGTTTTACTACCTCATCCATATTTATATTATCCATTTAATTGCGCTGATCGCCTCTGCGCTAACTCCGGGACAGAACTGGCATATATGGTTATTACAAAAACCTGTTTGGTTTACTACGGACCTGAAAGGTTACGGATTTTCGTTACCGGTAGCTTACCTGGTTTGGATTGCCATTGTTGTTGGGTTGTATCCGCTTTGTAAACGGTATGATCATTATAAGCAAAGCCATAAGGATAAATGGTGGTTAAGTTACCTATAACACGATTAAAGGATTGGTGAAAAGATTTTCAAGAATTAAGTTGAAGGGGTCCGAAAGATAAAAAAGATGTCATGCCGAATTTATTTCGGCACCCCACAGGACATTAACGCTTGCTTGGTCAACGATTTGCAAGTAGCAGATATGCCTATCTTACACCTTTCTGATGGGATGGCCGAAATAAATTCGGCATGACCGGAGGATAATCACATCCCCAATTCTATTGCCGGATCCCAAAACACTTTTTTAAAGTCGACCACTTTATCGTTCTCTACTTTTACGCCTTCCGATTCCAGTAATTGCTCCATCAAATCACCGCCGAAATGGAACTTGCCGGTTAGCAATCCGGCACTATTAACCACGCGATGCGCAGGCACAGGTGGGTTAGCAGCGCCACAAGCCTGCATGGCATAACCTACCATTCGCGATGAGCCTTTTGTGCCGAGGCTGTTGGCTATCGCGCCATAGGAAGTCACCCGTCCGGGCGGTATCAGGCGGACGATTTGATATACCTGGTCATAGAAATTCAGGTCGGGCATGGGAGTTTATAAGTTGTTTTAACAGACTATTAAGCTATGTCATTTCGACGAACTGCAGGGGTCATGTGACGTGGTGAGGAGAAATCTTATACGACATGCATAGCGAATATGCTTGATGTATAAGATTTCTCACCCGTTCCCCAACTCAACCCCTCTCGCGGGTTCGATGACATTGTTTTTTAACAGCTTCTAGAATGAGAACTTAAGATAGTTGATATTCTTATTATCCTGCAAATATTTCTTCTCGTAGTAGGTTTTTATAGATAGCACTTCATCCGCATATTCGGAATTGTAAAGATCCTCGGTTTTAATAACCAGGTTCAAGCCAAGCTCATCTATCTTTTCAGAAGTATAGGCATGCAGGCCATCGTTATCCGTTTTTAGATTGACGTGTCCTTTATGCTTTAATATCTGTTTATATTTTTCAAGAAAGCGCGGTGAAGTAAGGCGCTTCTTCTCACGACTTATCTGCGGTTGAGGATCAGGGAAGGTGATCCATATTTCATCGATCTCGCCATCAGCAAAATAATCCAGAATAGTTTCGATCTGAATACGTAAGAAACCGACGTTGCTTACACCATCTTCCAAAGCAGTTTTAGCTCCGCGCCAGATGCGGTTGCCTTTATAATCGATTCCAATAAAATTCTTTTGAGGAAACAGCCGGCCCAGGTTGACGGTATATTCACCTTTGCCGCAGGCTAATTCAAGCACAACTGGATTATTATTTTTAAAAAATTCGGATGCCCATTTATCTTTAAAAGGTTTGCCTGCATCTAACTGAACTACATTGCTGAAAGTGCTTACTTCAGCAAAACGTCTTAACTTATCTTTTCCCACTTAAAAAAATTAAACGGCAAAAATAAGTTTTCTTAAGATGTTATGATAATCAGAATTGTTTATGACGCTTCGCTTTCAGGAGGTATGCCGTAATCTTCCTGCTTAGGCTTTTTCTTTTCAAATATGGATTTCACCTTATCCCAAAGCCCTGTTACTGTGTCTTCACTTACAAAGTGGGATGCCTTTTGAGATAAAAAGCCAACCAACCCCTTAATCAGGAAATTGGAATTTTTGAATAAGGTTTTATTAAGTGTTAACGGTAAAAGTATGCGTGAAAGGAGGCCGAAAAAATCCTGGTGGAAAATATCGAATTTTAATCTTGATTCTTTTGGAAATACGGTCATCAGGCTGGATATAGCCGCGCCTGGTGAACGAAAGCGTGCTTTAAGCGCTTCGCCCTGTTCTTCCTTTAAGTGACGCAGGCGTAATATCTCCGCTCTCAGATCATCAACATTATTTATTTGTACGTCGGTCATATTATTGGAAAAACTTTTTGATAAACATATCGATCATCGGCTTCTGAATCTTGTCCTTAGCCAGGATAATAATAATAGCTATCAGCAGGTATATACCGGCCATACAGCCAAATCCCGCCCAGTAAGAACCAAGCCAAATTGATAGCAAAAAAGCCACTGCAAGACTTAAGAACAGAAAGGTGAGCACAAAAGCAACCGCTATTACTACATCGACAATAAAGCTTGACAGGAACTTTGAGCTGCGATCAATAGCCTCATACTTCGCCAGCTTAATCTGCGTTTCGGCATATTCTTTTAACTGGTCAATAATGGGAGGAGGCGTTTGTTTCTGTTCTTCCATAGGCTTATGTTATAGCCCTGAAAATGGTGTTATCCAGGGCCTGGTTATATTCATGCGTGTTCCAGGTCGTCCTGAAGTTCTTCTTCGGTGTTGTTTAATTTGCTTTTGAAATTATCTACCACCTTATCTTTCAAACCCACCAGGTTATCAATTTCATTGGCAGCAGTTTCTTTAATAGAATCTCCCAATCTCTTCAGCGACTCAGTAAGTTTATCACGCGTCTCGGTTCCTTTTTCGGGTGCAAATAATATTCCTAATGCTGCTCCTGCCGCTAGCCCTGCAAGCAATGCAACCACTACTTTTGAGTTATCGCTCATATCACTTATAATTTTATAGTTTCAAATTTGTTTTATTAACGGTTAAATATCTTGCCAATTATGCCTATCCAGACTTTTTGTCGTCTTGTAATTGGAAATATTTACCTATTAATATCGGTATTTTCTTTGGCTCAAGCAAAAAACATTCAATCAATATTATCCGTCGTTCCCTGTTTTTATGCGCGCGAGCCTGTCAGCCGCCATACGGTTAGTCTCGTAAATCTCAAGCAATAATAAGAAATAAGATAGTAATAACGGCCCAAAAACTAAACCTAATATGCCAAATAATGGAAGACCTATAAATACCCCGATTACAGAAATTATGGGGTGCGTATTCGCTATTCTCTTGTTAATGATCATCCTCAATACATTATCAATATTGCCAATAAATAACAAACCATACGCCAATAATAATATTCCTCTTACGGTATGATCATTGGCAAAAAGAATAATGCTTGCCGGAATAGTTAATGTCGGTGCGCCCACTACCGGCAGGAACGAAATAAAACAGCCGATAGTCCCCCAAAAGATCGGATCGGGTATACCGAATATCCAAAAACCGTTTGCAAGTAAAGTTCCCTGGGTAATGGCTATAATGCCCTGTCCAAGCACATTACTATAGGTTGAATCGCGCAGGGCCTTCGAAAATCTTAACGCATGCTGCTCACGGAAAGGGGCATATTTTAACAATCCAGCCTCGAACTCTTTTATCTGCGTAAACATAAAGTACAGCAGGAAATACATTACCAGCAACGTAAGCACTATATTGACTGCGCTGCCAATAATTGAAGGGAACAACTCAGTTACATAGGCCCCCAGTTTTTGCATCGTAGTTTCAGCCAATTTGGGTTGGTTAAGATGCGATGCAGCAAAAGTATCTATCTTATAAACCCACTCCTGTATTGGCAGAGAATCCTTATTGATGCCTGATATCTTATTGATAACCATTATACTCAGCGAGAGGAATGGTATAACGATAACGACAAGCGAAAGAAAAATGATCAGAAGAGCAACTATGCTTTTATGCCAGCCCCTTTTTTCGACAAGCTTTATATAAACCGGCCTGAAAATAGTAAACAACACAATTGCTCCCAGTATAGCGCTAAATAAGCCGCTTAATGCATAAACTAAAAAACAGCCCAGCACCACGATGGCTACCAGTATAATGTTGTTTCGCTGTTTATAGTTAAAAATCGACATCAGGGAGTAATTGCAATAAGTACGTTACATTAACAAAAAAGGCACTGAGATGTTTCAGTGCCAATATATAAATTAGGTTGTTATACAATCAATTATAAATCGTCAAGCAGCATATTTATTTTGGCGCAGCTTATGGCGATGGTATTAATGTAAAATTCGCTGTCGGAACCAGCATCATCCGGTATCTCGTATTTTAGCTGTTCAACGGCCAGGTTGATATTAGAAAGCTGGTTCCTGATATCATGGCGCAGCCTGCGTACCTTATCCTCTGTTTTCTCCCCTTCTATTGGCTCTTGCATGATCTTATTTGCCCAGGTTAATAGCCTTCATTTTATTATATAGCGTTTTCCGGTCGATATTTAAAATCTCTGCAGCTTTAGTTTTATTAAAGTTTACCTCGCGCAGCACTTTTAAAATAGTATCGTACTCTGCTTCCTGCGCTGCATTTTTCAGATCATTCCTGTTCTCCCTGTTAACGATTGCAGGTTCTGCTGCTACAACAGTAGTCGTAGCATATACAGGTGTTTCTACTACCGGATTCCTGTAGTTTGATATCTCCAAAGGTAGAGCTTTCATTGGTATCACATCACCTTCGGCAATTAACGTTGCACGGCGTACCACGTTTTTCAATTCGCGGATATTGCCCGGCCAGCGGTAATGCATAAAGCAATCGGTTACTTCCTGGGAAAACGCAGTGACATTACGCCCAAGTTCTGCATTAGCCATCTTCAAAAAGTGCTCGGCTAATAACATAATATCCGTTCCCAGCTCGCGCAGGGCAGGCATATAAATGGTAAACTCATTAAAACGGTGGTAAAGATCTTCCCTGAAACGGCCTTTTGATATCCCATCCTGCAAATTTTCATTGGTAGCGATGATAATGCGCACATCCAGGTCGATCTCCTTAGTGCTGCCAATCCTTTTCACTTTTCGTTCCTGCACAGTTCTTAATAGGGCAGCTTGTATATCGTAGGATAAGTTACCAACTTCGTCCAAAAACAGTGTACCACCATTAGCCATCTCAAAGTGGCCAATTTTGGTATATAATGCACCGGTAAATGAGCCCTTTTCGTGACCGAAGAATTCGCTTGCTGCCAATTCTTTGGTAAGCGAACCGCAGTCCATTGCAATAAACGGCATATTTGCCCGCTGACTGTTCAGGTGGATATTCTTTGCTGCTGATTCTTTACCTGTACCGCTTTCACCTAAAATAATTACGCTGTAGTTGGTAGGTCCAACCAATTCTATCTGCCGTGCCAGTTCTTTTGATGCCTTGCTACTACCCACAACAAATTCGCTGTTAGGCAATTGTTTCTTTACTTCCTTGCCATTGTTGCCACGTGCAATAGGCGTAATCTCTGGTTCATCAACTAAAGCATGGTGTGTTTCAAAGGCTTTATTGATGGTATTTAATATTTCGTCGGGATAAAGCGGCTTAGTGATATAGTCATATGCGCCCATTTTGATGAGCTCAACAGCCATTTTTATATCAGAGTAACCGGTAATGATGATCACACCGGTTTTTGGATATTGGCTTTTTATATTCTTAAGCATTTCACGACCGTCGGTATCTTCCAGGCGGAAATCGCACAAAACAAGGTCGAAACCTATCGTTTTAAGCAATTCCATGCCCCCTGTACCTGTGGCAGCGGTAGTAACGTCAAAACCATTCCGGGTTAAAAACTTCGAAAGCAGGAGAGACACATTAACTTCATCATCTATGATGAGTATTTTCTTCATAACCGGTATAAACTATTTCACAGGTAAACGTATTTATTGCACGTCAAGTTACACACAAATTTGCTATTTTTTTAGGTAAATTTAATTAAGGGGCTAATTTTTAAATTTTTTTTAAGAAATAAGAAAGACGAGAAGCTTATCGCCCCTCGTCTTTTCTAAAGGTAGTGTTTGTACGTAAAAATGATTATTTGGTGTCAAATGCGTAAGCTACGCGCAGACCAAAGAAGTTAACTTTGCTGTCATCAGCTACACTGCTGAATTTGGTTGTAGCTTCGTAGCGTACACCTGCATCAAGATAACTTTTGCCACCCAATGGGAACTGGTAACCTATTTGAGGAGCATACAGAAACGCTGCGCTCTTGTCAAAACCAACATCTGATTTGTTCAAAGCAAAAGCAGCACCGGCTTCACCCTGTACATAGAAATGGCTGATAGGGAAGTACTTTAAACCAGCTTTTACCGGCAATAACTGGATATTAGTAGCGTCTAATCCCTGTACACCGCCAATGTCCTTTTTACCCTGGATGCTGTTATAACCAGCATTAACGGTTACGAATAACTGATGTGGAAGAACGGGGATATCTGCTTGTACCGAACCGCCGATGTTCCAGTTATAGGTATTGTTTAAATTTCCTGTAGGGATACCGGCGTCAGCGCCGATGCTTAATACTACGCCATTAGGGCCGGTTGAAGTTTTAGTGGTAGTAGTAGATGTAGTTTGTGCTTTTGCGCCCAAAGCGAATCCGGCAAAAGCTAATACTAAGGCTGAAATTTTGAATGTAGTTTTCATTGTATTACTTATTAATTGTTCGTGTGTTTGGTTGAAACACGGAGCAAAGTAAAGCACGAAAAATACCTCAGCGTTTCATCTGAATGTCACGATTGTTCAATCGATTGATTAACAATAAGATAAATTTGACTATTTTCTTAATTTAGTCAGGGTATTGTCATAAAAAGTGGCTATTTGCGCTGGAAATCAGGCTTTCGCTTCTCGAGGAAGGCGCTGACACCTTCTCTAAAATCCGGAGTATCGAAGGATTTTGCGAAGCCTTGTATCTCTTTTTCGTAACCATCAACGCCGGACTGAGTAGCCGAATTGACCACTCCGATTGCAGTTTCGACAGCCATCGGGGAGCGGGTTAATATCTTATTTAGGATCTCCTCGGCTTTATTGATTAGCTCATCCTGTGGTACAACATAATTGACCAATCCCCATTGCAAAGCATCCTGTGCGGTGATCATATCAGCAGTGAGGATCATTTCAAAAGCCTTGCCTTTACCTACCAATTGAGTCAGGCGTTGCGTGCCACCGTAACCGGGTATCAAGCCCAGACTTACTTCGGGCAATCCCATTTTAGCATTCTCGGATGCGATGCGCATATGACAGGATAACGCCAGTTCCAATCCACCACCTAAAGCAAAACCATTTATGGCGGCAATGATCGGCTTTTTACCATTCTCGATCTGATTAAACACCAAGCGGTGACCATTACGCGCTAATTGCTCTCCTTGTGAAGAATCAAAAGAAGAGAACTCAGAGATATCCGCTCCTGCTACAAAAGCTTTTGATCCTGCACCGGTTATTATGATACCGCCGACACGATCATTGTTAAATGCGTCGTAAATAGCAGTGTGCAGCTCGGCAAGGGTGTTTTTATTTAGAGCATTCAGCTTGCTCTCGCGATTGATGATGATATGCTGGATAGCGCCGTTATAGTCGATAAGAAGATTTTCAAACATGGCATTTAAGTTTTATTGTAGTGGACTCACCCGGTCATTGCTTCGCTCGACCACCCTCTCTACGCTTCGCGCAAAGAGGGTTAGTTTTTGAAGACCCCTCTTTACGAAGTAGAGAGGGGCAGGGGTGAGTTAAAAGTTACGATGTTGCTTTACCCAATCGGTAATGTACTGAACAATATCCTTAGTATTCGTTCCCGGAGGAAATAGCTCTCCCACACCTAATTGCTTTAGCTCACGCATATCACTTTCAGGGATAATGCCACCACCGGTTACCAGCACGTCATCCATTTTTTTCTCTTTGATGAGCTGGAGAATTTTCGGGAAGACTGTCATATGCGCACCAGATAATATGGATATGCCGATAGCATCCACATCCTCCTGCAAGGCAGTATTCACCACCATCTCAGGCGTTTGCCGCAAACCTGTATAGATCACTTCCATCCCAGCATCACGCAGAGAGGTGGCAATGATACGTGCGCCACGATCATGCCCGTCGAGGCCCACTTTGGCAACTAAAACACGAATAGGTCGGTTAAAGGTATTACTCATGTAAAACCGTATTGGTTGGCGTAAAAGTAAGAAGAAAATGTTGAATGGTTAATTAGGTGAGTGGTTGATTGAGTTAAATGGTTGGTATTGGTTGTAGTAGTTGAAGTGGTTGTATTTGTTCGAAAAAGAAAGGGTGTCACACTGAACTCAGTCGAAGTGTGGTGCGTAAAGGCCTTTGCCCGCCAATGCTTCGACCGGCTCAGCATGACAAACCGCTATTTGTTCGTTCTAAAATCCAGCGTTAGCGATATCAGTGGATACCGGGAGAGGTAAAATCTACGCCATACTGACTCTTAACCTTTCCGCTTTCCCCTATAAATCCCTATTTTTGCGCTATTCTATTATATCATGAGCGAAGAAAGATCATTAAATTTTATTGAGGAGATTGTTGAAGAGGATATACGTGAAGGCAAACACAGCGGCCGGGTGCTTACCCGTTTCCCGCCGGAGCCTAACGGATACCTGCATATTGGCCATGCCAAATCCATTTGTTTGAACTTTGGATTGGCTAAACAGTATGGCGGTCAGACTAACCTCCGGTTTGATGATACCAACCCTGTAAAGGAGGATGTAGAATATGTTGACAGCATAAAGGAAGATGTCCGCTGGCTGGGCTTTGAGTGGGGCAGGGAACTGTATGCTTCTGATTATTTTGATCTGCTGTATGCATTCGCGATGACACTGATCCGTGAGGGTTTGGCTTATGTAGATGACAGTACGCCTGAAGAAATTGCCGCTCAGAAAGGTACACCTACCGAGCCGGGTAAAGGTAACGAATACCGTAACCGCAGCATCGAAGAAAACCTTCGCCTGTTTGAGGAGATGAAGGATGGAAAATATCCTGATGGCGCTAAAGTGCTGCGTGCCAAGGTCGACCTGGCATCGCCAAATATGCACATGCGCGACCCGATCATGTACCGTATTAAACATGCGCATCATCATCGCACGGGCGATAAATGGTGCATTTACCCGATGTATGATTTTGCTCATGGACAGTCGGATGCTATTGAGGAGATCACCCATTCTATCTGTACTTTGGAGTTTGTTCCGCACAGACCGCTATATGATTGGTTTATTGATAAGCTGGAGATCTTCCCGTCCAAACAATACGAGTTTGCCCGCCTGAACATGAATTATACCGTGATGAGCAAGCGCAAGCTGCTGCAACTGGTAACAGAAGGTCATGTAGATGGCTGGGATGACCCGCGTATGCCGACTATCAGTGGTTTGCGTCGCCGTGGTTACACGCCTAAATCCATTCGCGATTTTTGTGAGCGCATAGGTGTGGCAAAGCGCGAGAATATGATCGACCTGAGCCTGCTGGAGTTCTGTATTCGTGAAGATTTGAATAAAACCGCATGGCGCCGTATGGCCGTGCTCGACCCGATAAAGCTGGTGATCACCAATTATCCCGAAGGTCAGGTTGAAGAAATGTGGGGCGAGAATAATCCCGAAGTAGAGGGAGGCGATGGTGGTCGCAATATTCCATTCAGCCGTGAACTTTGGATAGAGCGCGAAGACTTTATGGAAGAACCGCCAAAGAAATTCTTCCGGCTGGGAGTAGGGTTGAGTGTTCGTTTGAAGAGCGCCTACATTGTAACCTGCGAAGGTTTTGATAAGGATGCCGATGGTAACGTAACCACGGTTTACTGCAAATATCTGCCCGAATCAAAATCAGGTCATGATACCAGCGGCATAAGCGTAAAAGGAACTATCCATTGGGTAAGCGTGCCTCATGCCAAAACTGCTGAGGTACGCCTGTACGACCGCCTCTTCCAGGTAGATGATCCATCCAACGAAGACGGCGATTTTAAAGAATACCTGAATCCGAATAGCCTGCAAATACTGCCAAATACTTATATAGAACCCGATCTGGCTAACGCCGTTCCTGGCAAAGGGTACCAGTTTATACGTAAAGGCTATTTCACTCTGGATAAAAACTCAACCACTGATAAGCTCGTGTTTAACCGCACGGTGACTTTGAAGGATGGCTGGGTAAAAAAATAAGTTTGCAGTAAGCAGTTTGCAGTGGGCACAATTTTCACTGCAAACTGCCAACCGGTAACCGCCAACTGAAAAATCCGTATACTTGCATAATGAAAACCTTATCACCCATGTATATCGCGTTAGCAGCTATCGCGCTTACATTCAGCTCTTGCAAAAAGAGCTCAAATAATCCAAAGCCAGACAATACTGCAAATTCTTCCATGAAACTTACGGCTAATGGTACCGACATCAGCTTTAATGATTGCGAAGAAATTGAGGTTGACGTGAACGACCAAGCTCAAACAACAATTACCGGTTACCAGGTTGTCAATGGTAAACATAGCGATGTTAGTTTCGGCTTAAGCGTAGTACACGATCCGGCCACCTTAAAGGCGGGGCAAACCTTCCAGGCATCGTCTTCTTTTGACCCGACAGATAGCGCATCGCTGGTTTTTTGGCCTAACAACACCGATAGTTATACCCTTGACGGCTCGGCCCCGCAGGGAACGGTAACTATTACCGCAGTTACGGCCACAACTATCTCAGGAACTTTTTCCGGAAAATTGTATGTATTTAAAATTGTATGTATTTAATGATGCCACGGCAGCTATCCAGGCTTATACCATTACTAACGGTTCATTTACAGCGAAGATTAATAAGTAGCAGTAGCACGGGCAGTGGCAGTGGCAGTTTTTTTATTGAAGAAAATACTGCCGTTGCTACTGCAACTGCTACTCAGAGAAAACCTGCCACTAATATTTCTGGTACACATTATACAGCACATTCAAATCCAGCTGCGTTAGCTGTGGCTTCACATCCGTTTGCACAAAGTGACGTTTGAACGCTACTATCGCTGCTGAGATATCGCGCGTGTCGTAGCCTATTAGTTTCAGGGCTGTGGTGTAGTCGAAGTTGTCGGGGGCCAGTTCCAGCACATCGTCGCTCCAGTAGCCGAAACCGTGTTGGGCCAATGTCTTCCAGGGGAAATACGGTCCCGGATCGGGTTTGCGCAGGGGGGCTATGTCCTGGTGACCAATAAAGTTGGTAGCCGGAATATTATATGTCTTTTTCAAATAACCCAGCAGCGCCAGCAAACTCTTTATCTGCGGACCGGTAAAAGGCTCGTTGCCGTTATTGTCGATTTCAATGCCTATCGAGCAGCTGTTCATATCGCTGATGCTGCCCCAGCGGCTCACGCCCGCATGCCATGCCCGCAGGTAATCGTTAAGCATGTGTACCACCTTGCCATCCTTGCCCACCACGTAATGCGCGCTCACCTGCGTTTGCTGAATGGTGAAAGTATGCAGCGTTTGCCCCAGCGAATCCTGCGCCGTAAAGTGGATGATCACATAATTGGGCTTGCGCAAATTAAAGTTCACCGTACCCACAAACTCACTCGGCACCTGCGCCCCCGTACTATCCACCAGCATAGCCGGCTGCTCCAGCTGAACCACCTTCACCGCCGAATCCGCATGGTTTTTATAAAACTTATTGGTAACTGCATAAGGCCCTTTCGGTGAGCACGACGCAACTATCAGGGCGAAAGGCAAAAGGTAAAAGACAGAAAGTTTTTTGGTGATCATAACAATGCTAATGTAGGCAATAACATTAGTTCACCCAAAAGTGTCAACCTTTTTCAGGACAAGATATATAGTATGTTTATTCAAACCTGCCGACTAAACATTAACATCTTTTTACATTTTTTGCGTTTTACATTATATACTTTTGCAGGAATGCGTTTATCCCAAAAACTAATATATTGTACTTTAATGCTTTGTTTATTGCATGGCTTAGGTTATGCGCAACAAACATTAACTATTAAAGGCATTATATTTAAAAAGAGTACACCCGACCGGATATCGCAAGCTGTAGTAACTGATCTTAAAACGCAGACAGTAATGATGAGCGATGAATTGGGGGGATTTGGAATTAAAACCGCAATCGGCGATACATTGGAGATAACCAAAACCGGTTATACCCCCCAGAGAATTACTATAACAAGTAATGATGATCTGGTAGTTTACATGCAGCCCGTCGTGGAGCTGAACCAAGTGACGATTAAGAGTCAATCCAAGCAACAGGAATTGAGTGAAGTAATGAAGGAATACCGAAGCCAGGGAATTTATAACGATGGTAAATCACTTCCGTTCTGGCAGTTTGTCAACTCACCTATTACGGCATTTTATAACCTCTTTGGCAAAACTCCTGCACAGGCCCGTCGTTTTGCCGAGTACGCAAAAAATGAGCAGGAGGCCAGTGTGGTTGATAAAAGGTACACCAAAGAATTAGTAAAAAGTGTTACCAAAATGTCCTCTGATGACGAGGTCGATAAATTCATGGTAGCTTACAGGCCGTCTTACCAGGATATGAAGGAGTGGAACGATTACCAGCTGATCCAGTTTATTAAAAAATCCTATAATTATTATCTGAAGACTAAGGATAGACCGGAGGCGAGGTTGCAGAAGTTATATTGACACGATTTTGGGATTTGTTCGATTAGCAGGAATTAAATAAATCCGAAATCGAGATTCCGAAATCCGACTTAAATAGACAGCGCTTCACAAGCCCGCTCAGCTGCCAGCTTCTCTGCATTCTTTTTATTGAATTCTTTGCCCTGACCCATAATCTCACCATCTATGCTGGCTTGTACGGTAAATAGTTTGTTACTTTCACCATCGCCGTTTTCAATAAGTTCAAAGGTGATATCCTTGCCGTGGCGCTGGCACCACTCGATGAGTTTGCTCTTGAAGTTGGTTTCGGTCTGCTCCAGCTTATGGATATCGATATGCGATTTGATGATATGGTTCACCAGGAAATTTTTGGTAAAATCGTAGCCTTTATCAAGGTATATAGCTCCGATCAAAGCCTCGAAGGCATCCCCTAATAATGAGCCCTGACGGGTGGAATTCACCATACGGTTATCGTACTGGATCAATTGCTCAAAACCCAGTTTACGGGCCAGTTGGTTAAGATTGCTGCGGTTTACGATTTTTGAACGGAGCTCGGTCAGGAAGCCCTCGTCTTCAAAGGGATATAATTTAAAGAGTACTTCGGCTACAACGCTCCCCAACACAGCATCGCCCAGGAACTCCAGGCGTTCGTTGCTGTTCTTTACGCCTTTCTTTACGTTTTGGGCTACGGATTTATGCCGGAAAGCCAATCGGTATAAAGACAAATTGCCCGGAACGAATCCGAGCAAATTCTTTAAAGATTTTACGTATTTTCTGTTGGGGGATAAATAAAGCTTATAAAACCGTCTGATTGGCATTCAATCTACTTATTCTTCGTACTTCTTAAATATAACTGAAGCGTTATGACCGCCAAAGCCAAATCCGTTGCTTTGTGCCACCCTAACTACTCTTTTCTGTGCAACGTTGAAGGTAAAGTTAATTTTCGGATCAAAAGCAGGGTCGTCAGTAAAGTGATTGATCGTTGGTGGAATCATATCATTTTTAACGGCCAGAATAGCGGCTATAGCCTCAACAGCACCGGCGGCGCCAAGCAAATGGCCCGTCATTGATTTGGTAGAGCTGATATTTATGCGGTAAATATCTTCTCCAAAAGTATCTTGTATTGCTTTAACTTCCTGCGGGTCACCAATCGGGGTTGATGTTCCGTGAACGTTTACATAATCAATATCAGCAGGAGTTAAGCCTGCATCTTCCAAAGCAGCTTTCATTACCAATGCAGCGCCTAAGCCTTCAGGGTGCGGAGCAGTCATGTGATAAGCATCGGCACTCATGCCGCCGCCTATCATTTCAGCATATATCTTGGCACCACGTGCTTTGGCGTGCTCCAGTTCTTCCAAAATGATCGTTCCTGCACCTTCGCCGGCAACAAAACCATCGCGGTCAAGGTCAAACGGACGTGAGGCAGTAGCCGGATCATCATTACGGGTTGAAAGAGCGTGCATCGCATTAAAGCCGCCAATACCTGCTTCATTAATGATTGCTTCAGAACCTCCGGTTATGAACATATTAGCTTTACCCAAACGGATATAGTTAAATGAATCGATAAGCGAATTGTTGGATGAAGCGCAGGCAGAAACTGTAGTGAAGTTGGGCCCTCTTAAACCATATTTAATAGAGATATGGCCGGGGGCGATATCCGCTATCATTTTAGGAATAAAGAATGGGTTAAAACGCGGTGTACCATCACCTTTGGCAAAAGCAACTACCTCGTCTAAAAAGGTTTTTAAACCACCAATGCCTGATCCCCATATCACACCGATACGGTTGGTGTCAAGCTTTGAAAAGTCTAATCCTGCGTCTTTTACCGCTTCCTCGGTCGAGTATAAAGCGTATTGAACAAAAGGGTCAAGTTTGCGGGCATCTTTGCGGCCCAGGAATGCGTCGGCATCGAAATTCTTTACCTCGCATGCAAACTTTGTCTTGAAATTTGTAGTGTCAAAACTCTTAATCAAGGCTGCGCCACTCACTCCATTGATCAAAGATTCCCAATATTCGGAAACGCTGTTGCCAATTGGAGTAAGTGCTCCAAGCCCGGTTACTACAACTCTTTTAAACTCCATTTAATAAGGTTAGGGAGTTTATTTAACGTTTTTTTCAAGGTAAGCGATAGCCTGGCCTACAGTACCTATAGTTTCAGCCTGATCGTCAGGAATAGCCACGTTAAATTCTTTTTCAAACTCCATGATTAATTCCACGGTGTCTAACGAGTCTGCACCAAGATCGTTGGTGAAGCTAGCTTCAGGTGTTACTTCACTTTCGTCAACACCTAATTTTTCTACGATAATAGCTTTTACTCTTGAAGCGATATCAGACATACTTTTAATGGTTTAATGATTAATAAAATTCAGTGCAAAGAAAAATAAAATCTATCAAATAACAAATCTAAAAACTTTTGGTATTTACAAGTAACAAATTTTTACCGTGAGAGTTTCTATTTTGTATTTTTGAGCCGGGCAAAATTAGTGATTTTGAACAGGAAAACATTAAAATTTGAGATCGATTTGGATTTTGTGTTGATCGCCATCACCACATCACTGAAGGATTACCGTATTTGCCATCACATAAACAAGCACCTGAGATTTGGTTTTACCCGCAGCGCCGACCTGGAAGTAGATCTATTACCCGGATCGGGTCCTGTTTATTTCTCCATGTTCCAATATTATTGGGAAGCCAGCGAAACAGACTTTTATTTTATTGCCAATAAAGGATCGGAAGGATACCTGGTTCCCGAAATGCGCAAAGCCGATTATTTCCTGATGATCAGGAATTATATAGATGATGTGGACCTGGAACAGCTGGTCACTGGGCTTAATCGCATACCCGAAATAGTGGCGGCAGTAAAGATTGATCCAAAAAAAATTAAATCACGGGAAAATCTTTTATTTTAGCGCCGATTTTAAGAAGTGTATGTGCTACACTAATTTAGATACCAAATAAGAAAACAGCCAGTTTAATCCTGATAAATATGAAATTATCTTACAACCGTACTAAAATTGTTGCCACAATGGGTCCGGCATCAACCAATAAGGACATCCTATTGTCAATGATAAAGGCAGGTGTAAATGTATGCCGCCTCAACTTTTCGCACGGAAGACCTTCTGATCATCAGAAAACTATCGATACCATTCGTGAAATAAACGAACAATATAAAGTAAATGTGGGTATCCTTGCCGACTTGCAGGGCCCTAAAATCCGTATCGGACTGGTAAAAGACGGTGGTATTCACCTGGTGAACGGTTCGCAGATACATATTACCACACATGAGTGTATTGGCGATGATAACCGTATATATATAACGTATGAAACTTTCCCTCAGGATGTAAGGCCAAATGAGATCATCCTGTTAGATGACGGAAAAATTCAAATGCGCGTAATCGAAACCAACCGTAAAGATTCTGTGCTTTGCGAGGTGGTTCACGGCGGTATCCTGACATCGCGTAAAGGTGTAAACCTTCCTAATACTAAAGTATCTATCCCAAGTTTAACCGAAGAGGATTTGGTAAACCTTGAATTCGCGTTGCAAAATGATGTGGAGTGGATCGGTCTTTCGTTTGTTCGTACTGGCGAGGATATTGTGGAGCTTAAACGCATCATCGCACGCAGCGGAAAAGCTGCCCGTGTGATCGCCAAAGTTGAAAAACCTGAAGCGATTGATAATATAGATGCCATTGTTGCTGCGACTGACGGTGTGATGGTAGCCCGTGGTGACCTGGGCGTTGAAATGCCATTGGAAGAAGTTCCTTTGTTGCAAAAAATGATCATCCGTAAATGCCGTGAAGCTTCAAAACCAGTTATCGTGGCTACCCAGATGCTGGAATCGATGATCACTACGCCACGTCCAACCCGTGCCGAGGTAAACGACGTTGCCAACTCAGTTCTTGACGGCGCCGATGCGGTGATGCTAAGCGGTGAGACTTCAGTTGGAGAGTTCCCGGTTATCGTTATCGAAACTATGGCTAAGATCGTACGTAATGTAGAAGAGCTTGGTTATCCTTATAATACTACTCTGGAACCTGCGATACCTCATGCACCTGCCAATTACCTGAGCGATGCCTTATGCGGATCAGCAGTTTACCTGGCTGAACATACCAATGCAGTGGGTATTATTTCGATGACCGTATCCGGCTATACCGCATTCGAAATATCAAGCCACCGTCCAAAAGCCGGGACTTACATATTTACATCGAACAAAACTCTGTTAAAGGCATTAAGCCTGGTTTGGGGTGTACGAGCTTTCTATTATGACAAACTGGAAAGTACCGATCAGACCATTGCTGATGTAAACGAGATATTAAAATCGGAAAACCTGATCGAGGTAGGAGATGTAGTGATCAACACTGCTTCGGTGCCTATCACTAAGCAGGGTAAAACTAATATGCTTAAGGTTTCTGTAGTAGAATAGTTTGCAGTTGGCCGTTGGCACAAATTGCAACGTATATATTTTCAGTTAGCAGTGTAAATATAATATTACTGCACACTGCTAACTGAAAACTGCCAACTCAATAAACCGCCGCTGCACAAACTTTCAGGAATAACTTGTCGAGATTGACAAAGTAATAGTCCCAATAAATTTCAATCATCTTCCTCATCTCAGTACGTTTTGGTATCGTTTATAAGAACCTCAAACGATGCCAGGGTTTAATTATTACTTAAATATTAAAGAAAAAATGGCGTTGCTTTGTCCCTTTGCCCTTTGCTAAAAATTTTCGTATCTTTAAAAAATCTACTACTTCATTATTAAGCGAAAAACATAACAAAATTAACTGAAAAATCTCCGATTTTTTTTCATTTTTTAGTTTTCCACAGATATAAAAAACTATAAATCAAATATTTATAGCGAAGCATTTGCGATAATCGTGTTACACTTCACATCGTGTGGAAAACTCCAAATTGATACCGATTATATTGAACAATAAATTTGATTAAAAACCCCTAAGGATTTTTTAACACTGTAATAACTTATTAGATATATAGATATGGGCAAAAACATTTCAAAAAAAGCAACCGCTCCAAGCGGAAAAGGCGGGCTAAAGGTCGGGAGATACTTTACCAAAGAAGGAAAGAACGTGTACGACCTGTTCAAGTACGAAAAACGCTCATCAGTGATACGTAACCCTTCGGGCGACGCTGTGTTTGAAATGAACGATGTTGAAGTACCGGCTGCATGGTCGCAGGTAGCTACCGATATCCTTGCGCAGAAATATTTCCGCAAGGCAATGGTTCCTCAGCCCGACGGAACAACAGGTTCTGAGAAAAGCATTAAGCAGGTTGCCCACCGTATGGCTAATTGCTGGAAAGACTGGGGAATGCGTTACGGCTATTTCGCATCAAAAAAGGATGCTGAAGTATTCTATGATGAGATCGTGTATACTATCGTTGGTCAGCTTGCTGCACCAAACTCACCACAATGGTTCAACACCGGCTTGCATACTTCTTATGGTATCACCGGAAAGCCACAGGGCCACTACTTCGTAGACCCCATCACCGAAGTGTTAAGCAAATCAACATCAGCTTACGAGCGTCCGCAGCCGCATGCCTGTTTCATCCTTTCTGTTGAGGATGACCTGGTAAACGAAGGCGGTATCATGGACCTGTGGGTGCGTGAAGCACGTATCTTTAAATATGGCTCTGGTGTAGGTACCAACTTCTCTAAGATCCGCGGCGAGAACGAGAAACTTTCAGGCGGTGGTTATTCATCAGGCTTAATGTCGTTCCTGAAAATAGGCGACCGTGCTGCAGGCGCAATCAAATCAGGCGGTACTACCCGCAGGGCTGCTAAAATGGTATGCCTTGACCTGGATCACCCTGAAATTGAAAGCTTCGTAAACTGGAAAGTAGAAGAAGAAAAGAAAGTGGCTGCTTTAATTGCTGCAGGATACTCTTCAGACTACGAAGGTGAAGCATACCGCACCGTATCTGGCCAAAACTCTAATAACTCTGTACGTGTTCCAAATGAGTTCTTCTATGCTTTGCAACAAGACAAAGACTGGGATCTGAAAGGCCGCATGAATGGCAAGACTGTAAAATCGATCTCTTCTCAGAAATTATGGGACGATATATCATTTGCTGCATGGGCCTGTGCCGATCCGGGTATACAGTTTGACAGCACCATCAACGAATGGCATACCTGTCCTGAAGGTGGCCGCATCAACGCGTCAAATCCATGCTCTGAGTACATGTTCCTGGATAATACCGCATGTAACCTGGCATCTATCAACCTGGCACACTATTTTGACGAAAAGACCCGCGTATTCGACGTAAAAGGCTTTGAGCATTCATGCCGTATCTGGACTATTGTTCTGGAAATATCTGTGTTGATGGCTCAGTTCCCGTCAAAAGAAGTGGCACAGCTTTCATATGACTACCGTACCCTTGGTTTAGGCTATGCCAACTTAGGCTCGGCCCTGATGGTGAACGGTATCCCTTATGATAGCGACAAAGCACGTGCTATCGGTGGTGCCATCACCGCTATCATGACCGGTACTGCTTATGCTACTTCAGCTGAAATGGCTAAAGAGTTGGGTACCTTCAGCCGTTACGAAGAAAACAAGAAACATATGTTGCGTGTAATGCGCAACCACCGCTATGCGGCATATAACTCACCTGAAAATTACGAAGGTTTGGATATCCTGCCTCCGGGAATTGATCAGAAACAATGTCCCGACTACCTGCTGTCAGCTGCATGCAATGCATGGGACAAAGCAGTTGAAATGGGTGAACAATATGGCTACCGCAATGCACAAACCACCGTTATCGCTCCTACAGGAACTATCGGTTTAGTAATGGATTGTGATACTACCGGTATTGAGCCAGACTTTGCACTGGTTAAATTCAAAAAGCTATCAGGCGGCGGTTACTTCAAGATCATCAACCAGGCTGTACCTGAAGCATTGCAGAACTTAGGTTACCAGGAGCATGAGATCACTGCTATTGTTAACTATGCTAAAGGAAGTGCAAGCCTGGAAGGTGCTCCGCACATCAATCCTGACAGCCTAAAATCAAAAGGCCTGACCAATGCTGAGCTTGAAAAACTCGATAAAGCAGTTGTATCAGCGTTCGAGATCAGCTTTGCATTCAACGTATGGACATTAGGAGAAGATGTTTTAAAACGCCTTGGATTCACTGCTGAGCAATACAATGCACAGGGCTTTGACCTGCTACGCGGTTTAGGCTTCACCAGGAAACAAATTGCCGAAGCAAACGAATATGTATGCGGCACCATGACTATCGAAGGCGCTCCATATTTAAAAGCAGAGCACTACCCGATATTCGATTGCGCTAACAAATGCGGTGCTAAAGGTGAGCGTTATATCCATGCACATGGCCACATCAAAATGATGGCTGCTGCACAACCGTTTCTTTCAGGCGCTATCTCAAAAACTATCAACCTTCCAAACGAGGCCAAAGTTGAAGAGATTAAAGATTGCTACGAACTGTCATGGAAATTAGGTTTGAAAGCTAACGCGCTTTACCGTGATGGTTGCAAACTGTCTCAGCCATTATCAACCAAATCTGACAAAAAAGAAGAAGCTGATGAAAAATTGGACAGCGTAGAAGAAGTATTGGGCGAAGCAGCTAACGTAAAGCTAAGCGACCTTACTCCTGAGCAAGTATTGGAAGCAGCAGTGGCTATTATGGAGAAATCCAAGGATACCCACTTCATGCGCCAGCTTTCCCGCGTAGTACAAAAGAAGAGCCTGCCATACAAACGCCGTGGTTACACTCAGAAAGCAAGCATCGACGGACAAACCGTGTTCGTTCGCACAGGTGAGTATGAAGACGGAACATTGGGCGAGATCTTCGTGGATATGCACAAAGAAGGTGCAACTTTCCGCTCGCTGATGAACTGTTTTGCTATTGCAGTTTCTGTAGGTTTACAATACGGCGTGCCATTGGAAGAATATGTAGAGAAATTCACCTTTACCCGCTTTGAACCTGCAGGTATGGTGATCGGCCACGCCAACATTAAAAGTGCGACTTCTATAATTGATTATATTTTCCGTATGCTGGGTTATGAGTATCTTGATCGCAGCGACCTGGTACACGTAATCACCGAACAAAGAGGTGTTACAGGCAACCCACAGATGGAAGATGAGGACTACAACCCTGATACTACCAACGTTTACGAGCCATCGCCTGCAAAAGTATCTTCGGATGCAACAGGCAGCAAAAAACAAGGCCTCAGTCTTGATTTGAGCATGGGCGTGCAAAGCGACGCACCGGCATGTAACGTTTGCGGTCACACTACAGTACGCTCAGGCACTTGCTACAAATGCCTGAACTGCGGTAACTCGATGGGTTGCTCTTAATAGCTGAAAAGGCAGCGTGAAAGCGTAAAGAAACAAGCTATTCGTAAAATTGGCTGTTAAGCTCAGTTTTATAATGGTTAATGTGTGTGAAGCCCCGGTCTTATGATCGGGGTTTTTTTGTTGGTGAATCTCACCATTTTAAAATACCTCATCTTACCGGAGAATATATTCTCTAACTTAGGTATAAGAAATCGCACACCTAAATATTTAAACCATGAAAAAACTAGCACTGTTATTTACGTTATTAATTGCCTTTGTGGGCGCCAATGCGCAAACCAAAGACCAGATGATTGCCGACTGGCAGCGGGCTAAAAATTACACTAAAGCCTATCTTGATGCGATGCCTGAAGACGGGTACGCTTTCAAGCCAACACCAGAGATGCGCACCTTTGCAGGGCAGATGCTGCATCTGGCTGACGGCAACTACGGCATAGTAGGCACTGCGAGCGGCAAAGCTAATCCGCTGGGAAAAAATTCTGCTGAAAAGACCATAGCTCAAACCAAAGAAGCTACCACCAAAGCAGTGATGGACAGCTATGATTTTGTGATCGCTGCCATACAGGGCATGACACCGGATCAATTACAGGCAACTATGAAAATGGGCGGAAAAGACCTGGCAAAAGCTACATTGATCAATAAAGCATTTGAGCACCAAACCCACCACAGGGGGCAGACAGTAGCTTATTTGCGTTTGAAAGGCGTTACACCACCGGGAGAAATGTTGTTCTAAACGAACTCCTCAAAAAAGAAAAAGGCAGATATTGAATAAATATCTGCCTTTTTTTATGCTGTTATAAATTTGATTATTCGTGTGCCATTGGCTCGTCAAGATCGGTAATGTTACCTAAGCCATCTTTAAACACGTGTTGTGGCTCATCAGTGAATGGGGATGTTCTGGTGAACACACCCAGGAAGAACACGATACCGCCCATCAGTAATTGTGGCCAGAATACGCGGTCTGCGAAACCATATACCCATGGTGATGCCAGCAGGAAAGATCCGCCTACAACATCGATAAAGCAATGCATAGGAACCGGGAACACATTCATAAAACCGAATTTATGCTTGCTGAATACAGCCATGATAAATTGCAACCACCCGAAGATCAATGGTAAAAAGAATGAGGCGCCACCGACATGATAAAATCCAAAAAGCCATGGAGAAGACATCAGGACAAAAGCCATCACCCAATTTAAAAATCCGTAAGTTGATGTTGATACAAAAGGTTTCATTTCTTAAATGTGTTAACAGCGCAAAATTAATGTTTATTCTAAAGTTTACAACTCAAACTTGTGAATTATGCTAATTACTTAATACGCCGCAGCCTTTTTCTTAACAATGAATGATGCGATGAAGCAGAACAGACCTAATATTAACCCACAGATTATGCCAATTCCCGCCCCTGTAATAAGCATAGCAAGGCGAGGATGTGTTGGCAGCATAGGGTGTTCAGCAGACATTTTTGCAACACTTGGGTGATTGGCAATGTAGGTGCTATAAAATAACATATGAGCCGCTGTTATCCAGATACAATTTACAAGGCTCACACAAAAGCCGTGTAAAAAGTGCCGCCTGCCAACTGCTTTGGCAATAATATAGGCAGAGAAAATAAAGATAAACAGCCAGAAGACGGGTTCTACTTTTTCAGGGATCAGGGATATGGTTGCAACGGCCATAATCAGTCCGAATACGGACAATTGAAAAATAATTTTCCAGTTCATAACAAGGGAATTTTAGTGAAAGGATGTCAGTTGATTTATGATTGGTTTATTAAATTTAATAAAATCCAATCAGAAAATCAAATAGTTAGCAACAGGCTGAGGCTTATTTTGGATTGCTGAGATTCGCCTGGGTCTTTTCGACAGCGTCCTTAGTTTTAATAACGACAACCCCATTCAAAGCTTTTTTGCCATAAATACCGGCATAAACTTCCTTGGCAGGTTGTTGTTTTAGCACCCTGATGGATGCAATATCATTAGGATTCAAGCTATTCAAATCAGACACGGCTTTTCCGTCTACCACATAAAGCGGATCCATATTTGGATCCAGGCCGATCAGAACGGTACCTGTATTCCGGATAGAATCTTTTGGAACGACATAAGTCACCTTATCAGGAATAACTACTTTGGTTTTTTCTTTTATAGCTTCTGATGTAGTATCTGGCGCAGGGCCTTTAGAAATATTGAAACTGATCGGTATAGTATACCTCACCCTTACTTTATTACCATTCTGATATCCCGGCTCCCATTTTGGTGACAACTTCAATACCCTGATCACTTCTTTCGCGGCCCCATTACCAAGGTCTTTTACTACTTTAATATCAGACAGAGATCCATCAGTTTCAATCGTCATTGCAATCAGTTCTTTGCCCTGAATGTTTTTGTCGAGCATGCCTTCAGGATAATGAATATTCTGGCCCAGGAAGCGATAAAATGCAGAAATTCCCCCTTTAAATTGTGGTTCTTCTTCTACTGTAATAAAAACAGGTTCTTCGGTATGCTTAATAGCAGTCGCAGGTTGGGTAGTGGGCGCTGGCTCCAGATCATTCAATGTATATGCTGAATCCTTTACAACAGGTTTTTCAACAATAACTTGATCAGGAACAACATGATTCACATGTTTTTTAACTGAAGCAGCATGCATAGAGGTAAATGAAATAGCCGTTGTTGCAAACAGATGTTCTGCTTTATTTTTGATCACTTTTACTACATTGGTTTTACCGATTGTCACCGAAGCAAGGATCATCATCAGTACAAACAAAGGTGCTGATAAACCGTATTTTAAAAGAGCAGTATATCTCGACCGGTCCTTTTGCAGCATAATGATCCGCTGTTTCAACAAACTGTGATTGAAAAACGGAGTCACCAGTTGATGCGGTGTTTTTAGTGTTTGGCTCAGCAGCAACATAGCGTAATCGGCTTTGTCGATACCGTTCTCTAAAGCATGCCGATCAGCAATGTACTCATGAATATGTTTGATCTCCAGCCGATACAGGTACACTATCGGGTTAAACCAGTTGATGATGGCAACCGCTTCTATTAACAGCACATCAACGGTATGCCATTGATTGGCGTGTGCCTGCTCATGAGCAGTTATGATTTCCAGGTTATCGAGATTGCCGCCAAGTTTAATTCTTCTGAAAAACGAAAATGCACCGGCTGTTTCTTCCGGTGTATCTATTATTTTTTTAAGGGATATGAGTTGTAAAATAAACCGGGTGATCAATATGGCAGCGCCTATAGCATAAATGATCACCAATATTTGGCCAATGGTAAGGTGGTGCTCTTCGATGTCTTTAAAACGATAAACCAATATTGGTTTGGCATAAGCATACAGAGTGTGCTGTACCTTTTGAGTAATGAATAAATTTTTTACCCAGTCAGAATGGATTACAGGAATAAAAAATGAAAAAATAGCTGTTGAAACTAAAAAAAGGCGATTCAGGTGGAAAAAAGTTTCCCTGCGTAGTAACAGATAATAAAAACCGTAGGATAATACCAGGTAAAGGTTTACCAGCAGTAAATATTGCCACCAGCTCATAGTTTCTATTTTTCTTTGAGTTTTTCGATCAGTTTCATGATCTCGTCAGCTTCTTTTAGGTCGATTTTTTCCTTCTTCACGAAAAAGGAAAACATGTGTTTTACCGAATTGTCAAAATACCCGCTTAAGAGTTTCTCGGTTGCAAATCCCTGGTATTGCTCTTTGCTGATGATAGGGAAATACTCGTGGCTTTTGCCAAAAGCGGTGTGATCAACAAAGCCTTTAGCTTCAAGAATGCGGATGAAGGTAGATACGGTATTGTATGCCGGTTTAGGCTCGGGCAGGGCATCTATTACATCCTTTACAAAACCTTTCTTAAGCTGCCAAAGCACCTGCATGATCTGCTCTTCCGCACGAGTTAATTCTTTAATTTCCATGATGTTACGAATTTATTTTAGCGTAATTAGGCGCTCAGTACAATTGGTTATATTAAAGATATAAAACTTAAATTCAAAATGCAACTAAGCGCTTAGTTTTTTGCAAAATAAAAAAACCTCCGTGATAACCGGAGGTTTTAAATTACCATTTATTATTCCACATTAGTTAGTGCTCTGTGCCTTAGGTAATTCCCCTCTCGGTATCATTTCTGTGCGCTGAGCGGTATTGTACACAAACGACGCAATGATCGTAGCGGCTTGTTTCAGGTCATCTTCACTCAAACGATCATATGTATCCTGGTTACTGTGGTGCGTGCGGGTACCGTAATCCATTGGCTCTTGAATAAACTGGAACCCCGGAATACCAACTGCTGCAAACGACAAGTGATCGGTACCACCGGTGTTGCTGATGGTAATAGTACCTGCGCCAAGATCTTTAAAAGGCTCAAACCATGGTTTAAACACAGCTCCGGCAAGCGAATCACCCTGCAGATAAATGCCGCGTATTTTTCCTGTACCATTATCCAGGTTATAATAAGCCGATACTTTGGCCTGCTCGGGTTTTAATTGCATTGTTTTAGGATCGCCAAAGTGGTTCAGTACATAATAGCGCGATCCAAACAAGCCTTGTTCTTCCGAACTCCATAAACAGATACGTATCGTACGTTTTGGTTTAAATCCTATCGCCTTTAAAATGCGCACCGCCTCCATCATTACAGCGCTTCCGGCAGCGTTATCCGTGGCCCCGGTAGCAGCATGCCACGAATCAAGGTGACCGCCGATGATTACGAGCTGGTCTTTCAATTTTTTATCTGTTCCTGGTATTTCGGCAACTACATCATATCCCTGCAAATCATCGGTAAAGAATTGCGTTTTGATGTCAGCTTCCATTTCTACTTTCTGCCCTGCTTTTACCAGGCGCAAAATGCGCAGGTAATCTTCGCCACTAGTTTCCAACTCAGGAGCAGCGATTTTTGCCGTATCAGCATAGGATGCACCGTTAGTAGTAAACACAGTGCCATCTGTTCCGCGGGCCAGGCTTAATATCAAACCCACGTTTTCTTCCTGCAAAAATTTACCAACAGCAGTGCGCAAGGCTCGTGCCTTTTGCATAGCAACAAATTGAGGTGAGTTACGATCAAAAGCCCTGCGTTGAGAAGGCTGCGATGTGGCTTTGGCCATCTTGTCGAGCTCTTCGTCGGTATAGCGGGTCAGATCTGGCTTTGTACCACCGGCCAATTTGGTCTTAGTATCGAATATTACAATTTTACCGGCAAGCTTTCCTTTGTATTGATCCAGATCGGTTATTGTATCAGCTTTAACCAACATTACTTCGCCTTTTATCGGGCCGTTTGTTCCGGCTGTCCAGGCTTTGGGGATTGCTATAATGGCATGATAATAAGGAACCGTTATCGCAGCATAATTCTTCTGCACTTCCCAGCCTTTGCCAAACTTGCCCCACGGCTCCCGTTTAGCATTCTCCAAACCCCAACTCTTTAATTGGTTTACAGCCCAGTCCTGCGCCCTTTTCAGACCCGGAGAGCCAGCAAGTCTCGGACCGGCAACATCGGTAAGATAAAAGGCGGTTTCCATTACTTTAGAATGGTTCAATCCCTCATCGCGTATCTTTTGGACCGCCGCGGCATCGGGTGCCTCCTGGGCAAAAACAGAACCCGCTATCCCGGCAAACAAAATGCCGGAAAAGAGTAATTTTCTTTTCATTATAAGATCAGTTAATAATTAAGTATAAACAAACCTATCTATTTTATATTGAATTTATTGCGTTGATCGCTTAACAAATTTGTTACACGGAATCACTATTTTAGGCCGATAAATCTATCTGAACATGCTCAAATCTGCCGTACCTATCCTGGCTTCATTAAATGAAGAAGAAACTATTAAATTTTATACTGAAAAACTGGGCTTTACCTTCCACTCAAGCTGGGAAGGCTATCTTATTTTAAGCAAGGAAAAAGTGCAACTGCATCTATGGCCGACTGATGATCCTGCCATACCTAAAAATACAGGATGTTATATCAACGTGACAGAAATTGACAAGCTATATGCGAAATATGAACCGCTCGGCATTATACATCCTAATGGTAAACTGGAAGAAAAGCCATGGCGGATGAAACAATTCAGCATTTTGGATAATAACGGGAATATTATCCACTTTGGTGAAGACATGAATGCTGATTAATTGATCAGTAGCTTATACCCGCGACCGTGCACATTGATGATCTCGACATTTGAATCATCCTTCAGGTACTTGCGTATCTTGCTCAGGAAAACATCCATGCTACGGCCGTTAAAGTAATTATCATCGTGCCAGATGTTTAGCAGAGCTTCTTCGCGGGTAAGTACCTCGTTTTTGCGCAGACAGAGCAGGCGTAGCAGTTCAGCTTCTTTGGTTGATAATTTCTGCTGTACATCGCCGGCCGAGATCATTTGTGAGGTATAGTCAAAATCGTATCGTCCGATCTTAAAGTGAGTTTGTTTTTCTTCTTCGCTTTTCTCGCTGTTGTTTACCCTTTTCAATAAGGCATTGATGCGAAGGAGTAGTTCTTCTATTCGAAAAGGTTTGGTGATATAGTCATCGCCGCCCAAGTTAAATGCCTGGGTTTTATCTTCTATCATGCCTTTCGCGGTAGCAAAGATGATAGGGACCTGGGTATTGAACTTCCGTATCTCTTTACCAAGCGTGAACCCATCCTTTTTGGGCATCATTACATCCAGTATTAGCAGGTCGAAATTTTGTTTGGTAAATGCCTTTAATCCTTCCTCGCCGTCTTTACACAAAACCACTTCAAATTTGCCCTTCAACTGCAGGTAGTCTTGTAAAAGTAAGCCAAGGTTGGGGTCGTCCTCTACTAATAATATTTTCTTCATGCTTTAGGATATATGAAATTTAAGCTCAAACTCAGAGCCTTTTTCCTTTTCAGATTTAACGCTTATCGTTCCGTTCAGTTTCTTTACAATCGTATTTACATAGCTTAAGCCAAGGCCAAATCCCTTCACATCGTGCAGGTTACCTGTCGGGATGCGGTAGAATTGCTCGAATATTTTGGACTGCTGGTCGCGGTTCATGCCTATGCCTTTATCGGCCACGCGGATAACCACCTCATCATTTTTGTTAAAGGTGCTTATAGTAATTTCAGGTACGTTCGGGCTGTATTTTATGGCATTATCGATCAGGTTATACAACACATTCGAAAAATGCAGTTCATCAGCCTCAATCATTGGGCTTTGAGCATCCAAATGCAGATTGGCAATCACCTGGTATTTCTGCAGCTTAAGCGACATGCTATCCAGTACGGTGGTCACCATCTCGTTTACATCCAGTTTTTTTATGTCGAGCTTGAATTCGTTCTTTTCAATACGGGCTATATTTAATACGCGTTCGATATGATTACCCAGCCGCTGGTTTTCTTCAAAAATGATATTCGCCAGTCGTGCCACACGGCCCTTATCTTCCATTATCTCCTGATCCTTCAATGCTTCACTGGCGATCATGATTGTTGATACCGGGGTTTTAAACTCGTGGGTCATATTGTTGATGAAATCCATCTTCATCTCTGATATCTTCTTTTGACGAAGGATGGAGAAGATGGTGTAACCAAAGCAAACGATCAGTACCAGCAACAAGGCACCCGAAGTGGCCATCGAGGCGGTCATTTTTTCGAGTATCAGCGAATTTTTTTGCGGGAAAGATATTTTGATCCTGCCAGGGTCGTTAATTACCTCTTTGGTAAAAATCGGCACCTGGTAAGAATTGGCCGGAATGATATTAGCGTTGCTGCCATCAGTGTACGAAACATTGGTGTAAAGCAGCGAATCGCTATTAAAGGTGCTTACCGAATAAGTAAAAGGCAGGAAAATTCCTTTATTATGTAATTCAAAACGCAACAGCGAATCAATCCAGAACGGGTTAAGTCGCTTGGCCAGGGGCTCGTTAGATTTTTGATATTCGTCTGCCAGGTTGGCAATTACATTTGCCGGTTGAATGGTTTTATGAAGATTTTCTATCGAGTCGTCCTCAAGCATTTTTTTCACTTCCTGAAACCTGCGTTCGCTTCTTTTTCTTTCCTGTTCACGCTGCCAAAGCGGATTAACCTGTACTACCGGTATCACCTGTTTGCCGAATTGCGGATCCATATAGTCAACCAGCAAAGTATCGTACTTGTGCAGTTTCATAGGCTTCCTCTTATACGAAGGACTGACAGGTACCCGTACAATTTTGGGGTCAGTCATACGCTGATGTATGTTGCCAAACTCATCGGTGTATTCTTCATAGCGAAAATGGAGGTTCAACTCACCGGATTGGGCCATAGTGTAGAATTCCTCGTCCAGCTGGTTACTCAGTATTACTTTCTTCAGACTATCGCGCAGCAAGTTTAATCTCTTTTCGCGTGCGGTAAGCTTCTTTTTGGCAGGCTTTTTAATACCAAAAACTACCTTAGTGTACTTGGTTTCAACCGATTTTACAAAACTGCGGTGACTGGTGCTATCCTTCTGGCTTTGTTGCTTGTCAAATACCTGCGCTTTCTTGTTCAGGAAATTGATCGCATCCTGTTTGGCGAGTTTAGATACGACATTACCTAGTGCGTCATTCACCGAGCGGTCAAACAGATCAGACTGCGTTTGATACGACTGGCGCAAAAAATAAAACTGCATAGACATTACACCCAAAAGTGCAAATCCCATCAAACCAATTATAAGGCCTATACTTTTCTTCTTCATCCCTGTAACAAAAATATTTCAAATACGCTTAAATCATCTGCATTTAACAATTTTTAACATATTGAGGCTTGGATTTAACACCTTGTAATTGAACTGCTTGTTAACTTTGACTTTATAAATTTAAGCAATATCGCATGAACAGGCATTGGACAAAACCAGGTTTCGAGCTAATATTTGCGCTAAGCATTATAGGAATAATGACTTTGCCGCTGTTAGTTTTTGCACAAGGTAACAAGAATATGGATATCACCATTATGAATGGCGATACGACCATTAACGGTAAAAATATTAAAGAACTTTCGCCTGCCGAGCGCGAGCAAGCACTGAAAGACATTGATAACCTGAGCGGCCCTGAAACTAATGGAAGACAGCACATTGTTCTCAGAAAACGGTCATTAACCGATACCGGAAGGAATATGATCTACAATCGCCGTTTTTTTAACGATGATGACCTGACTGAAAATCATCGCTTTTTTAATGACAGCGCAAAACATGTGTTTAAGTTCAGAATGAGAAGGCCTGATGGAGGCGATTCAACCTTTACATTTAATTACCGGATGAATGGCGATGGCGACCGGAATGAGTTCTTTAATGATCACATGCGCAATTTCAATTTCCGGATGCGCGAGCGGGAAAACTTCCGTCACCGTAATGTGCAACGTTTTGACTATACCAATACCGGCAACGACGGAATCAGCACGCATACTAGCTTCAGAGTAAGCGATGCGTCGCCTGAAAAAGTAAAGAATGTAACCGGTAGCGAAAAAGCCGATTTAGAATTACGTGATCTGAACCTGGTACCGGAGTTTTCTTCCGGCAAGACCCTGCTGATGTTCAACCTCGCTTCAAAAACTGCTGCCGAAGTAAAGTTTACCGATAGCGAAGGCAAACTGATCTGGAGCGAGAAAATGACAGCCGGCGAGTTTAGCAAGAGTTTCCCATTAGGATTAAACGGTGTGTATTTTCTGCAGGTGAAACAGGGTAGTAAAGTTGCTTTGAAGAGGGTGGTAAAGGAAGATTAATAATAATTAATAGAAACCCAATGTCATTTCGATGAGCCGGCAAGGCTGTGAATGGGGGCGAAGAGAAATCTTATGCACCATGCAAAGTCTGCGAGTCGCTTGTATAAGATTTCTCCTCACCCATCACCTTAGGCCAATCTGTTCGTCGAAATGACATACTTCATTAATTATATTACGTGAATCACTTCGCTTTCACAAACTTCAGCGCATACGAATCCAGGCAATAACGCAAGCCGGTTGGCGCAGGGCCATCATCAAACACGTGTCCCAAATGTAACCCCGTACTGCGTTCAACCACCTCATCGCGCACCATTCCGTCCGAGTAATCTTTAACGACCATGATCGCTTTCGGATCTATAGGCTTAAAAAAGCTTGGCCAGCCTGTACCCGAATCAAACTTGGCATCCGAACTGAATAAGGGCTTGCCGGTAGCCGCACTTACATAGATGCCTTTTTCGTGATTATTCCAATACGGATTGTGAAACGGGGGTTCGGTTCCCTTATTCACCATGATGTCATATGCGTCTGGAGATAATACTTTTTTCCAATAAGAACTGGGCTTTGCTTCAGGATAAATTTTTACATCTTCAGAACTTCCGGCAACAACTTTTTCCTTCGATTGTCCCTGTCCGCATGCGCTTAGCACCGAAAAAAGCAGCGCAGCAACGATCAGATTAACTTTTTTCATATTCATTATCAAAATGTTATATATTTTATGTATATTTATTTGTCGAATACAATGAATAACCCTTACAACTACTCCCTATAAAGTTTAATCTATTTCAATCTGCCGTTTTTATAAACGAATACGCTGACTAATAGCAATATAAGTATTAATAATTTGACGCTAAACTTACTTTAGTTACTTATAATATACTTCTGATTTTCAATATTTTATTGTGGAAAATTTTACACAAAATCCAAAAGTTTTCCACACTTTTTGCGGAATATAGTTCCCAATTGATTTGAGTGACAATATTTTAATTTATATAAAAGGGTTAAATTGTTAATAAACAGCAGGTTATTTAAAACAGGCACGGTATTTGCAGAAATAAAAAACCATAATTCAAAAACCAATGAGTGCGCAAACATTAAGCGGGGTAATCGTATGTGTTTTACCGATAGTGTTAATTATCGCTACGATAGTTGTTAGAGGTAGGAAGTTATTCGATTAACCGGACCAATTGCCTAAAAGTATTTTTTTAGGTTATGCAGTATTACAGTACAGCACAGGGGATAGTTATGTGCTCCTTCATCCCCTTTTTTAAAATCTTTTCTTCTCAAACGCAAATTAAGAATTGTTCATCACAGGCCACGTCTCATTGTCCTGCCTTTTGATTTTTCTGGTTTTCTTTGCTGCGTCTCTTCGTCAGGATCATAAGGTCTTGTCAACCGGGCAATACGTTCTTCCATCGTTTCAGTAGTAAGGCGCTCCCTGCCCAGGCTGTCTACCATGATAGGGAAGGCAAATGGCGTAGGCCGGTCTATTTGTTTCAAAATGATATTTTGAGTAACGATACGCTGCAAAGCCTCTCTTAATCTGAATTCCTCTAGTTGGAAAGCCAGGGCCTCATTATATGCCTGCCGTACCAAAAGATTATTCGGTTCATACTCGCTGAAGACGTCAAATAACAATGATGTAGATGCCTGCAAATGTCTGCTTTTTACCGGCTGGCCGGGATAACCAGTGAAAACCAGTCCGCCTATATGTGCAATATCCCTGAATTTTCTTTTTGCCATCTCGTTGGCGTTCAGGCTATGCAAAATATCATCCAGCAGGTTATCGATAGAAAAGAAACTGGCATCCTCCAAAGCCATCTCTATCGGGATCTCGTCATCAGCCAGCAGCTCAAATCCATAATCATTCATGGCGATGGAAAATGAGAACGGCTTGATCTTCGAAATCCGGTAAGCCAGTAATGAGGCCATTCCCTCGTGCACCAATCTTCCTTCAAAAGGATAAAATATCAAATGATGTCCTTCACGCGAATGAAAGGATTCGATCAAAAACTCATGGCTTTGAGGGAGATGCGATAGCTCCGTCTGTAAATTGAATAAAGGTTTAAGAGCGATCACTTCTTCATCATTTTCTATGCCGTGCGCCATTTCATCCAGCTTATCCCTAAACACAGCTGAGAGTTGTGATGATAAAGGCATCCGTCCGCCCATCCAGCTCGGTATTATCCCTTTTTTGGCAGTCGACTTCCTGACATAAGCGCTCATTTCCTTCACACGGATAAATTCCAGGCTTTGTCCCGCAAACCAAAAGTTATCTCCGGGTTTTAATTTTGAAATGAAAGATTCCTCAATAGTTCCCAAACTTTTCCCGCTCAGCCATTTTACCCTGATGCTCACGTCGCTGGTAATAGTACCAATGCTCAGCCGGTGCCGCATGGCTACCCGGCGACTTTTTACCTGGTATAAACCGTTCTCAACTTCTACTTTCAGAAACTCATCGTATTGGGCAAGCACATTACCGCCGTGGGTTACAAATTCCAGCAACTCGTTAAATTCTTTTCGGGTAAGATCAGCAAAAGCATAGGTGGTTTTTACTTCATGATACAGATCATCGGCCCTGAAACCATCCGAAACCGCCAGCGTAACCATGTATTGCACCAATACATCGTAAGTAAGCAACATTGGATCCCGGCTCTCATAGATACCTTGTTTGATGCCTTGTTTTAGTGCAGCGCCTTCCAGTAATTCCAAAGAGTGAGTCGGCACATAATAAGCTCTGGATATCGCTCCTGGAGCATGCCCGCTACGGCCTGCCCGCTGCATAAACCTTGCTACTCCTTTAGGGCTGCCCACTTGTATCACCGTATCCACCGGACGAAAATCAACCCCAAGATCCAAACTTGATGTACATACCACTACTTTCAATGCTTCTGCATGTAAGGCCTGTTCTACCCAATTGCGCAATTCATTATCCAACGAGCCATGATGCATAGCCATAATACCTGCATACTCAGGGTAATTATCCAAAATAGCATGATACCATATCTCCGATTGCGACCGGGTATTGGTAAATATCAGCGTCGTCTTGCTTTTAGCTACCAGATCCATCACCTGCGGCAGCAGCTTTATCCCAATATGCCCCGACCAGGAATAGCTCTCAATATTTTCAGGAATGACTGATTTGATCACCAACTTCTTATCAATGAATGCGCGAACCATCTTCACCTGTTCCTTCGGAAAATTATTGCCAAGTAGTACCTCCGATGCTTGTTCCAGGTTGCCGATAGTAGCACTGATACCCCAGATTTTTAGTTTGCAGTTGGAAGTTTGCAGTTTGCTGCTTTGCATTCTGTTACCTTCCGTGTTACCTGCCCACTGCTGACTGCCAACTGTAAACTGAGTTTTGCCCACTGCAAACTGAGAACTGCCAACTGAAGCAAGCCCCTTGAGCCTGGACATTCCCAACTCCACCTGGACTCCTCGTTTCGTTCCCAGCAACTCATGCCATTCATCGATCACTACTACTTGTAGTTGCGTAAATATTTTAGGATATTCTTTTTGCGCCATCATCAGGTGCAGGCTTTCAGGCGTGGTGAGCAGCACTTCGGGCAGTTTCTTTTTCAGGGCTTGCTTTTCTGCTGCGGGTGTATCACCCGTACGTGTGCCGATCTTCCAGGGCAGGCCGATCTCATCGCAAACTTCCTGCATCGCTTTCCTGATGTCATTTGTTAATGCGCGCAGTGGCGTTATCCAAAGCATCATCAGTCCGTTATTCAGGCGTGTGTGCCAGGTATCGGGATTCTTGTTGATGTAATCCGCCAGGAAAGGTAAAAACAGCGCGAAGGTTTTTCCACTACCGGTTGGCGCATTCAGCAAACCAGAATATCCGCCCAGGTAAGCCGCTTCCATTTCCTGCTGAAAGGGAAACTGCTCCCAGTTTTTCCGCTTATACCATTCGGCTATGATTTGCTGCCCTGTCGTGATCACAACTCAACATACAATTTTAATTAATAAATAGTTGTATCCATTGAAATAAAAAAAGTTGATAAAAGACGTGTTCACACTCACGATGTGAACACCGATTAGCATAAATGAACACCTCAAAATCAATTATTTGTATTTTTTTATTTGACGACAAAATGCTGTCACCACCTTGTTGAGGTAAGTGACGTAACTTAGTATAAATAAGCGACTTCCTGCTCGTCAAACCACTTCTCTCATACACTTCAATTTTAACATTAACCATACTTTTTAATAGCAAAAATTAACTTATTTTCTGAAAATCAGATTTTTATGTAACTATTGGTTAATTGACACCGTACAAAAGACCATAATTGATTTAACTATTATGATTCTAAAACGCAGACCAACCACCTCGTGGATGAGCGTAATGTTAGGCATTACAATGCTTTCCGCATCAGTTTTCACATCATGTCAAAAGGACAGCTCAGTTGTTCCAGCTTCAGTTAAAACCACAAGTTTAGATGACAACGGCAAGCCTACAGGAACCGGCACATCCGGCGGTACTACAGGCGCAACTGGAAGCACTGGTGCTACCGGAACAACCGGCAAAACGGGTACAACTGGAAAAACAGGTACAACCGGTACGACAGGAACAACCGGCAAAACAGGTACAACCGGAACGACCGGCACAACTGGAAAAACAGGCACGTCAAGCTCTTCAACAAAATTTATATATAAGGCCTCAGCAGCCATCAGCTTAAGTAATCAAAGTAATATTACTATTAGCGGCGACTCGATCAACCTGGGTAATGGTGGTTCTATAGGTATAAAGCTGAACAATTGCAGCAACGTACACATCACCAAATGTAAAGTTATGAATACGACCAACGATGGTATCCAGCTTAACAATTGCACTAACGTAACTATCGATAGCTGTTTTGTTACCAATGTAAGGGCCGGTGTTAACGCGATGCAGTGTAAAACTGTTAAGGTAAACAATAACCAGTTCCTGAACATGAACGGTCCATTCCCTTCAGGTAACTTCGTACAATTGAATAATGTGAGCGGCGGCGGTATCCAGGTAAATTATAACCATTGC
>NZ_DATCRU010000059.1:0-87697 GCF_036568825.1 Mucilaginibacter sp. | reverse complement strand
CACGTTACCCATAAGAAAAGGCCGGGCCTTTGAGAGAACAATAAAAAATAAACACTCAAAAAGTAAATTCCGAACCTATTCAAACTTTAAACCAGCATACTAATCCTTAACTTAATGACATTGCTCGTAGAGGCTACCCTTAACCGACATGCATAGTTTGCCTACTTGAAATGGGTAGCCCTTACAGGGCAAAAAATAACCTTTGGGTCGAATACTACAAAGCGGTAGACCCTACGGGGCATAAACTCAAATTGTTATTAAAACCCGCTGTCATCCAAAGCAAAGGTCGATTTACGGTCTTTCCATTTGCCTTTGGTAAAATCCGGGAATTCCTGTGGTTGGTTTCCCGTAGCTATTGATTTTTCGGAAAGCGGAGTAATCACGCTCATGGTAACTGAATCATAAACATCAATAGGAGTAGGGCCTTTTCTCTTAACTGCTTCTACAAATGCATTGAATACAAAATAGTCCATTCCGCCATGACCCGCCCCGGATGCTTTGTCGGCATATTTTGCCCAAAGTGGGTGATCATATTGTTCAAACCATTTTTTGGACGGATCCCATTCGTCTTCTTTCTGGCTTTTATAATTGATATAAACTGATTCGTTCAGATCCATCCAGATACCTTCGGTACCCTGCACCCTAAATCCTAATGAGTATGGCCGAGGCAAATGACAATCGTGGCTTAACATTATTGTCTCACCATTAGCGCAATTGATCAAGGTCGTAGTCACATCGCCATTTTTGAAGTTGATCTTCGCATTCGGATGGCCAGGGGATTTTTCCTCAATATAAGTATTTAATCCTCTTGACTTTGATGAGAACGAAACCAGGTTGGTAAAGCGGTTGCCATAGTTGATGTTGGCATAGTGCATCAATGGCCCGGCGCCGTGGGTAGGGTAGATATCGGCATTACGGTCGATATTAAACTGTGTACGCCATTGCGCTTCACTCAAGGCATTAGGCCCGAATTCTACTCCATGATCATAAAAGTGCTTGCCGTCGTTAAATAATACTTCACGCAAATTGTGCTGATAACCGCCTTGCAGGTGGATGATCTCCCCAAACAACCCTTTGCGAACCATATTTAAAGCAGCCATCACGTCGCGGCGATAGCATACATTCTCCAACGTCATATAAGGAACGCCGGTATGCTCCGATGTTTTTACGATATCCCAATGGTCGTCAACAGATAACCCGGCTATAACTTCACAGCCGACATATTTGCCGGCTTTCATAGCATCAATGGCTTGAGGATGATGATATTGCCATGGAGTGGCGATGATCACCGCATCGATATCTTTATGGTCCAGCAATTTTTTATAAGCGTCCAAACCACCTGTATATTCAATAGGCTGCTTTTTGCCGGCTTTCTTAAATTGCTCGCGACAGTATTGCAGTGAGCTTTCCTGGGTATCGCAGATGGCTACAATTTCTACATCATCTCTCAATAATCCTTCCTGTATATGATTACGCCCTCGAAGCCCGACGCCGATATAGCCCAATCGTACTTTGGTAGTGTCTGCAAAAAGTGAACCTGCGGGGAGGATGGTTAGTCCGGCAGTAGCCAGTGCGCTTTGTTTGATAAAGTCTCTGCGATCCATAGTTTATAGTTTGGTTTATAATTGTTCAACGGTTATTCTAATGTGTTTTCGCCTGATACAGAAGTTGCTTCGGTTTGATGCAGGTCGAATACCAGTACCTCATTTTTACCTTTCTTCAGCCATGGAGCCGGGCAATACAGCCGTTTCTGCGGACCGATATCCCAATAGCGCCCCAGATTATGGCCATTCACCCAAATCGCACCTTTTTTATATTTACTTAGGTCGATGTAAGTATCGGCTACCTTATCGAGATTAAAGCTTCCTTTGAAGAATGCACCATTCTTTTCTGGATTGATGGCGGCAGGTTTTAGTGTTGAAATGTACTGATTGTCAAATGGCAGTTTATAAATATCCCAATCCATCAGTGTCATGCCGTTTAAGGTCACCCTGTCGGTAATACCTTTGCGGTCGATCATATACTGAGCGAAATTGATATGACCCATCGCTTCCACAAATATTTCAAGGACAGGGTCTTTCACGTCAGATTTAGGCAGGTTAATACTCCATTTACCGCTGTCGCGTTCTACCTTGCCAACATACTTGCCGTTTAAGAATACGGTAGCATAGTCATGCGGCTCGGTGATGGTCAGTTTGCCGCTTTTATGGCCGATCAGTTTGGTTCTATATAAAACATATCCTGACGATTGATCCAATGCCTCCATCGGTTTAGGTTGAGGAGACTTTATCGGTACCGGCAAATTGGCCCAAACAGTAGAGTAGGCCTGCATTTTTATCTCGGGAATGGTCATGGTCTCTACCGGTTTTGGCACTTCCGGTATTTTGTATTTCACATATCTGGAGATCAGTTTGCGTAACGCAAAATATTTTGGAGTTGGTCGCCCCTGCTCATTTATCGGCGCGTCGTAATCATAGCTGGTTACATCCGGCTGAAATTGGGTTGGTGTAAAGGCATTCGCCCCGGCAGTAAAACCAAAGTTGGTCCCACCGTGTACCACATACAGGTTGAATGAGCGTTTGGTATCCAGTAAGAATTTTACTTCTTTCAGCAGACTTGCGGTATCCGGTCTGTTCCATTTTTCGCCCCAATGAGTTAACCAGCCAGGATAGGTTTCGCTGCTAAACGCAGGTACATTTGGGTTACGTTTTTTTGCCTCATCAAAATCAGCTTCGCTGCTGCCGCTGTCCAAACCGATTACTGCACCGTACACATTTCCGGCTTCCAGCATAAATGCTGTAGGACCGTCAGCGGTATAAAAAGGTACGCTAATTCCGTTTTTGATCCATATGTTGCGCACGGTTTCCATATAGGTCTTGTCATTGCCGTAGCTGCCGTATTCGTTTTCAACCTGAACCATTAATATCGGTCCGCCGTTGGTACATAAAAGCGGTTTAACAATCGCAGCCAGGTGCGTCATATATCTTTCAGCAGCTGCCATATAACGCGGATCCATGCAGCGGATCTTTATATCAGGAATTTTTAATAGGTAGGATGGTATCCCACCAAAATCCCACTCGGCGCATACATAAGGCCCGGGACGAAGAATCACCCACATGCCTTCCTGTTGACAAATTTTGATGAACTCGCCTATATCATGGTTATCAGTCTTAAAATCAAATACGCCTGGTTTGCTTTCATGATAGTTCCAGAACACATATGCTGCGATGGTATTGCAACCCATTGCTTTTGCCATTTGGATGCGGTTGCGCCAGTAAACTCTGGGGATGCGGGCAGGGTGCATCTCACCGCTTATGATTTCAAATGGTTTTCCATTCAGCAAAAAGTCGGTCTTGCTTAATGAAAAAGTATTTTTTGAAGTCTGGGCTGATACTGAAAATCCTGTAAATAATAAAGAAATGGTAAGCAAGAAGGGCGTGAATAAGCCTTTGAATTTTTTCATAGATCACTTAAAAAGATTAAAAACAGGAACAGCAAAAAACACTCCGGATGCCCCGAACCTGCTGCAAGCGAAAATATTGAAAATATATTTATGTGTGCGCACACATTTTATAACTTTACTAAGTTATTTTTGCCCCGGTTTTATTATGGTCGAGAACAACCTATACATATCACGACTGCCGGGTGTCAATCAAATTACGCCTGTTGGAAGTATTATTCCCCTGCTGGAACGGGAGAGAAGTCACAAGATCAACATCCAGCCTTGGCCGGAATATCCCGAATACTATGATCTGCCAAAAGTCTCCTTCAAAATAGCCCATGGCAACGATTGCATATTTATTAAATATGATGTGGAGGAACATGAAGTACTGGCCCGCTACCGCAATACCAACGACCCTGTTTATAAAGATAGCTGCGTAGAGTTTTTCATAGCCTTTGGTAATGACAGATCATACTATAACCTGGAGTTTAATAGACTGGGAACTTGCCTGGGTGGATTTGGAATACCGGGCGAAACAAGAGCCTCATTGCCTGCAGAATTGCTGGAAACTATAAAATACGAGAGAACCATCCATCAAAAGAAAGGCGATCCTAACCCAACCATTAATTGGACTTTGATGCTGGTGATACCTGTGCAGTTGTTTTGCTTTCATCAAGTTAACCAGTTAAAAGCGAGAAAATGCCGGGTTAACTTTTATAAGTGTGGTGATGATCTTACCCAGCCGCATTTCCTGGCCTGGAAAAATATTGTAGCACCTAAGCCAGACTTTCATCGACCTGAGTTTTTTGGCGATGCCGAATTTGCCTGAGATTGGATGAAAACTCGAATAAAGCATTAACTTTATTTAAGTTAACCTAACATCATCCAATTTTCCTGTATGGAACCCGTAATTTCCCAAAAGCCCGGAAGAATACTGTCCATTGATGTAATG
The DNA here is from genome assembly GCF_036568825.1 of Mucilaginibacter sp. GTDB lineage: Bacteria > Bacteroidota > Bacteroidia > Sphingobacteriales > Sphingobacteriaceae > Mucilaginibacter. The sequence continues at coordinate 83,303 of NZ_DATCRU010000059.1, read as the reverse complement.
CGCGGCATCATCATGATATTGCTGGCTGCCGAAAGCTGCTCGGTTTATGAGTCGCTCAAAAAGCTTGAACCGGGAGGCATACTTGGTGCTATCCTGAACCAATTCTTTCATCATCCCTGGCATGGGTTGCATTCTTGGGATCTACTGCAGCCTTCATTTATGCTTATTGCCGGTACAGGAATGTACATTTCCTATTATTATAAAAGAGAGAGGGGAATAACCTGGTCACAGAATTTTAAACATATTGCTATCCGGTCTGTCAAATTGTTTCTGCTGGGCACGGGATTGCATTGTGTTTATGCCGGTAAATTGGTTTGGGAGTTGTGGAATGTACTGACACAGTTGTCGTTTACCAGTATTATTGCTTATCTGATTATCGACAGGTCATATAAGTTCCAAATCGCTGTTTCAGTAATTCTGTTAATCATTACCGAATTATTGTACCGATTAATTTTAGTTCCTGGATTTGATCAGCCATTTGTGGAGTATTACAACTTTGGTGCTTATATGGATACGGTGCTGATGGGTAAAATAAATCACGATGGTTGGGTGGCGATCAACATTATTCCTACAGCGGCGCATACTATATGGGGTGTCTTAGCTGGGAAATTGTTAGTATCCAATTATTCATCTCAGCAAAAAGTTAAATACTTATTGATAGCCGGAATTGCTGGTTTGATATTAGGCTTCGGATTGGATTGGCTGAGTATCGCGCCTATTATTAAACGTATTGCAACTAGTTCGTTCACACTAGCCTCAGGCGGATGGGTATTTTTGATGATGGCGTTTTGGTACTGGCTTGTAGATCTGAAACAATACACCAAATACGCCTGGATTGCCGTTGTGGTAGGAGCAAATGCCATATTTATCTACCTGTTTTTTGAAACTGTAGGCTACCAGTGGGTGAATGGTTTTGTGGCGATCTTTGTGCAAGGTTTTTCCAATATGGCAGGCTTGGTGCCTAAAATATCAGCCGTGCTCTCAGCTCTGGTAACCTGGTTTTTGGAATGGAGCCTATGTTATTGGCTGGCGAAGAATAAGGTGTTTATCAAATTGTAGGGTGAAGATTAAAATAAAAAACGTCATGCTGAATTTATTTCAGAACCCCATCATAAAAGTGTGAGATAGGCAGGTCTGCTACTGCAAATTGATGACCAAGCAGGCATGAATGTCCTGTGGGTTGCCGAAATAAATTCTGCATGACCTCGGGGTTTGCGCCGGCTTATATTATAGTCTCTTTCTCAAATTTTCCTTCACCCCATTCTCCCATTCTTCTTTCAAAATGCTTAGCACAATGGAATCCCGGCGTGTGCCGTCCTCCAGCCACATATGACTACGGATAATACCTTCGAGTTTACACCCAATACTTTTCATGGCGGCTATACTGCGTTCGTTACGAGCATCAGCCCTGAATTCGACCCGGTACATGTCCAGGTCTTCAAAAGCAAACTGAAGTAATAGAAATTTGCAATGCTTATTTAATCCCGTCCCCCTGAATTTTTCGCCATACCAGGTATAGCCTAGTTGCAGCATGTTGTTCTGCGGCTGTATATCGTAAAAACGGGTGCTGCCTGCATACTCACCGCTGGTTTTATCAAATACAATAAAGGGATATTCTTTACCGGTTGCTTTGTTCATCAATGCAGTATCAACGTAAGCACACATGCCTTTTTCGCTTCGCGCGCTTGTTTGTGAAAAGCGCCATGTATCGGGTTCATTTATAGCAAAGGGGACCAGGTATTGAAGGTCAGATTCTACTAATGGCCTTAACAGAACTTTGTCGTCTTCTAAAATATAATTGTCCAGGTGGTTGAAAGGGCTTTTCATGATGCGATAATACTCAATTTCAGTTCAATATCTATTGAGTATTATCGCTCAATCTTAATCTTTACAAAAGGCGAACAATTAGCCTTTTAATTAACGGCGTTGTTAAGTGAAGGCGGTGTTTTGCGTTTAGCCCTGATTTTGATGATCTGGTAAATAACCCCCACAAGAAAAACTATCATTAAGCCGTTAAGCACATTTTTCAGCAGCGGATCATCAGGACCGGAAGCGATAGGGTGACTGATCGGTAACCGGGTTAACGATTCAACAAATAAGGGTATACATGATAAAAACAAGGTTGCTGACATAACAATCACCTGGATATATTCGCCAAGCTTCCCGAGAAAGCGCAGCCGTCGGGCAAAGATGCCGATAGGCAATAATACAAGGACGATGATAGCCAGATAATGACCTGCTGTAGGATGGCCGAAGCGCATGATTGGTAAGCCAGTAACACAGGTTAGAATAGTTAACCAGATATACCATTTGCCCGGACCAGAAACAGGATCGATCTTACCGGAGCGAAATAGCGCGTACAAGGCAATCAGAATGGCAAGAATACTGATAGCAGTATGAATAATGCCAAGAATGGAGAGGTGATTTGGTGTGATCATGATTTGCGTTTTAAGTTTATCTAAATATAAGAATATCAGACAATTAATCTGAAACACAAATTTTGATATTCAAAAAGCGAAAATGAAGGTATCAAACAAAAGCCCGTCCACATTACAGACAGGCTTTTTCATTATAATTTGGAGAGTGATTTATGGATTTTCGACGCTTACATCCTGTGCCAATATAGCATCGTCGGGTGTTTTTTCCAGGTCGCGGTCAAGGGCGTAGAGCGCGTCATCATTGGCATTCGCTCCGCCGGCCACTTTAATTTTGGATAACAGATCCATTGCAAGAGTTTCTTCTTCGGTTTGTTCCTTTACAAACCATTGCATAAAGTTCCAGGTGGCCCAGTCCCGTTCAGTCATAGTCATATCAACTATCTTGTAAATATTCTGGGTGTTATCTACTTCTGATTTGAATATCTTCTCAAAGCAATCATTTACGTTAGCCGGGTCAGGGCCGGGAGCAGGTATTTCGGTAACCTTTACTTTGGCACCTCTTTTCAGGATGTATTCGAGGATTTTCATCATATGATTCCGTTCCTCGTTAGCGTGCCTGAAAAGGAAATTAGCTATTCCATCATAACCTCTGTCGGTTGCCCATGAGGCATAGGCAAGGTATATCTGGGCATTAGCTGCCTCGTTGGTCATTTGCTGGTTTAATGCTTCGGTAAGTGAAGATGATAATCGGTTAGTTTCCATACTTGCTTAAACTGCAAAGCGGCCGAATGGTTTGTCGCCCCGGTACAAATATTTGAACTAACTAAATCTATTTCGCAGATTATATGCCTGGCGTCAACCTATTCTTTATACCTGATCTTAATCACCAATTTTTTCAAACTATCTGCGCCATCTATTTTAATATCGGGTCTGTGGGCATCCTGCGGAAAGAATAAAAAGAATTCCTTTGGCGTGGCTGTGAGAAATTTGCCATCAACATTATAATTGGCAGCATCGCGGCTTTCACTGTAAGGTTCGGTAACTGTTGCCTTTACGACAGGGGCCATGCCGATTTTAATTTTGCCCGAGATCACATAGTGCAGGTCGATGTATTTTTTGTGTGATTCCCATTTTACATCCTCCAATTTTTTGGGTGGACCGTTTGAGATCATGGCGTAAGCATTATCACCATCAATAGGGTATTTGCCCGGAGCCATTGTTGCCAGTTTGCTATCATTTAAAAAAGCGAAAACTTTATCCCACAGGGCTTTATTGTTTTCGTATTGCTTCATAAATTCAACACTGTTGATAGAAGGATCGGGCTTTATTTTCAGGTCTTTAGCCCACTCGCGGCTTCTTACCCATTTGTTTGCAGCTTTAATGTTTGCAGGTGAATCAGTTTGGGCGTTGACTGCTGTGGCAGCAAAAAACAGGAATAATAAGAAAGCGATTTTTAAGGTTTTCATAGATCGATAATTGGAAATGCCAATATACATGTAAAAAAATTATGTCGTTAAGATGACATTGTTTTTTGCTGATTTGTTTGAATTTTGTAATTTTGTTTGTATGGTAGTAGAGACGATAGAGGATTTTTATAGGAATAAATTCGATTGGATGCCGGACAATGTTCAGCAAAATATCGGGCACTTCAATGTGTTTAAAATGGATAATTATACGGTACCTACAGGTAAGCAGATGACCTATAGCCGCCGCAATTATTATAAGATCAGCTTAACTCGCGGGGAGGGAATACTGCATTATGCTGATCGTAGCATTCAATTGAAGGGTACATCGTTAATGTTTTTTAATCCACAAGTACCTTACACTTTTGAGTCGCTCGTTGATCATCGTTCAGGCTTCTTTTGCATATTCACCGACGAGTTTTTTACAGGTCGTTTTCGTGGTGGATTGAGCGATTTGCCTGTTTTTTCGATAAGTGGAAAACCTATTTATGCACTGAATGAGGAGCAGGAGGATTATGTGGCAACGTTATTTATGAAGATGCTAGATGAATTAAATTCTGATTTCGATTTTAAATATGAGTTGATCAAGAATTATATCACTGAATTGGCTTATTATGCACTCAAAACTAAGCCATCTGAGAATCTATGCAAACATATTGATGCCAAATCCCGGATAACTTCGGTGTTTACGGAACTGCTTGAACGTCAATTTCCTATTGAAGCGCCTAGTCAGCGTTTTGCTATGCGATCTGCTAATGATTTTGCGCAGCGATTGTCTGTTCATGTGAATCATTTAAACCGGGCTATACGTGAAACTACCGGTAAAACTACCACCGATCATATTGCTGAACGCCTGTTGCGTGAAGCTAAATCACTGTTAAAACATACCGACTGGAATATATCTGAGATTGGTTATTGCCTGGGTTTTGAAGAACCCACTCACTTCAATAATTTCTTCAAAAAGCAGACCCGGTTGACGCCTACTTCTTTTAGAAATGTTTGAATTTTGTAACCATTGGTTTGAATAATGTAATGCTTTCGCTTTACTGTTGATTTAATTTTGTTCTTATGAAGACAAGAACAGAAACAGACAGTAACAAAAAAGTATGGTTCATCACCGGTGCATCAAAAGGCTTCGGGCTAAGCATTGTGAAACAATTGCTTTGTGCCGGGCACTTTGTGGCTGCTACTTCCCGTGATAAGGAAGCATTGGCCAAGGCTGTGAACCGTGATGAAAGCAATTTTTTACCATTACAAGTCGATCTGGCTAATGAGAGCAGCGTATCGCTGGCGCTTCAGCATACTTATGAAGAATTTGGTCGGATCGACGTAGTGATCAACAATGCAGGCTATGGTATTGGAGGCACCATTGAAGAACTAACCGACGAAGAAACCCGCCAGGCATTCGATGTCAATGTATTTGCTACACTGAATGTAGTGAGAAACGTAATGCCTTACCTGCGCGACCAACGTTCAGGACATATCATCAATATTTCTTCTTCAGGCGGTTTTGCTCCGGGCATGGGCTGGTCGATTTATTGCGCGGCCAAATCTGCAGTGATTACGCTAAGCGAAGTATTGGCAGAGGACGTAAAACATTTAGGTGTGAAAGTAACCTGCGTGTCTCCAGGGGCATTTCGTACCAATTTCCTGAATGGGGAATCAATTGCAGTTGCGCAAAATACAATAGATGATTACAGGGATATTACCGAGGCCCGCAGAGTATATATGAAAAGAGATGGCCTACAGCCCGGTGATCCTGAAAAAGCTGCGGCAGCAATAATCAGAATAGCAGGGCGAGAGGATGCTCCGGTACATTTACTGTTAGGCGGCGATGCTTATAACCGTGTCTTGACAAGATTGGATGCTCTTCATAGTGGTATCCGTGAGATGGGCGAGGTAACCTGCTCAACCGACTTATAATTGGTATTCTCTACGCTATTCGAAGTCGGAGGCTTCGGACAGCCCTGCAACGATTCCTTACTTTAATGCAGTACCATAAAATTTGAGCCCAAGGATACCAACCATGATCAGCGTAATGAAAAAGAGTTCAAGTAACGAAAATCGTTGCTGGAAAAAAGCGATTTCGGCGATCTTGATCATAATAAGCGTAGCGGCCGTCCAAACGGCATAGGCAGTCGTTGTTGGTAGTTGCTTAATTGCGAGCGAAAAGAAATAAATATTACATACGCCAAAAATGATATAGCCTAAAAATGGTAAAATAACAGGCAACCCGCCTGTGGTTTTATAAAAAGTGGCAAACTGCAAGTTTTTGATCTCGCTGAATTTCATGTACTTGACCGAGAAGGTCCATGCAGCTTCAAAAGCAGCAGCGATAACGATGTATAACCAGGCCAATGTGTTGAGTTATTTGTCGTAAGATATATAATTTTCCTGAACCGGGCTTAATTCCAGCGGCTCAGGCGGTAAATTATTGGAAGGCTTATATTCAACGGGTTCTATAACCGGATTGAATTTCCGGAATAGTTTCCATTTGCTGCTTAACCAGTTTACCATCCGTGGCCGTAGGTTATAGTACCAACTGAACCAACGATAGCGCAATAACTTCTGTTCGTCAAAACGCTTTACTGAGAAAGCATGCTGCAGGAAATAGTCCTTTGGATAGTCATAATACAATCCCCAATTTTCGCGCTTATCGCCCGGTTTGTGTCCGGGATCATAAGCTGTTCCGAATAGATGGTCCCATAGGGAAAACTTGGTTGAAAAGTTGGCGTGAAAAACTTCACGATAATTCGCATGATGCCATAGATGCAGCTCCGGCGAGTTGAGGAAGTATTTCAACTTGCCAAGTTTCACATTGACGTTGGCGTGAATAAACATGCCAAACATAGCGTCGAGTAATGCCTTGATCGGTATCACCATCGGATTGGCACCAAGTATCACGATAGGGGCGAATTCAATAGTTTGATTAATGATGATCTCCACTACATGAGAACGCGATCCCGCAAGGAAATCGACTTCTTTGCCTGAATGGTGCGCTTCATGGGTTCTCCATAAAACTTTGTTGGCGTGCTGTAATCGATGGAACAGGTAGATATACAGATCATGCGTTACCAGGAAAAACAAAACCTGCTCCGTTACCGACCAGCTTTTGATGAATTGAAAACCCGACCAATCGAAATGATGCTGCAGAGGAGCGATGATGTAATCAAATATCAGGATCTTTAGAAAATAACTTTGGATGATGGTATACCACACCAAATCAACCCAAAAGCCTTCCCTGAAGAAAGGCAATCCCTTTCTGTAGGGCGATATCCGTTCCCAGGCGATAATGAATATCACCCAGCAGATCAGTATACTGGTTGTTATTACTAATAACTTCGATTGATCCATTCGTCAATTATTGCCCTTGTTTGTACTCGTCGCTGATATATACACGCAGCCTTTTCATCGGGCCAAGTTCTGATTCATAAACTTTTTTAACACCATCACCTGCAGCTATTTCTACATCCCTGATATCGCGAACCAAACGCTGGAAACCTTGTGGCTCAACTGATGCAGCATGATCCGATCCCCACATTGCACGATCCAGCGTAAAATGTCTTTCTACAAAAGTAGCACCTAAAGTTACCGCAGCAACTGTTGTTGCTAATCCTGTTTCATGACCAGAATAACCAATCGGCACCCCGGGATATTTTTTAGCCAGAGTTTGTATCATTTTCAGATTCAGCTCTTCCGGTTTGCATGGATAAGCAGAGGTTGAATGAGCAATGAAAAGCGGGTAATCCTCATCAAATTCTTTTACCAGTTTTACGGCTTCTTCAATTTCGCGCATGTTCGACATACCTGTTGACAACATCAGCGGTTTTCCGGTAAACAGGATGCGTTTGATCAATGGAAAATCGGTCAGTGATGCAGATGCCAGCTTATAGATCGGCGTATCAAACTGTTCCATAAAATCAACAGCCTCAACATCCCAGGTTGATACAAACCAATCGATACCTAACTCGCGGCAATATTGGTCGATAGCAGCATATTCTTCAACACCAAACTCGGTTTTGCGTTTGTAGTCGATATATGACATGCGGCCCCAAGGGGTATCGCGCATTATTTCCCATTGATCTTTTGGAACACAAATTTCCGGTGTGCGTTTCTGAAATTTTACCGCGTTTACTTTAGCTGCTACGGCTTCGTCTATCAATTTCTTAGCTATTTCCAGCGATCCGTTATGGTTAATACCTATCTCAGCGATAACATAACAAGGCTCACCCGGACCGATGCGCTGACCACTGCTTAATTTGTAAGTCTTATCCACCATTTGTGGGTGCTGGCTAACTTCAGTATGACTTTCATTAATAGTGATTTGCGGCTCAACTACTTCTTGTTTTGTGCGAGCGTCTATTAACATTTCAGCCAATTCTCTGAAAGCACCTTCTCCGCCTTTTGCGGAACATACATAATCAACCTTTTCCTTTACAAAAGACAATGCGTCTGATGGAGAAGCTGTAAAACCAACTAGCTCCATAATGCCAAGGTCGTTGCTGTCATCGCCGATATAGGCAATTTCAGAAGCCTGTAAACCACGGCGTTCCATGATCTCTCTTAGAATAGCAGGTTTATCTTTTGAACCTAAGTGAAGTTCAGTGATCTTTAATTTCTCTGCTCTTTTGGCAACTGAAGGGGATAATTCACCGGTAATGATCCCGGTATCGATGTTGGCGAGGTTGCGCATGCGCTCGACAGCCATCCCGTCGCGGATATTAAATTTCTTTAGCTCTTCGCCTGATTCTCCATAGTAAACTCCGGCATCAGTCAGTACTCCGTCGCAATCTGTCAGCAATAATTTAATGCTTAATGTTTTTTGTGATGTCATGGCTATCAAATATTAGGGGTTGTCTTTTAAATTGCCGTCCAGCCACCATCCACTACCAGGTTGGCGCCGGTCATATAAGCTGATGCATCGCTGGCAAGGAATATCAATGCGCCCTGGTAGTCAGAGGCGCTTGCCATGCGGCCCAGCAATGTTTTAGCTGAATAATTCTGTACAAAAAATTCGTCCTGGTTATTTTCTACACCTCCGGGCGAAAGGGTGTTTACCCGCACGCCTTTGTTGCCCCAGTATGCCGCCAAAAAACGGGTGAAATTGATCACCGCGCCTTTGGTTACCGGGTATACCGCTGACTTAAAAAAGGTTTGATTGCCTTCTTTATTGCGGTAAATCCTTTGATCAGGCCCAACCATACCATAAGTGGATGCCAGGTTGATGATGCTGCCACTGCCCTGTTCGGCCATCACGGTACCAAAAACCTGCGATGCAAGGAATACGCCGGTTACATTTACGTCCAATGATTTGCGGAATGAGCTCAGCGGATAATTCTCAAACGCAGATTGTTCTTTAGCGAGGTTCGGATTCTCGAACATGTCATTGATGGCAGCGTTATTTACTAATACATCTATCGAATCATATCTTGTTATGATCTTATCACGAGCCTCTTTTAAAGAATTCTCATCCGTCACATCAACCTTAAGCCCAAAATGCTGTTCGCCCAATGTGGAGGCGAAAGCCTGGCAGGCAGCTTCATCAATATCAGCAACTACTACATTGGCCCCGGCAGATGCCAACGCCTCGCAGTGCTTTTTCCCGATAAGGCCTACCGCACCGGTAACAATCGCCGTTTTATTTTTTAACGAAAACAGGTCCATTATCTCAGGCTGTTTTTGGTTTGATATTATAGTTATTTACCTTGCGGAACACAGCTTCAAGCACTTCACCTTTCAGGTATTGCTTTACATTTCCGCTGGTGATGGCCTCTTTCATGATCGGCATCACATCGCGATAAGCTGAAAGGGTATATTCAATATCCTCATCGGTATGGCTAAAGCACATATTGTGGAAGCCACCCCATAGCACACCGCGTTTTATCATTTCCTGCTGCATCAAGGCTTTTACTTCCAGACCGTTACCCGCTTCAGGAGTAAAAGTTACCATCGAGCGGCAGTTGTAGCCAATACAACGGGTGTAAATGTCCATGCCTGTTTCAATGACGATTTGGTTGTAACCGTCTTTTAATAAAGCACCTTTTTCATCCAGGTATTTAGGGACATTTTTATCACGAAGTTCATTGATTGTGGCCTTAGTAGCAGCCAGTGATAAAGCTTCGCCGCCAAAAGTGGTATAGCTGAATACTTGTGAATTAAATAATTCCATTACATCAGCGCGACCGGTAAGGAAAGCTATCGGCATACCGTTGGCGCAGGCTTTTGAGTAAACAGCCAAATCAGGTTTTACATCAAAATATTCCTGTGCACCGCCTATTGCTATACGGAAGCCCGTCCACATTTCGTCAAATATTAAAAGTGTTCCGTTTGCTTTACAGGCTTCTGCCAGTTCTTTCAGGAAGCCCGGTTTTGGCGCTTCAAAAATGAAAGGCTCTAAGATCAAAGCTGCTACAGTTTCGTCAAGCGATGCTTTGATCGAGTCGATATCGTTATACTCGAAAGTATAGGTCATATTTTGTATGGCCTCCGGAATTCCCGCATTGCGGCTGGTGATACCGATATACCAATCGTGCCAGCCGTGATAACCACAGCAAAACACTTTTTCACGACCCGTAAATGCACGTGCCACACGTATTGCCGCTGAGCAAACATCAGCTCCTGTTTTTGATATTTTTACAGCTTCAGCATTTGGGATAACCTGCTGAAGTAATTCCGATACTTCCACCTCAAGCGGATGCATCATCGAGAAAGTAATGCCATCTTCCAGTTGTTTTTTGATCGCTTCATCTACTGCCGGGTAAGCATAGCCTAATGAAATTGGGCCGATAGCGGCGTTGAAGTCGATGTATTCGTTGCCATCCACATCCCAAACGTGCGAACCCTTGCCGCGTTGTATATACTTTGGCGCGACACCTTTGATATATTGTCCAGGGCCCTTCGCTAAAGTTTGCGTAACAGGTTTCTGCACTTTCAGCGCTCTCTCATACAACTCATCCGATTTGGTGATCACCGGATAATCTTCATTAAACTTTACTGTGTTTGGCATATCGTTATTCTTTTATTATTCTGAAAACTGCGGCACGGCAATGTTTTGCTGAACCGCGTTGGTGGTATATCCTAATATTTTTTCGGCTATTTGTTTGCCCGTGAAGCCTTCGTGTTGCAATACATTGGGCAGTAATGATGGCTTGAACCATTTTTCATTCAGCGCAAATGGCAGCACTTTAGCTGTAGTTTGATGCTTTAATAGTGTTTCGGCAACAATGGTGTATAAACCACCTGTCAGGAAGTGGTCTTCTACAGTTACTACCAGTTTATTATTGGCCGCTTTCAATATTGCCTGTTCATCAACAGGCTTCAAGCTGCGCATATTGATCAGTCCGACTGATAAACCTTCATTTTTCAGTATTTCAACGGCAGCTAACGTTTGAGCGAAAAGCAGACCGTAAGTCAATATGGTTACATCCGTTCCTTCAGCTATTACTTCAGCCTTGCCTAATTCAAAAGGAGCATGCTCATAACCTGATTTTTGGGTATTGATGCGTACATAGGAAGGAGCAGGATAATTCCAGATCTCAGGCAGCATTTTTAACAGATCGTCTTCATCAGCCGGTGCAAAAACGGTCATGTTGGGTATGCCACGCATCAGCGCGATATCTTCAATAGCCTGGTGGGTCGGACCGTTGCCATCCGATAAAAATCCCGGGATAAAGCTGCTTAGTTTAATAGGCAGATTGGGAATACCTGCATCGGTGCGTACAAACTCAAATGCACGCATGGTAAGAAATGAAGCCAGTGCATGAACAACTGGTATGCGGCCACGTAACGCTAAACCTGCTGCAGCACCGATCATGGTTTGCTCGGTAATACCGGTATCTATAAACCGGTTGCCTAAATGGGCGTGTATATTACGTACCAGGGCGCGGTTTTCGGCCGTCATCACTATAAAACGCTCATCTGCTGTGGCTTGCCTGGTTAAAAGTTCTTCGTAGGTCATATTATCGTACTACTAAAGTTTCTGATGTTAATTGTGATAAATGTTCGCCATGCAATTCTTTCAAAAGGCTTTCGATCTCGGGCGCTGTAAAATTGCAAAACCACCTGTCGGCACGATGCTCAATGCTTGGCAAACCTTTACCACGAACGGTGTCGGCAATCACTACATTAACTTTACCTGTTTCAAAAGGATAAGCTGAAAATGCATTGTGTAAGGCATCAAAATCGTGCCCGTCAATTCGTTTTACAGAGGCACCAAAGGCGGTGAATTTATCATGCAGTGGTTCAAGCGGAATCAACTCCTCAGTAGGCATATTCGCCTGGAACTGATTGCGGTCGACCACAAAAATCAGGTTATCTAATTTATAAGCGTTCGCTACTAAAACAGCTTCCCAGCAGGTGCCTTCGTTCAGTTCCCCATCACCCAGGATACATACCACACGGTTTTTACCACCGCGTATTTTTATATCCATCGCTACACCTATAGCCACCGAAGGCAGGTGACCCAACGAGCCGGAATGAAATTCGATACCCGGAATTTTTGTATTTGGATGCCAGTAAATATTATCATCGATAGATAAATGATTTTTCAGGCGATCTTTTTCCATCAAGCCCAATTCCACAAATGTTCCATAAAGTGCAGGTACATCATGACCTTTAGAGAGGAAAAGATAGTCGCGGTCCGGATCGTCCAGGTTATGGTTTCCGATGTTCAGCCATTCAGAATACAGGTATAAGATCAGGTCGGCAGCAGAAAGCGAAGCGCCAACAAAGCAGCCGCCGTCCGTTGCCGTCCTTACAATATGCTCGCGTATTTTCAGTGCGGTTTGCTGCAGCTTTTGTTTATCTATAGTGGATTTATCAGTCATGTTAGTTTGTTAAAGTCTTGGTTTGGTCTGCAGTAATTGTTTTCAATTCATCCAGGTGATTACGGTACCAGTTTACACCCGAGTACTCAGCGTTGATCTTGTAAATGTTCGGACGTTTTGCGAGCAAGTCCAAAATATCCTCACAAGAGAAATCTGGCTTAATGGGATATAACTCTTCGAATACAGCCTCGATAAAATCATAATCCGCCTGGTAATCAATAGTAAACCGGTGCGACATGGAATAATCTTTGCCTGTATTATAAAGTACGTTACCAATTCTGAATTTTTCCGGGTTTTCCCAGATGTAGGGTGTGGTGTGTTCCAACTCGAGCTGCCGGGTGGCTTCTTTCCAGGTTTTTTCGATGCAGGCCATAGTCATGATCTCCACATCATTACCATCTGGGAAAGAGGCAGGGTGTAAGTTGCTTACAAAGTCGTATTGTCCATGGTGATCAAAATAAAAATCCAGCACCTGGTCGATGATCCGGGGATCAATAAGCGGGCAATCAGAAGGAATTTTTAATATAATGTCTGCATTATATTGCTTAGCCACCTGGTAATGCCTGTCAAGCAAGTTATTCAGGCTGCCACGAAAACATGGAACTCCGATTTTTGTAGCTTCCTTTTCAATAATATCATCTCCGGCTTCTTCGGGTATAGCGATAACGATCTGCGCCTGGTGGCGGATCATCTTCAACCGTTCGATCATCCTGTAAAGTAAGCTCTCGCCCAAAATGGGAAGCATTACCTTGCCGGGTAAACGATTCGACGACATCCTGGCCTGCACCACTATTACAATCTTATCCGTCCTATTATCAGGCATACACCTCTTCGTCTTGCGTAATCTTTTCTGGTTTATAGGTGAATTGTTTCAGGAACTCCTTCCGGTTTCCTTCAAATTCAATATATGCGCGGCAAATGTTTGCTATGTTTTTGGCTGATGTGCCATTGTTCTGTACCGGCATCCGGTTTTTTAGTTCGTCCAGATCAAAATAGGAGTGAACCTTTTTACCTAAAGCAAGGCCGGTATATACCACGGTAGACCATTGAGTAATCAACTCGCAACAATTGGCAATCATTTCATCGGTATTGCCTGTTTGATAGATCAAGGTATCCAGTGGCGCATATTTCTTTATTTCCGCTTCGGCGCGCGCGAACTTTTCATTAGGATGCAGCTTGAATAACAACTGCCTGCCATCAGCGATTTTAACGGTCTCTCTGATAAATGCTTCCCGATCCTCATATTTATAAGTTTCGCGCATGTCACTGGTGGCTACCATTACATAGTCGCGGTAAGGGAAGTTATTGTTTAAGAATTTGGCGCAGTTATCGTAGTTAGGAATACCCGTCACAAATAGTTTATTGCGATCTGTCCCGCCTTGTACAAAATGGTCTTTATAGCCTTCAGAAGCCGCGCAATAAATATCGAACTGATTGGTTGACCCATTAAGAGCTGTATTTCCGCTGACGAAGGCGGGCAATCCCAGTTTTTTAACCGCTTTGCTGACGAATGAATGCTTATCGATCATCCCCTCCTGCACCCAAATGGTTTTATACTTACGTAAGCTGCTTGCAACGATCAGGTCTGAGCAATACACCACAAGGTCATAGCCGTTTTTCTTGCCGCCATAATCCATATTCAATTGATGGCGTTTCAGGTAGTCTTCAGAGCGGGCTTTAAACTGACCTCCGAGAATAGTATTATCTCCCAAAGAGGTTAGCTTTTGCAGCGACAATAAAACTTTTGAATCGGTGAAAATTTGACTGAACCAACAATCGTACTCAGGCAGCTGCAACGATATCTGGTGCATCTGCGTAGTCTGGTTAATAGAGCCTGTGATAAATAGTATTTTTTTCTTCATAGAACCACCTGTATCTCCCAATGTTAGGTTCCGATGAAGTCAAATATATATATGACTTTTTTACTTCGATATACAATTAGTTAAAGTTAATGAAGTGTTAACATTTGCTTAACTAACAGAGGGGTTACCCAAATTTATTAAAATTAATTTTACATTAAATATTAAAAATGAAACATATTATTTTGAAATGACACTTGGCTTATATATAGATTTTATGTGTAAAAATATGGTTTTTGCTGGGGGAGAAGTCTTTTGAAACGAAACGGATGGCTTAAATGCTTTTTTTTAAAGCGTAACATATTATTTTATAATATTTTGCATGTTTTTCAAAATCATATTGTCTTAACATGTCTGCAGCCACATCTTTTGTTTACCGGACGATTTTTGTCAGGTATTTCAAAGAAATGCGAGCGTAGGAAAAAAATTACCGTACTTTATTCGAAATTTTCGAACTATGAAACTCCAGAGTGAACTCCTTTCCCATTTGGGCTGGTCGGATAATATTATCAATAAAGAAGCTAAAGAAAGACTGGCCCGGCAGATTGCCGATAAGGTGCAGGATGGCCAGATCGTGGGTGCAGGATCAGGTTCTACTGTTTACATGGCTTTGTTTGCTATTTCTGAACGCATCAAAAATGAAAAGCTGAATGTAAAGGTGATCCCATCATCTATTGAAATAACCATGGCTTGCAGCAGTTTGGGTATACCGGTAACCGGTTTGTTTGAGGATAAACCCGACTGGGCCTTCGATGGTGCAGATGAAGTAGACCCAAAGAACAACCTGATCAAGGGCCGGGGCGGGGCTCTGTTTAAAGAGAAGCTGCTGATCAAATCGAGTAAGAAAAATTATATCCTGGTAGACGAAAGCAAGATCGTAACCCGGCTCGGTATGAACTTCCCGGTTCCGGTTGAAGTGTTTTCCGGGGCATTGCTTTATGTGGAATCGGCTTTGCGTGAGATGGGAATTAACGACATCACCTTGCGTGCCGCTAAAGGTAAGGACGGACCGATCATCACCGAAAACAACAACTGCATTTTTGATGTGCGGTTTGATCATATCCCCGATGATATGGAACAAAAGATCAAATCCATCACCGGTGTGATCGACAGCGGCCTGTTTATAGGGTATGATGTAGAGGTGCTGATCGCGAAATAAGCTTATTTCAGATTTGCGCCCAGCTTTGACCAAAGGTGAATTGATAAGCCTTTGCTAAATGTGCTGTATGATGTTAAGAGTATACCCTTGAGGTCATTATGCAGAGACCTGATAGCGTAAATAACATAGTTGTCCCTTTGCCTTTTGGCACCGTCAAACTTGTAAGTATCAATCACTTCAAAATCGTCAGGACTGATCAGCTCACTGTCCTGAACACAAAGTATGTGTTCATTTTTTATGACAAAGTCCTGGTCGTAACCCCTGAGCTGTAGGTCGATGATGGCTTCTGCAATCTTGTTATAGTTTTCCATTTCCGTTGTGTTTAAATAGATGTGTTATTAGTTATTTGGCAGAATGCTTTAAATTTTAAATGAATGTTTTACGGATAGGAAATTAAAAGCATCCTTTATGTTAAATTAATATTCAAATCAGATGCCAGAATTCTAAAATGTTAATAATCAGTTGATTTTGTGGAATTAATTAAAGGGGTATTTGCTTCGGTTCGTTAAAACGCGAGCTGGTTAGCGAAATATGGTAGTGAATGGTGAGTAGTCAATAGTGAATTGTAAATTGCCATTTCAGGTAAGTCATTCACTATTCACCTTTGACCATGACTACTCAAGGTTTACTCGCTATTTACAATCGTCGTCTGAAAAATTCCTATATTTGTATTCTGCTTTCTGCAAACTGCCCACCGGCAACTGCGAACTCAAAAGGGGTCGACCGGAATTGACAGGATGGAGATAAGTAGGTAAGCATGCAGCGCGTTGGGTGAATTAGCGCTTTAATCTGAACGCTCAAACTTACAAATGGCGAAAATAACTACGCCTTGGCTGCCTAATTTAGAATTAGAATAGCCTTTGTCCCGCCGGTGTTCCGTTTCATTGGACCGGCAACCGGGGCATCGAAAAATGAAACTGGCTTGCTTAGGGTGTGATAAGCGGGCGAGATAAAGCACCTAAGGAAGATGGTACAGGTAAGCGGCTGACCTTCCCCTTCCCGACAATTTAACAGCAGATAAGCATGTAGAAAGCTTACCTTATACCATGTTTGGACGAGGGTTCGAATCCCTCCGGCTCCACTAAGTTCAATGTTAAAATAGACTAAAAGCCTGCAAATCAAATGATTGCAGGCTTTTGTTTTTTAGTCAAACGGCTATTTTATTCACCAAATCGCAATAAAAAGGAGCGTAATTCGGTGAGTAAATTTTAGAAATTCCCTACTCACCAAATTGGGTTATCTATCTGATATTCAACTGGTTCAAAAAATGAACATCTTGTACGAGGTTGATTGCAAGCTTAATTTTGTTTCACTTTTTAATGTTAAAACATTATGAAAACTAATTTCAGTTTGCTTTTTTATTTAAAGAAGCCCAAAAACTACCAAAGCGGCCTTGTGCCGATTTATCTGCGCATTACCGTAAATGGTAAGCGTTCGGAAACTACCACTGGCCGCGAGTGTGATCCCAGTACATGGAACTGTATTGCAGGTCGATTAAAAGGGACTAAAGAGGAAATCAAATCCTTTAATGCCTATTTGGATACGTTGCAAAAGCAAGTTTATGAGGCGCATAGCCAGTTAACGGAATCAAAAAATCTTATTACTGCCGAATCTCTTAGAGATAAATTCTTGGGTAAAAGTGAAAAAACAAGGATGCTTATAGACATATTTAAAGACCACAATAAGAAAATTGTTACATTGGTTGGTAAAGAATATGCAGCAGGCACGGCAGTACGCTATGAGACTTCACTAAAGCATACCCAAGATTATTTGCAATGGAAATACAAGGTAACTGATATTGACATTAAAAAAATAGACCACGATTTTATTACAAACTATGAGTTTTATCTCCGTTCGGAGCGGAATTGTGCTAATAACTCGGCTTTTAAATACATTAAAAACTTCAAAAAAATAATTGGTATTTGTTTGTCAAGTGGTTGGTTAGATAGAGACCCATTTGTTAATTATAAAATCAGAATTAAACAGGTTGATAGAGTTTTCCTTAATGCGGACGATTTACAAGCGATGGCTAACAAGGTTTTTTCAACCGAGCGCCTTAATCAAGTAAGAGACATTTTTTTATTTTGTTGTTTCACAGGATTGGCCTATGCGGACGTTAGCAAGCTTAAGCGAAATGAAATTGTAAAAGGTCTGGATGGCGAAATGTGGATATTTACCACGCGAAAAAAAACGGATACCCCAAGTCGCATTCCTTTATTACCTACAGCTTTGAATTTGCTTGATAGATATGCTGACCACCCGATTTGCTGCAATTCGGGTAAAGCCCTTCCCGTGAGCACTAATCAGAAAATGAATGCTTATTTAAAGGAAATAGCTGGTATATGTGGAATTGATAAACCGCTTACGTTCCATATAGCCCGCCATACCTTCGCCACAACAGTTACACTTTCAAACGGAGTACCCATCGAAAGCATTTCTAAAATGTTAGGCCATACCAATATCAAAACTACCCAGCACTACGCGAAAATCCTGGACATTAAAGTAAGTCAAGATATGAGTAAGCTCAAACGGCGGTTGGCATCCTCTTAAACTGATTCTCCAAATAGCGGCACAAATTAACTGGTTAGTGCGCTATTAATATGAAGCCCAGGTTCACAATAAAAATAATTTAATTAAATTTGTATGACAACGTTACAACAAACCATGCGAACAACGGTAAAAGATACCCGTTCTAAATCAGTATTTGAGCTTTCGGCAGATGAATTGGCCGACAGGCTACGGCCGACTGCTGATGCCGTTAAGCGTGAAACATTTAAAAGAGACGGCTACCTCACTTACTTTGATAAAGTCGTTTGTCCAGACACCAGCTACATGGTGCATGAGTACCGGGATAGAAAAGAATTGGTTCAAATAGATGACAAAGGGGTATCCCACCTGGTTAAAATCCTCTGAATATGATCTTGGAGAACCCGCAATTACTCATCATCGCGGGGCCGAACGGAGCAGGTAAATCTACATTCTCAAAAGATTTATCCGCTGCCGGTGCTTTTATCTTCGATGCTGATAAAGAAATTTTAAGGATTGAAGCACAATTTCCCGGCCTGCCAATCGATAGCGTGTCTTATGCAGTCCAGCAATATTTCCTGGACTGCGTAGATGATGCCTTGAAAAACAGAACTTATTTTACTATTGAAACCAATTTTCGGGATGGCGAACTGATGAATACCGTAAGCCGCTTTAAGGATAATGGCTACGTCGTAAGCATGGTTTACATCGGCTTAAGCGACATAAAACAATCAATGGATCGTGTAACCGCACGGGTACAAGGTGGTGGTCATTTTGTGGATACAGGCAGCATCCGCTATAATTATGAGGAAGGGCTAAAAAACCTTATCCATTTTGCTGACCGGTTCGATAATATTGAAATTATCGACGCATCGGGGAATTTATACGAACCGCATTCCTTGCTAAGTGTTCAAAACAAGCAACTTGTTTTTGTCAGCCCCAATGCGCCGCGATGGGCAGTGCCAGCTTTATCGAAAATAGCGGGATATTTTGGTTCACTTGATCGCGATGAAGATATGGGGTTTCGTCGAGGCCCGAGACGATAGACTTCAACAATGTCTTTACCGTTAGACGAAAAGAACGACCGCGCCTTAATCATCATGTAAGCAACCAAAAGCGCTTAGCCGGATAAAATGTCAAGGGCCCCGATTCCATCATCGGGGCTCGTTACACCCTTGACGTTTTATTCCGGCGTGGGCTACCTTTGCGGTTATGGTGATTGAGGGACAGCCATAAAACGGCAGGATGCTGTTTTTTTCATTGCGAGGCTAACGGCGTAAGTATGAAGCCGTTTGCCGCAGCAATTGGACTTTGTCGAATCGTTTTTTATTTTAGCTATAGTTACTGATTCCCTTTCTCCGGTGTTTCTTGTTCCTGCATAATCAATCTGTAAGTATTCGCGGCAGCTTCAGGTACAGGTTTAGCTCGTCTTCTCCTTTTGGTATCAAACCACACAATCTCAACCGTTAGTTGAGCTTTCTTTTTCTTAAACTCATCTACAAACTCATGCACGAGCACCCATTTGGAGCCGTCGTCATTAACTTCTTTAATCTTAAGATGAATATAAACGACATCGGTATATTTAATTTCTCTGAAAAATACACACTCTTCGCGCACTAAAACGGGCGCAAAATGCTGCTCTTCCATAACTTTTAAAGTCAGTCCATATTGACTTAACATTTCGATGCGGTGTTGTGACGCTAAATCATAATAGCCACTATGTTTAAGGTGAAAGTTTGGGTCGAGGTCAGACCAGCGTAAATTGACTTTGAAAGGAGTTGCGAACATAATTTCAGTATTTTATGATAAATGATTTGTAAAAAAACGGGTAATGTTTTTTACGGCATTATCGACCTGCGCCGGTTGATCATAATAATCAAAATGATATCCATCGGCCCAAACGAGTTCCTTCTTTCCTTGTAGTAGAGAATAGAATTTTCTAGCTTGGTCAGGAAAGGCGCATCCATCTGAATGAACGCCCATAACCGGAATCTTTATTAAATGCCAAGCCGCAATGTTATATGCAGCATTTATTGTCATTTTAAAAATTCCTCCTCTGTCATTGCGTTATTTAAGAATACTCCTGTATTATTCCCCGTCGATACAGCATATGATACAGAACGAACAGGATTCGTACTGTCGCCACAAGCGAATACATTATCCACCGTTGTTTTCTGAAATCCATCTACTTTGATAAGTCCCTGTTCCGTCAATTCACAACCCAATAATTCGGGGATTTTACAGTGTTGTTCAAAAGGAGGTCTTGAATAGATAGCTTTTAATTGAAAAGTTGAATTGTCTGAAAAAATTATTTCTTCAACTACTCCGTTTTTGTGTTTCAGTGAGGTAATTTCCTTTTCAACTATTGCAATGTTGTGTCTTTTGATTTCGTCGGTTTGCTCTGGCGTCAATTCCGATTTTCCATTGGTAAATATGGTTAAATCTTTTGTCCAGTTGCTAATGAGTCGAGCCAAATGAAATGCACCATATCCATTTGCCAAAATCCCTGTTTTTTGATTCTTTACTTCATATCCGTGGCAATAAGGACAGTGAATTACTGTAATCCCCCAGCATTCAGCAAATCCCTTAATCTTTAGCATTGTGTCTTTTAAGCCTGTCGCAAAAACGAGTTTTTTAGCTGAAAATAATTTTCCTGACTGAGTTGAAATCTCAAAGCCTTTAGCGGTTTTCGTTCCATTAACGGCAAGGTCAGTTAAGAACTCTACTGTGTCATATTTCAATACTTGTTTTTTTGCTTTTTCCGCAATAACGCCTGGTTTTTCTCCGTCTTGCGTAATGAAGTTATGTGAATGAGGTGTTTGCCGGTTACAAGGCAAACCGCTGTCAATGATTAAAACATGTCTTAATGCCCGCCCCAAAGACATTGCTGCCGAAAGTCCTGCATAGCTTCCGCCAACTATGATCACGTCAAAATTTTTGTTATCTGTCATTTTGTTAAAATTTAAAAATGTTGTTAATAGAAAAAGTATTAGACATTAAACTTATCGAAGTGAACAACTATAGATGAGCGTTGAAAAAGCGAGTGACGTTTTCAACAGCATTATTCACTTGCTTCGGCTGGTCGTAATAATCAAAATGCTTTCCATCAGCCCATACCAGTTCTTTCTCTCCTCGTAATAATGAATAGAATTTTTTAGCCTGGGCAGGGAATGCACATCCATCTGAATGTACAACCATTGTTGGAACTTTAATCGCTGATGCTTTGCTGATGGGATCAAAGTCCAGAAAAGTTTCCCAGGACATCATGGCAAGCTCGTTTTTCCATTGAGGAACACCGCCACGGGTTTTGTTCAGGTAATAATCATAGAAACCCTCAGTAGGGTTGAAATTAGCGGCAGATTTGTCCGTCTCACTATAGGCTGTCACGATCGTTTCTTCGCCGGTTTTTTCAAATTTGCTTTTAGCTACGGCTGCAGCTTCACGCCTGCTGGCTATTTTCTCCTTGCCGAACAAACGCTCCAGCAAAGATGGATCAGGTAAATAACCTGCAACAGTGGCCATTGCTTTGATACGAGGGTCGGACGACGCTAAATACGCAGCATTTCCGGCAGAGGTACATACGCCTACCATGCCCACAGATTTTACGTAATTGAGACTTGTCAGATAAGAAACTGCTGCCTCTAAATCTTTTAACTTGTCATCAGGTGCTTCCAATTGGCGGGGTTTCCCTTCACTTTCACCATAGTGGCTATAGTCAAAGGCGAGGACCACAAAGCCTTCATTTGCAAATTTTTGAGCATACGTTTCTGGCATTTGTTCTTTAACCGAAGTGAGTGAACCTTCAACGATAATAGCCTTGTATTGGCCTTTTTCATCAAAATTCCCGGGAGTAAACAGGTTACCTACTAAAGTTAGCCCGTCACGTTGAAATGTTATTTTATGTTTCATGATTTTTAATCTTTTACTTCTTTAACAATCTCCATCAGCTGCGCAATCCTGCGGTAATGCATGTCCTCGTGAAAAATCAGGAATCGCATCACATCAACACTGATTACTTTCAGGCCGGAACCACTGGCTGAGGCAGTTTCATATCCAGGTTTGTCCATTCCGGTACATATCTTATAAAATTGAGCTGTTTGCTGCAGAGAATGCCTGATGAGTAAAATGTCTTCTTCGCTTACAATCTCATCAGGTACCGAGCCTTTTTCAAAGCGAGATTTTATGAATTCGTGCCGGGGGCGCTGATAAGGCGAATTTTCATAAAGCAGGTCTTCACTGACGACCAGAATATGGCCCATATTCCAAATAATATTGTTGTTAAAGCCCGGCGGAATAATATTGTATTGATCCATAGTAAGATCTTTCGTCCGTTCCAGTAACAACCTTCTTCCTGCTTCTAATTTATCGAGGTATTGTATCATAATGATTATATTTTTTCATTTTCCTCGCCGACTTCTAAACTTGGCGGAATCAATTTATACATTACAGGGGTTACTATTCGCGACAGTATAGTTGAACTGATCAGCCCGCCTATTAATACAATCGCTAACGGCGCTATCAGCGGATTGGGGTTCAAGGCAATCGGAAGTAAGCCGCAAATTGCAGTGATGGATGTCAATACCACCGGCAGGAAGCGTGTCTCTCCCGCGATCGCAATTGCTTCATCAATGCTACGGCCCTCTGCACGTAGTTGATTGGTAAAATCAACCAACAATAACGAGTTTTTAACCTGTATGCCTGACAGACCTATAAAACCAATTATGGACACCATTGACATTGGGTTACCTGTTATGAGTAACAGTACCACACCACCAAGTATGCCTAATGGTATGATCGACAGCACGATAATAATCCCTTTAAATGTTTTGAACTGCAGCAACAGCACACCGACAAAAAGAAACGTGCTCAGGATGATCACCGACAGAAAGTTACCGCCTAATGCATCGCCTTCCGATTCCGCTTCTCCCGACAACTTGTAATAATAGCCTGGCGGCATTTTTATTTTATTCAGTTCGGGAACAACCTCTTTCAGGATATCATTGGCCAGAATATGCTCTTTGGTTAAGGAAGTAACTTTTACAAAGCGCGATTTATTGAAATGGTTGATCGCCGTGGGCGATGTTTCAAACGAGATAGTGGCAATCTGGTTAACCAGTACCGGCGTGCCCTGTATGTTATTTACGTACAGGTTTTTCAGGGCATCAAGGTTGGAGAACTTGTTTCTTGGAAGTGTGATGACAACGTTGCGCGAATCACCTCTGTCGTCAATATAATCACCGACGGTTAGTCCTGCTACTGCCATCCTGATTACTTTATCCACATCGCTCGTAAGAACCCCCAGGGTGCGCGCTTTCTCTTTATCGATTTTTATTTTGACATCTGATTTATAGATGTTCAGCTCGTTATTGACATAAAAAGTGCCCGGATTTTTCCTCAGGATCTCTTCCACTTTAAATGAGAGCGCCCGTAAAGTGTCCTGATCCTCGCCAAAAACCCTCACCACAATATTCGCTTCAATGGGTGTTCCCTGTTCAAAATCTTTTACTTCGATCCGCGCATAAGGAAAGTCTTTAAATTTCTGCCTGAGTTGTTTAATCAGGTCTGTTTTCGTTTTTGGACTGGCCTCTTCGTCCAGCTGAACAAATACCTGGGCGAAATCAGGCTTTACATCCTGCTGGTGTACATTGTAATATATCTGTGGATTGCCTTTGCCCACGTTGGCCGTGTAATAAACGATCTCTTTATGCTTCTTTAGTTCACCTTCCACCAGTTTGGTCACACGGTCACTTTCCGGAATGTCGGCCTGCAACGGCATTTTGATATTGATCAGAAACATCGGCTTTTCGGAAGTTGGGAAAAGCTTAAAGCCTGTCTTTGTGAATAAGAAAAATGCAAATGCACTTAACACCAATGATATCCCGATGGTGGCTTTAGGCCATTTTAAGGCAAGTGGCATTACCCGGGCATAAGACCTGGTCAGGAAACGTTGCAGGTGCTTTAAAAAGAAGTTGCCCTCGCCATGTGTATGGGTTTTGAGCATCCGGCTGCCCAGGAAAGGAACAAGTGTTAATGCCACGATCATAGAAGCCAATACACTGGTCATCACGGCCATCGGCAGGCAGCGGATAAATTCACCGGCCATATCCGGCAAAAAGGCAAGCGGCAGGAAGGCGATAACCAATGTAGCCGTACAGCCTACAACCGCTATCCCGATCTGTTGCGTACCTTTCAGAATAGCGTCCTTTCGCGAATGCCCCTCGCGGAGCCACCGCTCAATGTTCTCTACCACCACGATACTGTCATCCACCAGCAGACCCAGGGCCACCACAAGCCCGACAATACTTAGCTGATTTAAGGAATACCCCAACAAATTCATAGCGATAAGCCCCAATGCCAGCGAAAGCGGGATGGAAATCATCACAATCAGAGACGCTCTGAATCCCAAAGGCAATAAAGTGATGATCACTAAAACAATGGCCAATCCGAAATCAAATCCCAGGTGGCCCAAACGTTCGGATACCATGTTGGCCTGATCGAAGTTTTTGACCATTTTGATATTAGCAGGTAAACTTTTGTTAAACTCCGCCAACACAGGCAAAAATTCTCCCTGTACGCTGGTGATATTCACATTGGCTTTCATGCCGGCGGCAACCAGCACACAACGGTGCCCATTCAAACGGGTAATATGATCGATCGTTCCGTCTTTGTAGCTTACGTCCGCCACATCCTTTAAGTAGATGATCTTCCCGTTTGCGTTGTAAATAACGGTATTGGCGACATCTTCAACGGTTCTTAACTTGCCGCTGGTCTTTACGTTGAAGACTTTGCTCTCCAGGTTAATGCTGCCGCCGGGAATGTCTACTGCTTCGCTCTGTAAACTGCCGATCACCACGTTGAGCGGTATTTTTAGCTGGGCGAGTTTGTCGAGTTGCATATCGATCCGGATTTCCTGCTCCGGCATCCCGAAATATTTAACATCCTTCAGATTGGTGATCTTCTCCAGCCGCGTTTTCAAAATATCCGCTTCATCCCTGAGTAATTTGCCGGAAGCGTTGTCAGAAACCAATGCCACTTGCAGCACCTTTACATCCGTGGAGGAAATCTTTTCTGTTTTGATCAAATAAATATCCTTTGGAAGTTCACTGTTTTTCAAGGCGTTGATTTCCGTGGATATTTCCTGGTATTTGTTGTCTATATCCACGCCATACTTAAATTTCGGCTGGATGACCGCTACCCCGTCCTCTACCGTGGTCAGTATTTTTTCAATGTTTTCCAGTCCATAGATTTTGTTTTCAATCGGTTTTACTACCTGCTCTTCCATATCTTTCGGACTGGTGCCGGGATAGATCACAGTGATCAGGTATTGTGGAGGATGGGTGGTCGGATCTTCCGACCTGGGCATGGTAAACAGCGTCAATACGCCGACTACGGCAACCAATAAAAATATGATAAGCGTGAACTGATAGTTCTTAACCGCAAAATTTGTGATCTTCATGGCCTTACCTGATAATTTTAATGATGGACTGTTCATTGAGGTAGGCGCTATTCGAGATCACGATCTGGCCGATTCCTTCAAGTTTATCTTTAAGGTAAACTTCCTGGTTATTGAATCTCGAAATGGTCACTGGAACTTTTTTGACTCTATTCGTACCTATTGTCGTAAACACAAATCCCTTGTTGCCATCGGCTTCCACCAGAGAACCATAAGGGATGGCCATTACGTTTTCGCCCTGACTGGTCGCTATTTCGGCCTTGCCAAACATGCCTACTGCAGGTTTTACATCGTTTAATTTCAGCTTCAGTTCGACCTGGAAAGAGCCAAGCGCCTGGTCGGCGGCCTGCGATTTGCGGAATACCACTGCATCAAATTGTCTGCCTGTATAACCATCCAGCGTTATCTTTGCCGTTTGGCCGGTTTTTATTATGGCCCATTCACGGTCAGTGACTCCGACTTTCAGGGTGTAACTATTATGTTGTTCGGTTGAGTTAATGAGCAACACCGGCATTCCGGGAGCTATAACCTCTCCTTCATTCGCAATTTTTTTAGTGACAAAACCGTCGGTTGCGGCGTATATCTTTGAATAACGCTCGTTGAACGCAGTGGCCTCCCGGCCTTTGCGGGCGACATCCAGAGCGGTTTTGGTATTCTGTAATTGCTCCAACGTGAAAACGCTGTCTTTATAAAGATTGACGGCACGCGCATAGTCACGCTCCGCCTTCTCGACACCCAAACTGGACTGGGCTAGGCCGGCGGATATTTCGGTGGAATTCAATGTAGCCAACAACTGGCCCTTTTTAAAGAACTGGCCTTCTTCTATGAAGATGCGGCTGATGACACCGCCTATTTTAAATGAGTATTTGGCTTCATCTTCTGTACTTACCAAACCTGTAGCACTGATGTGGCCAGGTATTTCCAACATGGATACAGAGGAAACCTTAACAGGAATGATATCTGGTTCCCCAAGTGCATTTTTGGCCTTTTGCTCATGTTTGCAGGACGCTAACAGAAGCACGGTGGCGACCAAACCGGATAGTAATTGAATTTTTTTCATGATGTTGTGGTTATTGAATAGTGAAACTGGCATTGGCCCGCTCGATGGCTGTATTTGCGATCCAGGTGTCGAACAGGTCAATATTGGCATGCAGTTGGGCGTCGATCAATTGATTCTGGGCATCCAGCAGTTCTATATAAATAGCCATCCCCTCTTTATATAATTTCAGCATATCACTGTAATAAGTCTGGCTGGCTTTTAATTGGAATTGTGCGGCGTTATATTGAGCGATTGCGCTTTGCATATCAGCTTGGCGCACTTTAAGTTCGGTAAGTAATTGCTGTTGCACGTAATCGGTTTGCGAAGCGATAGCCTCGCGGTCTGCAATTGTTTGTTTAATCCGGTAACTGTTTTTACCGGATGAGAACAGGTTCCATTCGAGAGAAATGCCAAATAAATAATATCGGCTTTGTGTATTGAACTTCCAATCAAATGCTTGCGAACCCAGGTCAATAGAGGTACCTACTTTCGGAATAAGATATGATTTGGCAAGGCCATTCAGGTTGCCGTTAATGTCTTTTGCTATCCGCAGTTTGGCTAATTCCTCCCGGCCGCCGATATTAGTACTCAACAGTTGGTCCTGAGCGGGCAAAACGCTGATAGAATCAATTAGTATACTGTCTGTAAGTGGGCGGTTTAGCAAAAAGTTAAAATAATACCGGGCAGACTCTGCTGTTTTCTTTGCCGAAATTAATGAAGCATTGATCCTGGAAACTTCGTTCTCGCTTCGGATAACGGCTGTCCGGTTCACTTTGCTATTTTCATATAGCTTGGTGTTGATCCGCTGCCCTTCTTCAACAAGCCGCAAAGACGATTCGTAGATACTGGTGGCATTGATAGCTTTCAGATAATTGTAGTAAGCCGTCTTGATCTCTTTGACAAGTTCGCGTTTATACAGCAATACCTCAGCTCTTTGCAGGTCGACTTGCTGCTGCTTAATCCTCTTGTTGTAGATGAGCTCCGCATTTAAAATTGGAAGGGTTGTGCGGAATTTTGCGTCATAAAAATTGTCCGGGTTGAGCAGAATGTGCTGATTTTGCAGCTGTGGAAAAGCGTTGCTGGCGGTCAATTTGTTCAGCGTGGAATAAACCCCGTTAAACAGGTCGCCAGTTGGAAAGTCTATCGTACGTCCGCCGTCGGCTTTTGTATAGGTGGTTGAAAAGGTGATGTCGGGCCCGAACATACTTTTTGCTTCCTTGAGCGCATAGATATTTTTTTCGAGCACAAAATCCTGTTGCTTAATGCTCTGGTTAGAGCTGAGCCCCTCGTGGATGTATTCATCCAGCCGGCTCTGGGCTTTGGCTGATGGGGCAGCCATTAGGGCTACCGCCACGAGGATAAAACCATATCCCTTGTGTCTTTTAGATTTCATTTTTTAATCACTGTTATAATTTTAAACATTGTTCAATAAATTGTCAAAAAAAAGGATTAGCTTTTTTCAAGAAGCGCAACAAAGCACTCGTAGCCGCTATGCATCAGTTCCTCGTTCGTTCTGCCTATAAAACTGGTAGTGCGGTCTTTACAGAAGAGGGCACAAATGCCATGCATCGCAGAAAGGATCATAAAAGTTAGATCCTCCGTATCCAGATCTTTGAATCTTCCCGTTTTCTGGCAGTCTTTGATAACAGAAGCCACGCGATCGATCGCTTCCTGTGCAATCTTAAAGCCACCCTCATCGTTAGCTGTTTTTGCCGGTTCTTCCACCAGGAACATCAGGTTATAATAATCCTTGTTTTCCTGTGCAAACTGGATAAAGATGCGGCCCAACGCTTTCAGGCGCTCAAAAGGATCACCCACCTTGTCTAAAACTTTGATCTGATTGAGCAGTAATTGAAACCCTTCCTTATGTAGTTCCTGAAAAATCTCACTTTTATCCTTGAAATAAAAATAAAGCGATCCGGGGCTGTAGTTAATCTCGTTGGCAATACTGCGCATGCTCGCTTGTTCATAGCCTTTTTCAAGGAACACCTTGCGCGCACCATTTAAAATGCGTTTATGCATTTCCTGCTTCTCTTCCAATTTTCTTTCTGCTATGCTCATTTTTTATTAATAATAAGATACAAATATAATAGTGCCGGCCGGGTGGCGAAATTTCGCACCAGGATACAGCCTTTAGTTTTTCATGCCAGGGCTAATTTGTCCCATAATGTTTACTGCTGATTTCCGGCTCAATAATTTGAATCCAAACAGCATGAACCTATTTTTCCAACCCTGTACAACTCTTGGCTTCCGCCTCTTTTCCAGCGCGTTAACCAGCTCCCTGGCGACATCTTCAACGGAAGACATGACAAATTTTGGAAAATCGCTGGTATGTCCGCCTGCGTTTGCATGGAAGTCTGAAGCGGCAGCACCAGGGTTAAAACCCATTACAAAAGCACCTTTTTTCTTAAACTCATACCAGAGTGATTCCGAGAAATTGGCGACAAAGCTTTTGGTAGCCGCATAAACCGAACCGCCCGGGAGAGAAGAATGAGCAAGCATGGAGCCAATATTTACTAAAGAGTCTCCGGTTGATGCATTTTGCAAAAAGCCATAAGACAGGGTTACCAATGCGTCCATGTTTAGATGCATGATTGCCAATTGCTCTGCCAATGGAATCTCGATAAACTTTCCATAAATGCCTGAACCTGCATTATTGATAAGGATATCATACCTTTCAGCTTTCAGGTGCGCCATTACTTTTTGCAGGTCTTCTTTACTTGTAAGGTCGGCCACTAAGATTGAATGACCAGTTCCGTTTAAATTTTTTACTGCTTTATTTAACTTTTCCTCATTACGGGCTACCAGCGTCAGCTGATAACCTTTCGCAGCGAGTTGCCTGGCTGTTTCCAGTCCGATGCCGCCGCTTGCGCCTGTGATTAATACCTTTTTCATGACCTGTTGATTAATATTTTGAACACCACAAAAATATTGAACAGTGTTCAATAAAAACAAGAGCAGTTAGATTTTATTTTTTTATCTGACATCAGGATGATAATTGCGCCTACTTATCCGAAAGATTTCTTACCTAGAAATAATCTTTTTTCTTTTGATTTACGCAATTCTGCCTGCTCATTTTTAGTTAATTACGAACCTTTTGACGGTTATTCTTATTGTGTTTGCCACCTTTAATCTTTCCATTTAGCTTTTGTAGCTTTTCATTTGCCAATCTACTTTTCTCTGCGGCTTGCTCAGCAGCAAAAGCGGCCTCTGACATCGTTTTCTGTTCATCGATATTGGCCTCGGCCTTTTTAATCAAAAAATCCTTGTTGTTGGCATAAGAGGTATCAATGTCTTTTGCAACATCAGGATAAAAACCCCTTAGAATAAGGAATTTATTGGTTTCATCGGCCCTGCGGCTATTCTCGAACAATACGCTTACGGTCATATCAATTAAAATCGCTACCGTAAGGGTAAGCCCGACAATGATTCTGATTACAAATTTTGATCGGGTATCAAATTGTACAGTATTCTTAATGGGTATTTCCTTCGGTATTGCGGCTATTTTTCCGTCGAACTGGTTAAGCTGTTTATCGAATCGGTCAATGTTCTCTTGGTATTGTTGAAAATTCATTTTTGATGTCTCCGCTACGTTTTTTTCGAGTTCAGCTATTTTGGATGGCAGGTTTGGTAAACCTATTTCCTCAACCTTATCTTGCCTTTTTTCAAGTTCAGTAAGTTTCTTAGCCAAACTGTCTACGATTTCGTCCTGTATGTTTTTTTTATTGCTTTCCATAGTGCATTTCTTTTTGTTGGTTAATATTCTTCGCTACCTGCCGATCCCCTGATTTTGATTTTGATCGTGCCCCTTTTTCTTCTTTCTCCTGTATGGTTCATCCGGTTCGGGAGCGATTGTGGGAAAATGGCCAAAGGGGTTCAATATCTGTTGGTGATGGGATTGCTCGTTAGCCGGGCCTTTATTGATTACTGCTCTTAGCTGATCTGCCAATGATGGTTCTTGGGCCTTGATCTGCTTCTGCTTGGCCTGCTGTTTTATCTGTTTGCTTAATTTGCCATAACTTAAGCTACGGTCGATCTCCGATCCTTTGAATTTATATTGGCCTTTGCTGAAACTAATCCCCTGTATTTCTAGCGTGCCGCTTTTGTACTTGTATTGCATACCAATGCCCTGCTTTGTTAGTTCCCGTTTGAGTTCACTCATGCTGAATACTTTTTGACTTACTGCCCTTATCGCATCGTGTAATTCATATTTCTGTTGGTCGCTGCCTTTGAGTTGTTGTCGGTTGACATGCCGCTTATCCTGCGCTATGTGCAAACTATGCTTTAAGGTTAGGTCTTTGCATATCCTTATACTCTTCTGCCATTGGAAATTATCAGCTATGGTTTTGCCGTCATTGTTGACACGATTGTAAATGATATGTAAATGCGGGTGTTGTTTATCCTGATGGCGCACTATTAAAACCTGCGTGTCCTGTATTTTCATACTTTGCAAATACGCCTGGGCGATACTCACCATTTTTTCATCGGTTAATTTGTGCCGGTCGTTCGGGCTCCAACTTAGGGCAATGTGTCCAACTGCCTGACCCAAACCGGGGTTCATTTTACGCTGCACGTTAAAATCGGCGATGGTATGATTGACCTGCCCGGTACGCACTCCGTCGGCATACAGAATGGTAGCATGTTTTTTCAATACATTGTACTGGATACAGCCGCCGAAGCTTTTGCCGGGCTTAGGTATTTTGGCGATCATCCTTGTTAAAATATTTAAGAGCCTGGTCGATCTCTATCAGAACTTCACCGCATTTACGGGCCACACTTAGAAGCCCATCCCGGTGGGCCAACTTGGTTAATTGGTTCAGGTTATTCGCTAAACCTGCAAGCATCCGCATGATCTGCGCGTCCTCCGGCGTGAGTCTCGCGATCACTTTCGCAGTACGTGCCGCTGCTCTTATCCAGTCGCTTAAACGCATTCCCGCGTCTTTGGCTTTGGCGTTTACCATGAACCTATCTGTAGCTGTCATCCGAACTTTAACGTGTGACTCGCGCTTCACTTTTGCTTTTGGCCTGCCGCCTTTGTGTTTCGGCTTGGCTGTTTTTGTCGTCGTTTTTTCTATAGTCTCCATACACTCAAACCATCTTAAATGCCTAATTCCCTTTTTGCGACTACCAGGAGCAAAAAGCAAGTTTGCCCGGTGCCGTAGGCATCCGGGAGTTTTTGGGTACCAAAAACACAAACTTGCTTCTTCTGCGCCCATAGAATGGGCTGCCTTATATATGGATATACAGCTATACTCCCGGTGATCACTCTTTACCTACTTTAAACCATCCGGCCAATACACTAAGCTTCCTTTCTTTGGATGATAAGACGGCTGGTAACGGATATAGCCGTAGCCGTCTAAATCCCGGATGCATTTGTGGTAAGTTGCCTTTGATGCTATGCGGGAATAGTCCATCAAAACACTTCCGCGAAATAGAAAATGGGTTTTGAAAATGGTCTCGCTGCCATGCGACAAAAAGAGCCGCGCATAAACTAATATGGCCAGCGCCCAACCGTTTATCGGACGCCATGCGCCGTATGAGACTGGCAAAACTTGAAGCCTCACAATTAATTTGTGTGGTAATCATTTCAAGCCTCCGTTCATTAGTTTATCGATGTCTTCGGCTTTGTAGTACAGAATACTGCCTACCTTTGTATAGCGCAGGGTGCCGTTGATACGCAGGTTCTGCAAAGTGCCGGGCGAAATATTCAGCATCTTTCTCACCTGGTTACTCTTTAACCATTGCCGTGCTTCGCCGCTGCCGCGCCCGATCAATTGTTTGAGTTCAATTAGCAATTCGCTTTTAAAACTGCTGTAAATCGTCTTTAGTCATTAATTCACCTAATTGCATCATGCCCTCCTTTGTTAATTGGTATTGATATTGTCGTTTCCATATTTATTGGATTTGGAAACAAAGGTGTGGGCAGGGCAAAAGCATTCATTACCATAGGCTAACCTATGGTAACGGCTTTTAAATTGTATGACGACTAAATGAAACTTAAACGATTTGAAATCAGACGCTAAGCTTTATAGGCAAGCTGAAAGCAAACAGGGGAAGTTCGGGTTAGATTGCGCGTTTTTTTACGGGTACCCCACATAAAATATTGAATATAAGACCGATAAGAGGGTGATACGAATCCCTCCGGCTCCACAAACTTCTCATGAAATCCACGAAATATCAAATATTTCGTGGATTTTTGCTTTTTCATATACAGAATGGCCACATTGGCTGTTATACCTTTAATGTTGATTTGCATCACAGATCAAAGACCTTTCCTGGCGCGTATCATGCTCAAAAATTGTGGAGTAAATCCAAGAAATGATGCCAGCATGTACTGAGGGATCATTTGTACAAAATCCGGGAAGGAACTAAGAAATTGTTTATATCTGTCTTCGGCAGATTCACAGAGTATAAGCTCCGTTTTTTTAATGAAGCGGTGTAGGCTCTCTGCATCATCAGTCTGAAATAAACATTTAATTCTGGCACAGTATTAAACAACTCTTCATAATCAGGCCTGAGCAATGTTAAAAATCCCGTATCATGTACGGCCTGGATATTGTATTCAGAGATTTGTTGAGTTTCGAAACTCCGATAATCACTTAACCACCAATTAGGGATAGCAAATTGTAGAATTTGTTCGAATCCACTTTCGGTATTACGGTAAAAACGCAAGCAGCCCGTTAATACAAAATAATAACCGTCACAAACTTGAAACTCTCTGAGCAGAAAATCTTTACGGTTGATTTTTCTGTATTTTAATTTTGAGATCAATAATTTTTCCTTTTCGGGCGCAAGATTCGTAAACCTTCTGATATGCTTAAATAATTCTTCATGTGGATTCATAATAGCTGTAGCCCTATAGTGCTTGAGTCCTGTGATGTAAATTTTTTAATAGATAAATTTAATTATTCACCGGGCGCCTTTCTTCAACTACTTTAACTTTTTATTTCTCCACATTGGCGAACTTTGTTTTATCAAAAATTTAATAATAAATAGTGACCGTTCCATGTCCAGATTCGTGAGGCTAAAAGCAGTATTGTTTCAGAGAGCAATCAGGAGCTTTGCGGTTTTAAAACCGGCGATTAGAACGACAATAAATATCCTGTGATGTTTTTTGCTAAGTATTATATTTCAATTTGTTATAAATTATTCCGTCATGGATCATGTTATAAAAAATAAAAAACACATTGTCGTTGTCGGCGGTGGGTTTGCAGGCTTAAACTTTGTGACCGGACTTTACAAAACCAAAGCCTACCATATTACTTTGGTTGATAAAAATAATTACAATTATTTTACGCCGCTGGTTTACCAGGTGGCCACTGGTTTTTTAGAACCATCAAGTATCAGCTACCCATTCCGTAAGATATTGAAAAATAAGAATGTCTCGTTCAGGCTGGCTTCTTTGCAGCGGATAAACCCGGCTGAAAATACAATTTATCTGAGCGACGGGGGAACTTTGACTTATGATTATCTCGTTATTGCGGCCGGCACCAAAACAAACTTTTTTGGTAACGAAAGTATCCAGACTAATAGTTTTTCATTGAAAGGCATTGATGATGCACTGCATATCAGAAACGAGTTGGTAAAAAAACTTGAAAGCGCCGCTATCGAGGATAACCCGGTTGAACGAAAACGTTTGATGACCATAGTAATTGCTGGTGGCGGACCTACTGGAGTTGAAGTGGCCGGCATGCTTGCCGAAATGAGGAAATTTATTCTGCAAAAGGATTACCCTAACCTGGACGCTAAAGAACAGGATATCTATATCGTAGAAGGTTCCCCATATTTACTGCAGCCCATGAGTGATAAAACACACGAAGCCGCTTATAATGCGCTTAAAAAATTAGGGGTGAACATTATTTTAAATACCCAGGTGAAGCAGTTCAAGGACGGGAAAGTAGAACTTTCGGACGACACTTCCATTGAGTCGCATACCTTAATCTGGTCTGCCGGTGTTACTTCAAATATTTTCGATGGTATAGCGCCAGAACACCTTGGCAGAGGCGGAAGGATACTTACCGATATAAACAATAAGGTTAACGGGTACGAAAATATTTATGCTATAGGCGATTTAAGTGTCCAATTCAATGACCCTGATTATCCAAACGGGCACCCGCAACTTGCACAACCTGCTATTCAACAAGGAAAGCAATTGGCCCGCAATTTCGCCCGCATGGCAAAAGGGCAACCAATGAAACCATTTAGTTATTTTGACAGAGGAGAGATGGCAATAATTGGCCGCCGCACAGCCGTTGCAGACCTGTTTAAACACAAGTTGCATTTAGGTGGATTTCTCGGCCTGTTCAGCTGGTTGTTCATTCATATCGTTTCACTGGTTAATTACAATAATATTATTAAGACCTTATATAATTGGGCTGTGGCCTATTTAACACGCGATCAGGCGCTGAGAATGATCTTTCGTTCTGGAAACCGGGAGAATAAAGTAGAATAGCGTTTGAAAATCTTTATGGCTTTTCTGTCTTTGCAGGACCTCCGCAGGGACCCTGCAAACCACTAAATTAATTTAGAGTTTTTTTCTTGAGTCTGGACGCTCAAAAAATTTGCAGTCAAATGAATATCGCAGAAACTAAAAAATTCCACACTGCTCCGCTAAATTAATCCTAAGGATTTTGCTCTTCCCGAAAAATTAAATATAATATTTAGTTAATATAATCTTGTTTTTACTGTTTAACTTTGGGTTATCTTCCTGATTACCAAACCTGCTACCAAAACCTTCTTATTATGAAACCAAACTTATCTGTTTATGCTAATTCCAACGAAACGCTCATTGCATGGAATTATGCCAACCCTATTGATAATTGTATCGGTTTTGCAATTTATAAGAAATTAAAAGGGGAAACTGATGCAATGGCCCAGCCTCTGAATAACCGCGTAGGCTTTGCTGATGAGACATATACACTCGGACAAGAAAAGCCGAGCACCGAATGGCCTTTCCAGCGTTTGGTATGGAGCGATTATACGGTTAAAGCGGGAGACAAGGTACAATATATGATCGTACCCATTTTGATCAATAACGGTCAGTTGGTTAAGGATGCATCAAACGTATCTGATTGGTCGGACGAAGTGACCGTTGCGACCGGTACAAAATACCAGGCTTATTTTAACAGGGGACTGGTCGCTTCGCAGTTTTTTTCGAGAACCAATACCAATATCAATAGCGCTGTTAGTAAGGCTGCAGCTAAATCGCCCATAAAATCTAAATCGAAAAACCCTTACAGCGATGCTTTTAAAAAGGTAATCGACGGTGGCCCGTCAGAACTACGGGATTTTTTGGGTGGCGACCTTTACCTGGGCCTCACCGGATTGTTAAAAGCGGTGAAAGACAATAAGAATCTTTCGCTCTATGCTGCATTGTATGAACTGAAACTTGATGACTTTACGGATGCCCTGTCTGACCTTGGCAAACAGGTGAATCTTATCCTGGCTAATGGCACCGGAAAAAGCCCCAAGGGTGAAAATGCAGATAAAAAGGACGAAAATATATTAGCCCGAAAGAAGCTCGACGGCAAGATCAACCTTTACGACCGGATGGTGAATACAAAAACGCGTTTCGCTCATAATAAATTTGTGGTTATTTGTGATAACGACCAGCCTGTAAAAGTCCTGACAGGTACGACAAACTGGACGCCGGATGGAGTGTTTGCCCAGGTTAATAATAGCATCCTGATTGATGATGCAGTTCTTGCCGGAGCTTATCTGGAAGAATGGAAAGAGTTAAAAGCGTCAGGAGATGATTCGCCCGACGATCTATATAATCTCAATGAGAGCGCAAAAGTATCGGGGGATAATTTAAGGGCGTGGTGCAATCCATTGAAGGGGTTAAAAGATCTGACTGATATTGAATCTCTTATGGATAAGGCCCAAAACGGGATATTGTTCCTAATGTTCAACCCGGGCCCTAAAAATACGGTATTTAATAAAGTGCTCGATCTTCTGCAAAACCGTCCTGAACTGTTTATCCATGGCGTGATGAACCAGGACCCCGGAAAAGTAAAAGGCTCCAACCCGTTGATCTTTTTTGATCAGAACGGGCAGAAAGGAACTGACTGGGATGTCGCGCTGCCAGACCATATCGATCCGCAGTTCGCATTCTGGTATACCGATCCAAGCGACGGTTTGGTGACTATACACAGCAAAAGTATCGTAATCGATCCTTTTGGAGATAATCCAATTGCTATTACCGGATCAAACAATCTTGGTCCCAAAGCAAGTGGTAAGAACGACGACAATTTTGTGATCGTCAATGACGCTGCTTTGGCTAAAGAATATGCTGTGAATATCATGTCTGTTTATGCTCATTACCGCTGGCGTTACAGTGTCGCCAATAAAAAGACCAATTTTAAAGGGTTGACCAAAGACCCAAAATGGATGCAAGGTTACATGTCGCCATCGATGGAAAAACAAATGAAGTTTTTGCTTCTATGAATCTGTGGCAGTGGCGGAGCTAATAAGTATGAGTAAGAATTAATTAAAATTTCGATACCCCATTTGGTGTCCCACCTGTCTTCCATTTAACAAGATAAAAATATCTTGCCCTGACTGGTGCAGTAAGCACTCTTTGGTTTACATTGTCTATGATAATGTCGGGGGTTAGTGACTTTATTCTGTGATTACCGATCTGCAGCCGTTATGTTCTGCATCACCTTCTCCACTATACGGTCGCATCGAATAAGATTAAATTCATATATGTCGCGTGGGCTCCACAAATGCTGAAGATTATCGCGCAGCATTTCTTTTGCACGGATCAAACGCATTTTCACGTTTGATTCGCCGAGGTCCAGTGCTTCCATCGTTTCATCGGTGCTCATGCCCTGCACTTCGCGCATTACAAACACAACCCGGTACTTTTCGGGCAGACTGGCGACGGCTTTTTCCAAAATACCCTTGAGTTCCTTATTCAATAGCCCGCTTAATGGCGTTTCGTCATGCTTTTCTGTAAATGCTGTTTCCATCACTAATTGCTGTTTTCTCTGTTCCCTTTTTTTGTACAATAAACTCTCGTTGATCAGTATACGAGTAAGCCATGTTCCAAAACCCGACCGCCCCTCAAAATTGCTCAGTTGACGATAGGCATTTATATAAGCGGTTTGCATAATATCTTCAGCCGCGTCGCCATCGCCAACTATCGACAGGCTGATGCGGTATAGCCGCTCGTTATATTTACGCATCAGGACCTCAAACAAAGCGGTTTCGCCATGTAATATTTTGTCTACTATTTCTTCGTCACTTAATGGAACCATACTTTGAACGGAATGTTACTCTATTGGAGTATCGCCGCTTAAAAAGGTCACAAAATGTATAAAAGTATTTTTTGTGACCTTTTTTTATTGGAAAACTCTAATGGGTAAATAGAAAGATCATGGAAACTACAATTAAACAATTACAAACCTTGCTGAAATTCACCTACGGATTGGTACCCATTGTCACGGGTGCCGATAAATTTACCAATATCCTGACCAACTGGCAACAATACCTTAACCCTGGAATTGAACATATGCTGCCGTTTAGTGCGAATACTTTTATGATGATAGTAGGCGTAATAGAAATTGTTGCCGGTATTATTGTATTAGCCAAACCACAAATAGGAGCATGGATAGTAAGTGCATGGCTGGTGCTGATAGCGCTTACCTTAATTTTTAGCGGTCACTACCTTGACGTGGCTGTGCGCGATATTGTGATGGCTATTGGTGCATTTGTGTTAGCTAAGCTGTCTGTGATGAATAATCGGGTTGTTGCTTAGTGTAGGCGTATATAGGATTGTTCTGCATCCCTCTCCACCGGAGAGGGATTTTTTTCTAAAGCGAAGACTCAAAAAGCGTTCCGGGATAAGATCCGGGACGCTTTTTCAATTTCAGGAACCGAAAAAATTATTTTCAAATAAATTTGCGTAACTCGGAAGTTACCTATATATTTGAGTAACTTAAAAGTTACCCATTATGAAAAGAAGCATAAATCACAAAGTATTTTACCCACACCCACCCGAAGTAGTGTGGGATTACCTCACCAAAGCCGAACTGATGGAGCAATGGCTGATGAAGAATAATTTCGAGTTGAAACTGGGCCACGATTTCCAGTTCAACACCGGCCCGGTGCCAAGCCTTGATTTTGACGGCATTGTTTATTGCAAGGTGCTGGAGATAGAACCGCTTAAGAAGTTGACTTACTCGTGGAAATGTGGTCCTGGAAATGGGAAGATTACTATCGACTCCATTGTTTACTGGACGCTTGAGGCAAAGGACAACGGAACA
This sequence comes from Mucilaginibacter sp., assembly GCF_036568825.1. Taxonomy (GTDB): domain Bacteria; phylum Bacteroidota; class Bacteroidia; order Sphingobacteriales; family Sphingobacteriaceae; genus Mucilaginibacter. Next base: position 44,332 of record NZ_DATCRU010000059.1, on the reverse strand, counting down.
GAGCTTTTGCTGGAAAACAGCGGCTTTAAGGAAGCCAATTTCAACGTCGTGATCTTCAATGCAATGGAGCAGGGATGGTTGGCCAACATGAATAAGATTAACAAGATACTAAACGAAGCAAAAAATGGCAGTACCGGCGCTTGACGTATTCCAGGTAATAGCTGATCCGAGCAGGAGGGAGATGATGAGGATGCTATCTGAAAAAAGTCTGCCTATTAATTCGCTTGCGGAGCATTTTGATATGAGCCGGCCGGCAGTATCAAAGCATGTGAAGATCATGTACAATGCGGGCTTTATTTCGATAGAGGACGTTGGCAGGGAACGCTACTGCACCCTGAAAAAGGATGGTTTCGACGAACTGCAAAAATGGATCAATTACTTCGATAACTTCTGGAAGACAAAACTGAAAGATTTGGGAACATTATTAAACAATAAAATTAAGAAGTAATGAAAACAGCAACATTAACAGAACAAAGCTACTGCAGCAGTATTGTGGTAAATGAAAGCGCTATGGAAGCCTACGACAAGATCAGCCGTGTAAACGAATGGTGGGCCGCCAACTTCAAAGGTAACGCCAAAACTTTAGGCGATGAATTTACTGTAACCTTTGGTGAAACCTATGTCACCTTTAAAATTACCGAAGCTATCCCAGGCAAAAAGGTCACCTGGCTGGTTACCGACAGTTACCTGCCATGGCAGAATGACAAAACAGAGTGGACGGACACCGAAGTGGTATTTGAAATTTCGACAGAAAACAATTCCACTAAAATTGACATGACGCATGTTGGTTTAACCCCTGAGGTGGAATGTTTTGAAAACTGTCAGGCTGGCTGGAACCACTACATCAACAGAAGTCTGACCAAGTTTATGAACGAAGGGCAGGGTGTTTTGCAAAAAGGGCAATAACTATGTGGAACTACAAATAAAAAAAGACCAACCCGATCGGCTGGTCTTTTTATTTATCTTAAGACAATTATTTAGTGCTGACTGCTAATTGCGAACTGTCAACTGTGCGTCCCGGATAGACTTTTAGGGCCTCTTCTAAGCAGATCATTGCTTTTTCAATGTCCTGGCTATTTAGTACATAAGCTAAACGTACTTCGTTTTCTCCAGTGCCTGGTGTACTATAAAAGCCTGTTGCAGGAGCCATCATTACCGTCTGGTTTTCGTGGCTAAATTTTTCCAATATCCACTGGCAGAATTTGTCAGCATTATCAATTGGTAAACGGGCCACCACATAAAATGCACCACCCGGATTAGGGCAGTAAACGCCTTCCATATTGTTCAGGGCATTTACCAAAGTATCGCGGCGATGGGTATATTCTTTATTAACGGCTTCAAAATAGCTGTCAGGCGTATCCACAGCAGCTTCACCGGCAATCTGCTCGACCATACCCGGACTCAAACGTGCCTGTGCAAATTTTAATCCTGTCGACCATACCTCCTTGTTTTTGGTGATCAGGCAGCCTAAACGTGCGCCACAGGCACTGTAACGTTTGCTTACGGTATCCATCACGATCACATTCTGATCCAATCCGCTTAAATGCATTGGTGACAGGAATATGCGGCCGTCATAGCAGAATTCACGATAAGCTTCATCTGAGAATAGGTACAGGTCATATTTCAATGCCAGTTCCTTCAACGCTTCCATCTCTTCTCTTGAATAGAGGTAGCCTGTCGGGTTATTCGGATTGCAAATGATGATCGCTTTGGTTTTTTCGGTGATCAGCTTTTCAAACTCACTGATAGCAGGCAAGGCGAATCCATTATCGATGTAAGATAAAATAGGTTTCACCACAATATCACTCTGGCAGGCAAAACCGTTGTAATTGGCGTAAAATGGTTCGGGGATAATTACCTCGTCGCCTGGATTCAGGCAGGTCATCATCGCAATAGTGATGGCTTCTGACCCGCCGGTGGTAACCAGTATGTTATCCGGTGTGATGTTATAACCCAGGTTGTTATAATATTCTGTAAGTTTTTTGCGGTAGGATAAAGTCCCCTCAGATGCAGTATACGCCCACACCTTAAAGTCGATGTTTTTAATGGCGTTCAGCATCCCCTCAGGCGTCTCTATGTCCGGCTGACCGATATTAAGGTGATAAACTTTCTTACCATCCAGCTTCGCCTTGTCTGCAAAAGGAGTAAGTTTACGTATGGGAGAAGCCGGCATCAGCTGTCCCTTTTCTGATATTTTTGGCATGATGCAAAATTAGTAAAAGATAGTGTAACGAATTCAAATAAATAATTTGATTAAATTTTCGTTAAAGTAAAAAGTGGCTGAAAATAAGAAAGCCTCCTGAATTATCAGAAGGCTTTCGGTTTATGTTTTGTAAAGCTCTTACTTACTACTACTTGGCGGCGCCTTAGCTACTACTTCGCCCACGATATTTAAATACTTGGTAGGGGTTTTAGCGTTTGAGGTAACCACAATGGTTTTATTAAATGGCATTACAGCCTGAGCGTTATAAGTGATCTTAATAACACCTTTTTCGCCGCTTTTTACAGGCGTCTTAGTGTAATCGGCAATGGTACAGCCACATGTAGGTTTAACTTCTGTTAGGATCAATGGCTCTTTGCCGATGTTTGTGAATTCAAAAATAGTTGTAACAGGAATGCCTTGCGGAATTTTGCCGAAGTCGTGTTTTTCCTCGTTAAACTTAAATTCGGCTTTTTCACTATCTTGCGCCGAAGCGGTAAAGGCGAAGCCTATAATAACCGCACAAACTAACAGTAATCGTTTCATATTTTCGTTTTGATTAATACAAATATAAAAGGTTTAACATCAATAAAAAACTATTAAACGTACAATGTGTTTTGTGTGTTACATATGACGAATACAAAATAGAATTTTATACTTTTGTCCCTTAAACAAAATATTATTATGCCTGAAACCATAATAAGTGCTACAAGTAAATTCAGTGCATCTGAACTCAGTTTTGAAGACTTCCAAAAGATAGTTATAAACGACTATCGGATTGGCTTCGAGAGTCGCCAGGCCAGCTTGATTGGCAGGCGTGAGGTACTGACAGGGAAGGCCAAGTTCGGAATTTTTGGCGATGGTAAGGAAGTGGCGCAACTGGCTATGGCGAAGGCATTCAGGGCGGGCGACTGGCGCGCAGGCTACTACCGTGATCAGACTTTTATGTTCGCTACAGGTATTACTAACCTGAAGGAATTTTTTGCACAGTTATATGCAAACCCTGATATAGAAAAAGATCCTGCATCAGCAGGCAGGCAAATGAATTGCCACTTTGCTACCCGTTATGTAAATGCTGATGGTACATGGGCTAATCAAGCCGAATCGTTGAATTGTGCATCGGATATTTCTACCACGGGAGGCCATATGCCGCGTTTGTTGGGTTTAGCTTATGCATCTAAATTATACCGTCAAAATAAAGAGCTGGAATACCTGAAACAGTTTTCTGTTAATGGTAACGAGGTAGCTTTTGGCACGATAGGTAACGGCTCCACATCAGAAGGACTGTTTTTTGAGACCTTTAATGCAGCAGGTGTATTGCAGGTGCCAATGGCTATTTCTATTTGGGACGATGCTTATGCCATTTCAGTTCCGGCTAATCTGCAAACCACCAAAGAAGATATTTCTGAAATACTTAAAGGCTTCCAGCGCGAGGACGGCACCAACGGCTATGAGATATTTAAAGTACGCGGATGGGATTATGTAGCCCTATGCGAAACCTATGAAAAGGCTATTGATGTTTGCCGCCGCGAGCATGTGCCTGTGCTGATCCATGTAACGGAGATGACCCAGCCACAGGGGCATTCTACCTCAGGCTCTCATGAGCGTTATAAATCAAAAGAACGCCTGGCTTGGGAGAATGAACACGATTGCCTGTTGCAGATGCGTAAATGGATGATCGAATCGGCTATTGCTACTGAAGAAGAGATAGATGAGCTGGAAGCAACAGCTAAAAAATATGTCCGCAATATTCAAAAAGAAGCCTGGAACGATTTTGCCGGTGAGATCAATGAAGAGATCAGGCAGGTTTCAGCTCTGATCGAACAAGTTGCTGCACAAAGTCAAAATAGTGCAAAGCTTAAAGATGTCGTTTCTGAATTAAAGGCAACTGTAGACCCTGGGCGTAAAGACGCTATTTCCGCTGGTCGAAAAACTTTGCGTATTACCGTAAAAGAAAAACTAAGCAGCAGGCAAGACTTAATTAACTGGTTGAATGCAGAAAGAGTAAAAAATGACGAGCGTTTCAGCTCAAAATTATTTACTGACACTGCTGCATCGCCGTTAAATGTGCCTGTTGTTAAAGCGACTTATGACGATGACACCAAAATGCTCGATGGTCGCGAGATATTAAATGCCTGCTTCGACGCCAATTTTGAGCGTGATAAATCAATCGTGGCTTTTGGTGAAGATGTTGGCGCAATTGGCGACGTAAACCAGGGCTTTGCCGGTTTGCAAAATAAATATTCTGATCTGCGCATTTCAGATACAGGTATTCGTGAAGCTACTATTATAGGGCAGGGTATGGGGTTATCTATGCGCGGTATCAGACCGATTGCTGAGATACAATACCTGGATTACCTGATCTATGCAACTACCGTTTTAAGTGATGACCTGGCATCTTTAAGCTACCGCACACGCGGCGGGCAAAAGGCCCCAGTGATAGTTCGTACACGCGGGCATAGGCTGGAAGGCATCTGGCATTCAGGTTCTCCGTTGGGTTTGATACTGAACGCTATGCGTGGCCTGCACATCTGTGTGCCCCGTGATATGACACAAGCAGCCGGAATGTACAATACCTTGTTGCGTGGCGATGAGCCTGCTTTGGTTATCGAATGCCTGAATGGTTATCGTTTAAAAGAGCGTTTGCCATCGAATGTCGGAGAATTCACTGTTCCTTTGGGAAAAGCTGAAGTTTTGAGAGAAGGCACGGACATGACCATTGTTTCTTATGGCTCGACTTTACGCATTGTAATGGAAGCTGCTGAAGAACTGGAAAAGATGGGCATCCATATTGAGGTGATCGATCCTCAAACATTATATCCTTTTGATACAGAGAATGTTTGTGGTGATTCGTTAAAGAAAACCAATAAGTTACTGGTTGTAGATGAAGATATGCCGGGAGGCGGAACAGCTTATATCCTGCAAAAGATACTGGAAGCTCAAAACGGCTATTATCACCTGGATTCTCAGCCTAAAACACTGCCTGCCCGTGAACACCGTCCGCCATATGGAACAGACGGTGACTACTTCAGCAAACCTTCAATGGATGATGTGGTAGAAGTAGTTTATAATATGATGAACGAGGCAAATCCGTCAAAATATCCCAACTTATATTAATTATTACATTTAGTTGAATATTATAATAATAGTGCCCGTATTTTTGCGGGCATTATTGTTTTATTATGGATATCGCATTTTCTACTATATCAACTATCATTAAAACCCGTCGCAGTATTAAGCCTGTGGCAATGAATGGGAAAAAAATCCCCGATTATCAAGTCGAATCATTGCTTGAGCTGGCCGATTGGGCACCAACTCATGGCTTTACAGAACCATGGCGTTTTGTAGTCTATGGCACGGCTTCCGACTTTTCCCATCAACATGCCGAATTATATAAATGCAGCATCGTACCTGAAAACTTTCAGGAGGCGGAATACAACAGATTATATCAGCAAGGAGATAAGGCCTCACATGTGATCCTGGCTGTTATGAAACGTGGTAATCTGCCTAAAATACCTGTTATTGAGGAAGTTGAGGCGGTTTCTTGTGCTGTGCAAAATATTCTGCTGGGAGCAACAGCACTTGGAATAGCTTCATTTTGGAGTACCGGTGGAATGGCTCTACGCCCGCCGATGAGAGAATTTTTGAAATTGGGCGAGGATGACCACGTGATTGGTGTTTTATACTTAGGTTATGCGGATAATAATCCTGAAGGCAACCGCTCTATTCCGCTTGAAGAAAAAATAACTTGGGTACGATAATTGCACCCTAACCTGAGACTAGTTTTTAACGTACAAATAGTCAATCGATTGGTTCTGGTTTTAATCTTGTTGTAATTTATTTAATTATTAGTATAAAATAATTCAGATTTAATTGCGTTATTAGCTTTAAATGATTTAGTTTATACATTTGTAAATCACAGCAATAAACCTAATTGATTTAGCCTTAGCCAGTTGAATTTTTTATTGATTAAACTTAAAAACAAATCAACGGAGTATGAAGAGACGCTTCTGGGGAACATTGTGTGTATTATTGATCTTCGCTATTGCTATTGTTAGTATCAGCTGGAAACCTGATACCAAAGAAAAATCAAAAAAAGCTACTACCAAAACTACAAAAGCCTTCTCAGCAAAGGAGCACTTTGCTCATTACATGGAGGATATTTATAATACGGCCCAGTTAAGTGAAACCGGCCTGGATATGGCTGTTTTCCAAAAAGCAGTAACTGGGTATTTTAATCTAAAGGCAGCTAATAAAGTGCCTCAATATAGTTCGATCATTACAATAGTCGACCTGTCTAAATCAAGTTGCACCAAACGCATGTGGATTGTCGACCTGATCAACAAAGATCTTTTATTGAATACCTGGGTTGCTCATGGCAACGGCAGCGGTGGCGATGTGCCTGAGTATTTTTCAAATGCCAGCGATTCACATGCCAGCAGTCTTGGTTTTTATGTGACCGAAGGTATCTACAATGGCAAGCATGGCCGCTCGCTTAAGCTAAATGGCATGGATGCTGGTTTTAATGATAATGCCCGTGCCCGTTCAATAGTTGTACACGCAGCGCCTTATGTTTCACAGAGCTCGATCAATCAGTTAGGTCGGCTGGGACGCAGCGAAGGTTGCCCTGCTGTTTCGCCAAAGGTTGCCAAAAAGGTGATCAATACCATTAAAGGCGGTTCGGTATTATTTATCAACGGAAACGACAGCAGCTATAACTCGAAGTATCTGGATGCTAACGTGGCTACCAACTACGTTTACCCTGTAACAGCAAGTCTTTAATTTCCTATTACTCAGTCGGAAGGTACTTTTTCAGGTGTTCGTACAGGACAATATCCAGTCCGTATATATCGCCCCTGAATTGCAATTGCCCTTCCGGATCAGACCAGCAAGTAACGTAAGTAATATAAACCGGAACTCTTGGACGTAACGCGATGTCCTGAGATGTGCTGTCGTCTTCGTCCATATCCTTCACTATCCGGTTATATTTTACCGTATCGCGGAATAAGGTATGAGCAAGGTCGAGCGGTTTTTCCAGCCGCACGCAGCCGTGGCTAACTGCACGCATGGAATAATGGAAAGCGTCTTTGGCGGGAGTATCGTGCAGATAAACACTGCTTCTGTTTTCGAACAGGAATTTGATTTTGCCTAATGAATTATCTGCCCCCGGCTGTTGTTTAAACTCGTACTCGTTGTTTTCTTTGGTGACTTTTGACCAGTCAATCGTTTCCGGATCTTTAATCAATTTATCATTCAGATAAACATTGATGTTCTTGTTTGCCAGGTAATACGGATCGTCTGCCGCTTCTTTAATAATTTCTTTGGTGGCAATACTCCTTGGAATGTTCCATATCGGGTTCACCTGTACGCTGTGTATCAGACTGCTTAAAAGAGGCGTTTCGTGGGAGTTAGGATTGTCCACTTTGCAGGTATCGTTATAATTTTCCAGGCTGTTCAGGTATTTTTTATTACGACCTTCGCCTACACAGACTTTCATTCCCAAAATAGATTTGCCACTATCGATCACATCCAAATGAAAATCCGGAATATTTACATAAACATATTCATTATCGGTTGGCTTATTTTTCCAGCGTAGCCGTTCCATATTCACCAGCAAAAGGCGTTTGGTCTCTTCTTTCGATAGTTTTGGAGCCTCGTATCCCTCTAAATAAGCTTTCTGCAAAGCCAGGTATTGCGGGTCTTTTGGCTGGATGCTGTCCAGGTAAGCCTGCATATTTTCTACTGAGAATACCTTATTGATTGATGCACTATCCGGCCGTGCCGTTTTAATGAAATAGCGCGAGTATAATTTCTTTGGACTGATCACTCCAAATTGCAGATCATTAGAATAATCGATCAGCGAATTGGCGGCTAGTATTTCCAGTTGTGAAATATACTTATAAGCGTCATGTGGCGTCTTGATGGCAGTTTTGCTATAAAACTTGTCCATCAATGCTGTTATCTGATCCGGTTTGAATAGCTTTGGATCAAGGCCATGCTCATTGGCTTTTCTGAATTTGGCAACCATCGCATCCAATCCGCCATCCCAAAGATGATATAAAACAAAATCGGGTTCATAATCATTTTCCGCATAATGAGCAACTACCCAATCCGGATTGGTCATGCCATCGCGTTCCCTTCTGAGCTCTCTTTTAAAATAAGCTGCGAATTCATCAGGATCGATATCTTTAAAAACACTGTTATGTGTTCTTTTATAGAGGATAGAAGCCATTTCAGAGCGTTTTTTCTTACAGCTCTGAACGATGGTGATAAGGGAGAAAAGTATTAATACTAAAGCAAAACAGGCGTTTCTTTTAGTACCTGCAGATATTATCATATAAAAATTTTAGTTACACAGCATGAGTAAAGCAATCACTATACCAAACTAATATACTTATTTTACTATAAATTTGAGCAAACGTTGTAGCCTGTTTTTTCCGGTCGCAAAGTTGAACATTATAAATCACTTATAATGCATTAAAAAACCAAGTTTTGTTTGTAAGTAAATACCTATGACTGAAAGTGATAATAATAAAAGAGAATTTTGGTTGCGCGGCCCAATGGCTGGTATACCGCCTTTGCTACAACCCGTAGCGCACACCATATTACAAGCCAGGGACGAGGTAAACCGCTACATGACCGATTTCCCCGAAATATTTCTTTGGGTAAAGCCTGGCGGAATGGCCTCTCCCGGATTCCATTTGCAGCATATTACGGGCATACTCGACCGCCTTTTTACTTATGCCAGGGGCGAAGGCTTAAATGAACAACAATTTACTTATCTATCAAATGAGGGTAATGAACCTGAACGGAACGGAAGTGTCGGCGATTTACTTGACGTATTAAATAAACAGGTTGACAAGGCCATTCAGCAACTAAGCAATACAGACGAAGCAACTTTAACCGAAGTGAGAGGAGTGGGTAGGGCACAGATACCTTCAACTGTACAAGGTTTATTATTCCATGCAGCCGAGCATATGATGCGCCATACGGGGCAATTATTGGTGACTACGAGGATATTAATAAATTGAATTTAATTTTTTACTTTAGTTATACCCCTAATACCTATAAACCTTACTATGCCAACAGTACCTGAATGCATCAGAATATTCTGTGTGCGACTATCGCTTATTTGCATTTTTCTTATTTTTTGTCATGCATTATTATTTGCACAAACGACAATTACAGGTCGTGTTGTTAATCATAATGATAAGAAGCCTATTGCCAATGCAAGCATATTTTTAAGCAATACTACCATTGGTAATGAATCTGCGAAGGATGGCAATTTTATACTTAAGGGCATTAAATCGGGGAAGTATCAAATCATTGTGTCCGTGGTAGGGTTCAAAACTTATAATGAAAATATTGTCGCTAACGATAATCCGATTGACCTGCATGATATTGAGTTAGTGCCCGAAGTAAAGACATTAAAGGAAGTAAGCATTCGTTACAAGGCTGATCCTGACAGGGAATTATACTTAAAATTGTTTAAGGACCAATTTATAGGCACATCTGAGCTGGCATCCGATTGTGTTTTAATAAACCCGGAGGTGCTTGATCTTGACTATGACAAAAGTAAATACACACTTACTGCCTCCTCATATGATTTCCTGAAGATCGAGAATAAAGACTTGGGTTACCGGCTAAAATACCTGGTTAAAGATTTTAGTTATTGTGCCAATCCGACACTGAAACGTCCTCTTCATTACCAGGGCTTTGTCCTTTTTGAGGAAATGAAGGGGACTGCCGGGCAGGAAAGACGTTGGAAACGAAACAGGCAAAATGCATATGAAGGTTCTGAAATGCATTTTTTTCGCTCTGTAGTAAGTAACAGGCTAAATGAAGAAGGTTTCAGGGTATTGCAGTGGGCGATATATCAGAATCCTGAACGGCCACCGGATAGTATTATCAATTCAAAAATAAAGTCATTTACGAAGCTCAAAAATACCGATAGTAAAAAATATAATGACTCGTTAAAGTTTTGGGAAAAGAAAAAAGACCTGAAAAAAGTACTCGAAACATTAATGGATTATCCTTTGAGCGAGGAGGAGATTGTTAAGCTGACTGATCAGAAAGATATGTATGCACTTGGATGTGATATGGATAACCTGCACATTACCTATAACAAGGATCTGCATTTTTCCAAAAAAGGATTGATATATCATTTGGACGAAGCCAGCAATAGGGAGTCCTCAGTTATTAGCTTTAGTAAACCTTATGCCTTTTTTGACAATAATGGTATAGTATTGAATATAAACAGCATATCACTGAGTGGCGTATGGGCCAGAAACCGCGTGGCTGAACTTTTGCCTTATGATTATGAACCTGAAGTCAGTTCAGTTGCGGTGGGACAGGCGGGTACCTTACAAACACCTTCTAAAGCGTTTAATCCGGCTAATTAAGTTTAAATAAATCAGATTAGCTTTGATACATCGCGTAAACTGGCTGAACGATAGGTGATCTCCACATGAGGATGTTTATTTGTAGGATCATAAAGAAAAGTATCGATACCTAAAGCTTTCGCAGCTTTTATCTCCGATTCAGGGTCATCGCCGATTACCAGAAGGTCGCCAGGAGTGAAATGGTGAGTTTGCATAATTTCCGCAAAAACGTCCTTCTTGGTTTGCTGGCTTACATCAGGATCGACGATATGGATATGCTTAAAATCATCCTCGATGCCCAGCATCTTTACTTTACTCCATTGCAGTTTTGAAAAGCCAGTAGTTACTAGAAATTTGTCTAAAGGAATGGTTCGCACATGCTGATAATCGTCAAAAGGCTTCATCGGTTGTGAATAAGCCATGTTGCGAAGCTTATCAGTCATTTTATCTCTTACTTCCTGATCCAGGTTATGATCATCAGCAATATGCTGAAAAGGCCTACGTGTCATTTCATCTTTGATTTTATCTACCTTATCCGCCTCATAAGCATTTATTATTTCTGCATGCTGATCGAGTATAGCAAATAGATCGCCAAACAGATTTTCTGAAATAGAACTTACCGGGTAAATGGTATTATCCAGGTCGAGTATAAGGGCCTTTTTCATTCGGTTAAAATACTGTTTCTTCAAGAGGAACCGGTTTCATTTTCTTAATGTTAAAATGGTACAGCGACAGCATCCCCATTGATGCTCCCAGGCAAATTGCGCCGGTTAGCCACCATAACAGATTGTAATTTACAAAGGTGATCACCTGTCCGCCTATGATCGGCGACATAATGGAAGCTGCCGACCAGCCCATGGCATACAAAGCTGCGTATTCTCCACGATTTTGAGCTGTAGTGCGCATAATCCAAAACGAATTCATGAAAGGCATAGATAGCATTTCGCCTACGGTAATGAACAATAAGATAAATAATGCAGAATAATAACTGGCAGGTAGAAAATTCAATAATATAAAGCCAAACCCAACAGTCAGTATGCCGATATAGATATACCTGAGCGGGTGCCTCTTGCCTTCCAGGTTATGTACGATCAGCATTTCAAAGCATACGATCAGTAGTCCGTTGATACCCATTAGCAACCCGATCAGTTGTTCGCTGATATGCCATTGGCTTTTGTAAAACAGCGGCTGCATGGTAAATATCTGGAAAAAGCAAAGCGCATACAGTGTAAGCATACCAATAAATGCCAGGTAGACTTTATCTCTGTAAGCAGACGGTCCTTTAACGCGTTCAGCTATTTTTTTTATGGATTTGGTCACCTTGGAAAAGGGTAGGAGCCTCAATAGCAGTAAGGACGCTAAAATATTGGTGCTGCCATCAACCCAAAACAATAAGTGATAGTTGATATGAGCTAAAGTTCCACCCAGTAAACCACCAAAGGCCCAGCCAAGGTTTACTGCGAGACGGTTTAAAGAGTTAGAGCGCGTAAGGTTCTGATCTGTGCTGTAATGTGCAACCGCCGTAGAATTGGCCGGACGGAATGCATCATTGCACATATTCAATACAAACGAACAGATACCAACAGACCAAAAAGTTCTTTGAAACCCTAGCAATAGAAATAACAATCCGCCAAGCAGCAGGCCAAGCACCTGGACATAATAGAAACCGTATTTATCGGTCAATCTGCCGCCGATGTAAGCACCACAAAGTGAACCGATTCCGAACAACCCCATGATAATCCCCGTCTGTTCTACAGTGAAATGCAGTTCATGCGTGCAGTAAATGGTCATGAAAGGAATAACCATGGTACCACTACGATTGATGAACATCACCAGGCACAGGTACCAGCTATTTATCGATAACCCACTATATGCTTTTTTGTATAATTGGACAGTTCGGGAGAGCATTTACCAAATATAGTTTTTGATGTGCAAATGTGCAGGTGGGTGGATGTGCAGATGTGCAAATATGACGATGTGCAGATTGTTTTTAATCTGCGAAATCATTTAATCATTTAAATCTGCGGTTCAGACAATCTTTCAGCTTAGAATAGAATTCCTATTCCTCAGCCAATGATCGGCAATAACCAAAGCCGCCATTGCCTCAACAATAACTACCGCTCGTGGTACTACGCATGGATCATGGCGGCCTTTGCCTGATATTTCGGCAGCATTGCCATGACTATCAATTGTCGGCTGGCTTTGCATGATAGTGGCCACCGGTTTGAAGGCCACTTTGAATTCGATAGGCATACCATTGCTGATACCGCCCTGTATTCCGCCGGAAAAGTTGGTGATAGTTTTTATTTTATCGCCCTGGTTGATGAAGATATCGTTGTGCTCAGATCCCCGCATTTCGCTGCCTGCAAAGCCTGAACCATATTCAAAACCGTGAACAGCATTGATGCTCAGCATAGCCTTGCCTAGTTCGGCATGGAGTTTATCAAAGACTGGCTCACCTAATCCTACCGGGCAATTCTGTATATAACAACTGATCTTCCCGCCAACAGTATCTCCTTGTTTACGGATGGAATCGATAAACTCGATCATTTCCTCAGCAGTTGCCGGGTCAGCGCAGCGGACAATGTTTTGCTCACGGGCATCAATAAATTCCTGCGCATTCGTGATCTCAACATTTGGAGCATTGATTTTGCCAACACTGCTAACGTGAGCCACGATCTCTATACCTTGTGATTTTAATAATAGCTTTGCCAAAGCACCGGCTGCTACTCGCGCAGCAGTTTCGCGGGCAGATGAACGTCCTCCGCCACGGTGGTCGCGGATACCGTATTTGGTTTGGTAAGTATAGTCTGCATGAGATGGGCGGAACACATCCACATTATGCGAATAATCCTTCGAGCGTTGATCCTCATTGGGGATGAGCATGGCAATAGGCGTTCCGGTAGTTTTACCTTCAAATACGCCGGAAAGTATTTTTACCGTATCGCTTTCCTTACGTTGTGTCGTGATCTTCGACTGACCCGGACGGCGTTTATCCAATTCCGACTGAATATACTCGAGGTCGACATCCAGTTGAGCAGGGCAGCCATCGATGATCACACCGATCGCTTCGCCATGCGATTCGCCAAAAGTTGTTATTCCGAATAATTGTCCAAATGAATTGCCGGCCATATTTTTTAGATGTGCAGATTTGCTGATGTGCAAATGTGCGGATTATTTTAGTTTATTATTTTATCACTTCGTACTCAAATCCCACCTTCTTCAAATCCTCCCAAAAAGCGGGGTACGATTTCTCCACCACCATATAATCTTCAACCTCAATCTCTGGGATTAGCAGCGCCAGCGGTGCGAGGGCCATCGCCATACGGTGATCGTCGTAGGTATTGACAAATATCTTTTCGGGGATGAACTTTTCGCTGCAATCGAGCTTGTAAACTTGTCCTTTTTCAATCAGTTTTACGCCGATTTTTGCTAACTCATTCTGTAATGCTTTAACGCGGTCGGTTTCTTTGATCTTTAAGGTCTCCAACCCTGTAAAGGTAGCATCATGCCCCAGAGCAGCACATACCACAATTACAGTTTGTGCAAGATCGGGGCAGGATTTCAAGTCGAATATCTTTCGCTCCAATTGTTTTGGCTCCTTTTTCAGGTGCACACCGCCATTTATAAACTGCGAGGTGATACCAAAATTCGCCATGATCTCGGTGATAACGCTATCGCCTTGTAAGCTGTAAGCCGTTAGTCCAGGCAAGAACAGTTCTGCCTCGTCAGCTAATGCAGCGATAGAATACCAGTATGACGCAGCGCTCCAATCCGGTTCAACAGGTAAGGATGTTTCTTTAAATTCCTGGTGAGGGATATGGATATTATTCCCAACCCATTGATGCTGAATACCGGCCTGGCGAAGCATCGATAAAGTCATTTCAACATAAGGCCTTGAAGTTAATTCACCTTCAATATGAAGAACCAGTCCTTTAGGCAGAACAGGCGCAATTAACAGTAGTGCAGTAATATACTGACTGCTGATATCACCTTTTATACTGATCTTTTCGCTTATCTGCTCAAAGCCGCCTTTGATTTTAAGAGGAGGGAAGCCTTCATTCTCTACGTATTCAATATGCGCACCCAGATCGCGCAACGCATTTACCAATATGCCGATAGGACGCTGCTTCATCCGCTCACTGCCGGTTAGGATCACTTCTTCATCTTGTAAAGTAAAGTAAGCAGTCAGGAAACGCATAGCTGTACCCGCAGGACCAATATTGATTTCGGATTTCGGATTTTCGATTTCGGAATTATGCAAGACTTCCAGCTTCTGATTTCTGACTTCCGACTTCAAAATACCAGCAAGCGTTACTGTATCTGCTGCATCCGAAATATTTTCCACCTTCACTTTACCCTTGCTCAACGCCTCGATAATAAGCGCGCGGTTGCACTCGCTTTTTGAACCGGTGAGATGGATGGTGCCGCTAACTGACTTGCCTTTTTTAGTCAGGATTATATTTTCCTTCATAGTTATTTTGCTACAGAGATATGAGAATGAGCTTTTCTGTCTCAAATCTCACATCTCAAGTCTCAAATCTAATTAAGCGTGTGTCAGTTTTTCCTGTGCCTGGCCTGATTGTCCTTCGTTCATGATCTCAGTTTGTTTGCGGATAGATTCGCTGTGCATCAGTTCCAATAATTTTTCAGCAAACTCAGGGCTCAATTTTAATGCTTTTGCGTAAGGAATACGTCTGTTCAAAATTTCTTCCCAACGGTTAACCTGCAAAATGGTGATGCCGTTTTCTTTTTTGTAATTACCGATTTTCTCAACGATCTGCATTCTTTCGCCCATTTTTTGGAAAACGATATCGTCGATCTTATCTATCTGGCTGCGCAGTTCAGCTAATTTATCTTTCAGGTCGGCACCTTTTACTTCAGGTTGACGCAGTGTTAAACGGTCAATGATGTCGGCCAAAGCTGCCGGAGTAACCTGTTGTTTGGCGTCGGTCCATGCTACACTTGGGTCGATGTGCGATTCCATCATCAGGCCCTGCATATCCAGGTCAAGCGCTTTTTGAGCAACGTAGCCTAGTAATTCGCGGTTACCACAAATGTGGCTTGGATCGTTAATGATTGGCAGGTGAGGCACGTGCGTTTTAAGAGCGATTGCCATATCCCACATCGGCTCGTTACGGAACGCAGTCTTTTCGTGGTAAGAGAAACCGCGGTGAATAGCTGCCAGTTTGGTAATACCGGCACCGTTGATGCGTTCCAAAGCACCGATCCATAATGACAGGTCAGGGTTTACCGGGTTTTTAACCATTACAGGCACATCAACACCTCTAAGTGCGTCAGCGATTTCCTGTACGGTGAATGGGTTCACAGTTGAACGTGCACCTACCCAAAGGATATCAACACCAGATTTTAAAGCTTCTTCAACGTGTTTTGCGGTTGCAACCTCGATAGCTGTTGGTAATCCGGTTTCTTCTTTGGCGCGGCTCAGCCATTTTAGACCGATGCTGCCAATACCTTCAAATTCACCCGGACGGGTACGTGGCTTCCAGATTCCGGCACGTAAGGCGGTTACCTTACCTGTTTTAGCCAACAAATGGGCGGTGGCTACTAATTGCTCCTCGGTCTCGGCGCTGCAAGGACCGGCAATTAAAAGTGGCTCGGATTTGGCTTTGATCCACGACTCGAGCGGCTGTATGTTAAGATCTAATTTCATTTTTATTTAGTGAATTAGTGAATTAGTGAATTAGTGATTGATTGATTTACTTTATTATTTTTTTAACGTTGATATATTTGCGGCTGATGGTTTCCTGGGCTCTCAGCTTATGCTCACGCTCGTTCTGCGTGTTTTCATCTTCATGGCGTTGATATTCGCCCAGGATATTGAAGTTGTGGGTATACTTTAATACCTGGCGGATGGCGGTATCGTATTGCTTATTGTTTTCCCACTCCACATCCACGTAAAAGTTATACTCGTTACGCTTACCCAATACCGGCATCGACTGTATTTTGCTCATGTTGATGTTTTGCTCTGCGAAAATTTGCAACACCCTTGCCAAAGCGCCTACCTGGTTGCTCACCTGGAAGCACAATGAAGCTTTGTTATTATCCTTGCGCTCCACATTATCATGATGGGTAAGGATCAGGAAACGGGTGAAGTTCTTTTTGTTTGATTCGATACGGCGCTCCAATACATCCAGCTGGTAAAGCTTGGCGGCTAAAGTATTGGCGATGGCAACAGTATCGCGCAGGTTTTCGTCGCGGATGCGTTTGGCGCAGGCTGCGGTATCACTGCTTTCAACAATTTTCAGCTGAGGGTACTCATCAAAAAAGTCAATACACTGGCGGATGGCAATGGGGTGAGAGGTTACATATTTAATGTCCTCGAACTTCACGCCCGGCAGCGCCATCAGGTGCAGCTGGATGGGCAGGTACACTTCGCCTACGATAGGGAAGCCATAGCTCATCATCAGCGTGTAGTTGGGCAGTATGCTGCCGGCAATACTGTTTTCGATGGCCATTACAATGTAATCGGCCTCTTTGTTCTGCAAAGCCTCAAATGTTTGTTTGAATGAGTTGCACTCAATGGTTTGAATGTCCTCGCCAAAATGCAGAAATGCGGCTTCTTCGTGAAATGAGGCCCTGATCCCCTGGATAGCTACTCTTGTTCTTTTATCCTTCATAAACCTGCTTAAAGCAAAAAATCCCGGCTTGTTCGGCCGGGACTTTTCAGTTTTTTCTTATATGTTTTAGTGCATATTAGTCCCGGCTCTTACTGGTAAAGTAAAAGTAGTAACCATAAAAATATGCATTGTTAAACTTCATTGCTTTTTGTTTGTGGCGTAAATGTACGCGAAAAAAACGTTCCGTCAATAGAAAATTTTATTTTTTTGAAAAAATGGAGGTTGAACAGAATTTTATTTGCCTTTGCTTGGGCAATTATCTATTTAAAATTAAATTCTTTGGGTTACTCGAGCTGCTGTCTTAATGTCTACGGCCTTTACTCCGAGCGATTGTAGTAACTGTCTCATGTCATTAAATACAGGCCTAGATTTTTCTGGGTCAGAGATGGTTAAAATTGCAGTAAAAGGAACGCCTTCTTTTGGAATTACAGCACCATCTCGTGCCAAATATTCTACATCAAGAGTCCAATTGGTAGAAGGTCCAACTCCTCTTGGAAAAGATTTTTCATAAACTTTAACTGGACTCCACTTAAAGGCGTGTTCGATTTGATCTTTTTCATATAGATTGCCATCTTTTTCATCAGGAGTATAGATGGCATTTAACCTGCCTTTATAGTGACCATCTTCTTGTTGTTGTCGCAATGCAGCGTCAATATTCACCCTTACAAATTCTGCACCGTATCTGTAATCAAAGGCTGGGGTGCTAACAATACTAAGTCTCGCATAGCCAAAACATTTGCCGTCTCTTACTAAGCTCGGTGGCCACGAAAATTTGAAACTTAGTTTATGCCCATTTATTGCCCGATTAGCAAATACTAATGTAATTGCTGATGGATCCCCTTCTAATATTTCTTCAGAACCACCAGGTATCCCGAAGCCAATAAGATGCTTAGTGATATTCTGTAGCTTTTTATCGCTTAAAGAATCGGGTAAACTGGCGTGATGAACACTTAGTCCGATTAATGTCTCTCTTGACACCATTCCTTCAATTGCGTGGTCGATGCTGGCTAACGTCTTAGCAACATTGGGCGCAGCATAACTTGTTCCGCAACCGTCAACCACACGCCCAGTTGGATCGATGGATAATAGACCGTGTCCTTTTATAGCATGTTTGCTCCCTGCTCCACCAATGTGTGCGAGGTCGGGCTTTAGACCAATGCGTAGTCCTGGACCCCTACAGCTATAATTACTTAAAGCATAAGGCACAATGCCAGTCATGTCTGGTGGATTAAGGGCGGAAACACTGATATTGCGGCAGCTTTCTCCTGGTCGTTTTATTGTATCATTTCGAGAAGCAGCAAGGATTTTAAGGGCTTCAAAATTATCCGCTGGCCATTCCTTGCGCACATCAAGTGGTTTTGTATTTCCTGCTGAGATAACAAATATAATATCATTATCCTCAGCAATCTTATCTAAGATTTGAGCTGGCAAACTATAGCCAGTTGTAGTCGCATGCTCTTCTATATTTAAGCTAAAATTAAATATTCTTACTCCTGTTCTTGCCTTAAGTTCTTGAACTGCAATTTCCAGTTCATTAAAGAATTCAAGTGGTTTTTGAAAGTATGTGCCATACTTATCTTCTGTAGGTAAAATGTCTAAATCAATAATCTTACAACCATCAGCTTCTTTGCAAATTGCTTGGCCATTAAGAGTTTGACCTATAATTGCCAACCCAGCTATAAAAGTGCCATGATTTTCATCTTTATCGGTATCAGCAATAAGTCCCCAGCGATCTTTAATCCAATCATCATAAACGGTTGACACACCACCATCCACAATGCAAATTTGTGGATACGTTCCTCCGACGGCCGGTTTGGGTATAGTAAATATGTCGTCCTTTTTATAACTAGTAGTATCTGCACTCTGAGTTACAATTGGAGGTAAAGTGACTTTTTTAACCAAAGGATGTTGGTCAAGAAATGCGATTAGTTTTTGATGAGCATCGGGATTGAGATTTGTTATATTTTGATCAATCCGTTTAGAGGCTGCTGTTGCAGATTGAGTAAATTGAATTTTAGGCTGGCTTTCAGAGTTTTCTAATTTGATACCAAACATTACAGCGCTTCCGCGGCCACTGGTTACTCTAGAAACAACCAGTCCACCACCAAGTTGCTCTAAGCCATTAAAGAAGCTGCTAAATAAATTGAACTTTGGTTGATCCAAAACATCCCAATCTTGTCGTGGAGGTGGAGATGCAAACAATTCAACTAAATAAGCTCCGCCAGTCTTAGGGTTTGAAAACCATTCGATTGCTTGTGCTATAGAAAATTTTCTTTTATCACTCGATTGAACTGGTAAAATATCGTTTACAGCACCGACCTCACTACGAATTCGTGATGGATATGGTATGTTTTTTCCGTCCTGATCTTTATATTTGACTTTTGCTTCTGCTTGAGCGACTTTTCCCACTACTTCGTCAATGCTGCTGGGGGTAAGCTCAACATATAACTCACCCAAATCACCCGCTCCAACTACTGGGGCGACGTCCCTTTTAAACATTTGACTCGTTGGCCTATGACTTTTCGCTAGTGCTGCCTGCTTTAATGTGATTTTAGCATATGAGACGCTGGCGTAGTTGTTAGACAGCTGCATATTTTTGATGTCCTGAAGCTGTTTTTGAATGTGCTGTTGATGCTCTACGAATTCTTCATCATGTCCAGCAAAAAAATCTTTTGCCGGTCCACCGCCAACACGATCCCATACCTCAATGAAATCGCTAGTGTTTAAGATGATCTGTATAGGACTGTTAGCCATTTTAATTTTCTTTAGTACGTGATAATAATTTACTTATTGAAGATGGTGCCATCTTGAACAATGGAGCTATATCTTTTTGCTTAAATGAAAAAGATTTGTCAGATAGGAGGGCCTGGATCAATTGTTCATCGCCATGAACCATTGCATTACGTTTTTCCTGAGAGATACGGCCGGCGTTAAGTAGCACAAATTGTCGCATCATCGAAACAAGATCAATATTGCTGTTCAGTAATAATACTCTTTTAAGCCATTGAACGAGTGTTTTGGCGTCTGCTCCTGAACTGCCTTCTAGGCACCATGTCAAAAATTTAAGTTCCGTCTCATTGAAATCTAGAGGTGTGGCCAGTTTGCCAATAAGATGAAGTATAACATCTATAGACGGTTTAGGTACTTGCATTTGAATATCAAATCTGCGCCAAATAGCAGGGTCCAGTAGGGTTTCATGATTTGTTACGCCAATTGTAAATCCTTTTTCATGCCTAGAGTCTAAACTTTGTAACAATGTGTTCACTACACGTTTCACTTCTCCAACTTCATGTGGATCATTTCTTAGCTTAGCAATCGCATCAAATTCATCCAATAGCAGCACGCAATTATAACGATTTGCAAAGGCAAACAAATTGCCTATGTTTCTTGAAGTTGTTCCAAGAAATGACGACATAAGACCTTCTAATCGAGCTAATACTAGAGGCAGCCCTGTTTGTTTTGCAATCCATTTTGCTAGATGTGTTTTACCGGTACCGGGTAAGCCATAAATTAGGCAAGAGCTGGCGGGAAGTGCTTGAAGTTGGATTAGCTGCTCGAATTGCGTCCATTCATTGATAATTGATTCTAAGGCGATCTGTATCTCCGGAGAAAAAATTGGCGGTTCAGAAGGTAAATCCTCATCAAAAAAAACTTCGACCAATACCGTGGATGTTTCTTTGTCTACTGGCAGTGGGGTTTTACGTGTAAGTGTCTCGCCGGTTGACAAAACAAAGGATTTTTGAATCCTACTTGGAGTCATCTCAATATTGCCTTGAGAAGCATTGAGAATTCCATTTAACGAATTTGCTTCTGTTTGGTGCCCATCTTTTTCTAGAGCATTCTTAAGGCGATTAATCTGATGTACTAAAGCATCGGTTGGGTTTGTCAGTGCCGACCTGCATAAAGCTTGTATAATATTGAAATATTGCATGGGGTAAATGTTGATTACAAATATAGAAATAAAATTCCATTTTTTCAAGTAAATATTCTATATTTAAGAAAAAAATTCCAAAATAGTGAATTTATTTCTTAAATATCTTATTTAATTTCCATTTTGTTTAATTGTAAACAATTGTCCAACAGTGCATTCTATTTCCAAAATAAACCCTATATTGCCACAATAATGAAAGCAACACCACATACACTTAAACTCACCACAGATCGCATTGGCGGACTGCTGGTTGTTGTTGTCATTATTATTAGCATTATTACTCAATCACCGGGGTAAGGCAACGTTTTGTAAATTATCAAACCACATAACGGCCCCCCGGATCATCCCCGGGGGGCTTTTTTTATTTATTAGTATTATGAAAAAGCAATCCAAAACCACCAGCCAGTTCATCTTTACCGTTTATGCCGAAGACAAACGGGGCCTTATCGGGCAGTTAATGGTATTCTTCAACCGCCGCTATTATGACGTGCACAGCCTGAACGTAGCCCGCACGGACATCAGCGACCTGGTGATGATCACCATCGAAGCAACCCTACCCGCGCCAGAAGTATTTACACTGCAGGAAAAACTCAAAAAGATCATCGAGGTTCATTCGGTGGCAGTAACGCCGGGAGAGGTGGGGCTGAAGAAAACCGGCTTTTATCGCTTGTCTATTGATGCGCTTGGTGAATCACTTTGGCAACTGCTTCATAAGTATGGCGCAACGCTCAGCAGTATCGATAAGGATAGCCTGGTGATCAGCAAAACGGGTCAGGATAAGGACCTTGCCGGACTGTACAGTTTGCTGGAAGGCCCTTCACTACTTGGGTTCTGCAAAAGTGCACTGATCCTGGAAAGCAGTTTGATACCGTTTGAACAACTGGATAAAATGCGGGTAGAAGTTCATGAGCCTGCTGTTGTAACCGGTTGATTTATAGTTTACATAGGCTTTTGTAACGCTCTGTGTATAATATTTTACAATTAATCTGTGGATTTTAGCCGATTTTTGCCGGGCAATCTTCTATGAAAAAACTGGGTGAAATAAATCTATTCCGGGCTTTCCGCAGCCGCAATTTTATATATTATCTTACCGGAAGAGCGGTTTCGCAGTTCGGTACCTGGATGCAGCGTACGGCTGTGATCTGGGTAATGTATACCATTACGCATTCCCCCTTTTGGATCGGGGTGACCATTTTCGCCGAGCAATTTCCATCGTTTTTATTCTCGTTCTGGGGCGGTGTCGCTGCCGACCGGTACGACCGCTTTAAAGTGATCCAGATTACGCAGGCTACTTCCATCGTACAGGCGGTTTTATTGGCAGTGTTGGTATTAACAGGGCATACCGCTATCTGGGCCATACTGTTCTTAAGTGTTGTGCTGGGTATAATCAATGCCTTTGACATTCCTGCCCGGCAATCGCTGTTTAATGAAATCATAGCCGATCCTGCTAATCTGTCTAACGCTTTATCGCTTTCCACCGCAACCGCCAGTCTTGCCCAATTGCTTGCTCCCGCGTTATCAGGTATTATCCTGGCCGCCTGGGGAGCAGCCACCTGTTTCTTTATCAACGCTGCAAGTTTTGTCGGGGTGATGATCTCTCTCATGTTAATGGATCGCCCTGCTTATCATCCCAGAGAGACCAAGAAGAAAGTCACCAGGGACTTTGTTGATGGCTTCTCCTATATATGGAAAACCCCGTCTGTCGGCCTGATCATTTTGATGCTGGCTATCATTAGTTTGCTGGTTTTGCCTTACAATACGGTGCTGCCGGTATTTGCCAAAGTTATTTTCAAAGGCGACGCGAAAACTTTTGGTTATATCAACAGCTTTATAAGCGTAGGGGCGGTAGCAGGTACTATTTTCCTGGCGTCGCGCAAGCCGGGCACACACATGCGGCGGATATTATTCTACAGCACGGTTATGATGGGCATTGGGATGATCTTTTTTTCCGAGCTTAAAAGCTTTCCGCTTGCCATGTTCTTTGCGGCGCTTACCGGGTTTGGTTCTATAGCGCAGTTTACGGTTTGTAATATTGTGGTTCAATCAGAGTCAGCACCGGAAATGCGTGGCCGCGCAATCGGCATATTGCTGATGGCCATTTTTGGTATGATGCCGTTGGGCAGTGTAATAGTGGGTGCTATTTCGGAACACATAGGCGCACCGGCTACAGTGCTGGGAGAGGGGATACTTGCCATTATTATTGCATTGGGTTTTGTTAAATACCTGACAACCCATTCCTGAACCGCAAATCAAACAGTTAAGACCCAAAAGCTGATGCGTTGAGGGGAGTGACTATTCCTGTTGGGTTTTTGATAAAACGCAACTCATTAAACCCAGGTGCCGCTGTAAACGGCGCCGAGCTAATCAATGTTTTTTCGTTATAAGCATTGCTGACTTTGGATTCTATTGCATAGTCACTAATAATAATGACCTCGGGAGATGACCATTGCTTTTTCTTTTTTTGCGTGTATTCCATACAGACAAGTTTACAAAAAAGGCAATAATTATTTAACGATAAATCCTATAAACGGAATTGACCATTAAAAATAATCCAATTAGGATTAAGCCCCAGTAAACATAGTAAAAGAAGGTGCCATCTTTGAGTTTCCGGTTTAGATATCTGCCCAAATAAATGGCAGGCAGCGAGGCTGGCAGCGACACTAAAAAATATTTAAATACGGCTATCGTTAGCAACCCTTTAACTGCGTATGCAACCACCCCAATGAAGCTTGCCGGCAGGAAATAAGCCTGGAGCGTGGCACGGAAATCTTTCGCGTTCCATTTTCGCATATTACCATAAACCACCAGGGGCGGCCCATTAATACCGTACGCACCGCCGAGTATTCCTGACAAAAAACCGCATATAAAAAGCCAATACTTGTTGTCCGTTTCAAGTACTATACTGTTCTTACCAAATAAAGCATATAAAGAATACAAAATAATGATAGCACCAAGGCCGATCTTGACCCATAATTCATTGCCATAGATCAATATCAGGGTGCCGATAGGAATACCCACCAAAGCAAAGAGAATAAGCCACTTAGCGCTATTGAAATGAATCTGGCGATGATCCTGCACCACTACCACGAGCGCTACTAAAATGGAAATCAGGACAGATAACGGTACGGCGGCGTCAATTGGAATAAAGAGGCTAAAAAGAGGTACTGCGACTAAGGATTCGCCAAAACCGAAAGTAGAGCGCACCAGCGTAGCTAAAAAACTGATCAGGAAAATATAAAAGAATATTACCATCAATCAATAAAATAAAAAAGCCCTGGCGATATCACCAAGGCCTTTGTGCACGCAACTGGGTGCTTCTCGAACCATTTTATAGAGGATTTACGCAAATTGGCTGCAATCACATGATCCGCTTACTTTGTGCTTATCGAACCATTTCATGTAGGCTCTACGCAAGTTGGCTAGAATTACATGACGCTTCCCTGTGCTTATCGAACCGTTTTTTTAATGATAAATAAACGATACGCCAAACTGTATCAATAAATTTGCGTTTTATTTCTTTGTTTATTTATACATCCGCAATATGTACTTATCGATACAGAAAGCAAAGCACTATTGTTGATAATAAGTTAATTAACTGTTTTTGAGTTACAAATGAGTAACAAAATTAATGTATTAAGGGGCTGTACGGAGCAATTCTCCGTAGTCACTAGATACGTCGTCAAAATCATATTTTCCTTTAAGAGAAATCCTTATTTTATCATCGATAAAATTTACTTGATCAATAAACTCTTTTTTGCTTAGGTATTTGTGCCCGCTATAACTGTATTTAAATCCAGTAGAGAACGTTTTGGTTATCACTCTTTGAAATTCGTCATACAATACTCCCGCTAATACTTTAACCATCTTTTCAATCCCGTAAATTAATAGTGCCAGATCTGCCAAATTTTGTGGCGTATGAAATGAC
The DNA here is from genome assembly GCF_036568825.1 of Mucilaginibacter sp. GTDB lineage: Bacteria > Bacteroidota > Bacteroidia > Sphingobacteriales > Sphingobacteriaceae > Mucilaginibacter. The sequence goes on along the minus strand of NZ_DATCRU010000059.1, from coordinate 19,254 downwards.
TTTCTGCTAAAATATATATTGTTACCTTTTTCATCCCTATGGTTATGAGCAATAGCCTGGTTTCTAAATTGTTTTAAATCCTTAAAAGTATTGAGCAATTTCCTTGCAGGTTTAACAATTTTCTTTACTTCTAGTATTACTTTTTTGTATTCGCCTTCAGTTTTAATGCCGAGCGTCTCATCCCACTCTTCGATAAAAGAGCATGTTTTTAACAGTATCTGATAATACAGAGCTTCTCTGATAGAATCTATATACAATCCGTCCTCAAATTCATCGTAGTCATATTCGCTCTCTAACAACAACCGGTATTTACCTAGCGCTTTAAAATGCTGATCAATCAGAATAAATAATGACCATAAAGTAAAAATGGATATTTCGAGATCTTTTGGGCGGGAAATAATATCTTTGTTTTTAACCATATTAAACAATAAAAATCGGGCAAAAAATACTTTTAATTTATATAATCATTTTAAATCCATACATTTATTCTACAGTTTTCGACTACAAAATGTACGTCTGTTCATATTGACAGTTTTGGACCATTGAGAACACTTAAGCCTTGCGATGAAATTCAAATACAACCCTCGAATAATAAAACATCTGGGGACAGAGCTGATCACTTCTGACGAAATAGCTATTACGGAATTAATAAAAAATTCCTATGATGCAAAAGCTAATAAAGTTAAAATTCATTTTCTATCTTCCTTTAAAAATCTTGATAAGAATAATCTTTTAACGAGATTGCCATTACAACTTGACAGCGAAATTGCCGCTGTTGGTGACGGGCCATTAATGATCCTGGAAGACGACGGTTCGGGAATGTCCCTGGAAACGCTAAGGGATGGCTTTTTTGAAATTGGTTCTGATTTTAAAGCAAAAGCAAAAATAAACCAATCAGAAAATGATGAAATTATATTGGGAGATAAAGGAATTGGACGTTTGTCCGCCCAAAGATTAAGCCAAATCCTATTTGTAGAGACGAAATCTTCGAAAGATGAAACCACCAACGTGGTTAAAATTGACTGGAATAAATTTATAACCAGTCAAAACGAGGACGCCCCCGAAATTTTAATTCCCAAAAAGGACGGAAGTTCGTACACCCGGCTATGGTTTTTTAGTACCGAAACACACCCAATAAGTTTTGAAAAATATTTTGAGTACAGGAAAAACGCGCAAATAGACCTGTTTGAAAATAGAATTGAACTTGAGGGCGGTTCATACTACATTAAGGATGATTTGCAGTCGGCCTTAAGTTTTTTATACTCCCCCTTTGAGCAAAAAAAAACCTTGCTGGATGTTGAAGTTTACTATAACTCTGATCCGGTTCTGCTGGATTTTAATTATGATACTTTAAAGATCGCCGAATCAATACACTCATTTGATACAGAAATAATTAGAAACGAAGAGGGAAAGCCAATAGACCTGGCCATTACCATGAAGATGGAAATCCGGCCCTGGTTTATCGAACGGATACACCAAACCGAATTAGGTAAGATATTATATCAAAGTTACAGGTTAACACACTCAGGCTATAACGACCTGATAAATAAATACAAGGACAAATTTAACAGTTCACTGAAAGAAGAAATCCCTCTTAGTGAGCTTATAACCAAATGGAAGCTGCCTGAAACTTACTTAAACTACGTATTGAAGATCTCACCGTTAGAGGGTAAAATTTATTCCTTTAAAAGAGATGCCACTTTAATGCGGATCGCGGTAAATTCTGCGATAGCGAATAACTATATCGATAAATCCACCAGTATAAACAGAGATATTAAACCGTTTCTGGAGTCTAATAACGGGATAAAATTATACCGCAATAAGTTCCGTGTGGGTACTATTGGTAATAAAGATGACGACTGGTTAAAGCTCCAACAAAAGCGTACAAGTGGACAACAATTTTACAGGTTTGAATTAGGTAATGTAATCGGATATATTAAGATAAACGACTTTTTCCAAAGGTATATTTATGAGACCAGTTCAAGGGAGCATTTAACAGATAATCCTTTCGTTCAGGCGTTAGAAGATGTATTGGAATACATATTTGAGGCCTTTTCGCCAAGGTTTACAAAACGCGCTGTGGAAATTTCCAAAGACATACTCGATGGCGAACAATTAATCCCTAAAAATGATCCTGGCGAAATAAAAAATGAGGTAAAAAAATCAGAGGACGTTTTAAAAGCAGCTAACGAAAATATCCGCGCCATTCAAAAGGCATTGTCAGTGATCGGCGAAAATATTGACCTGGATACCGATGATAAAAAAGAAATAATTAAAAAAGTCCTAACTGAGCTACAGAGCGTAAGTGTAAACTTTGAACAAAACATTGACGATGCACAAAGATCATTTCAAAGCGCCAATAAATTACTCCAGGTAGCTGAAGCCGAACAAAAAAGGATCGAGGTCGAGGCTTATAATAATTATAAGCTCATGGCAAATGGTCTTGTTACAGAGGTAATTACGCACGAGCTCCACTCTTTGCTTTCACATGACATTTCAAAAGAAAACAACGAAGACCATTTTAAGGCTCTGAAAGACTACCTATTTGAAATGAAACAGTATGAGTTAAATAAGGTGCACCTAAACCCGCTGCGTAAACAATTTGACACGTTGTTTGCCAAAATGAGTGATCTTAACCGATTTTACTCATTCCTGGAAAAAACGTTTTTATATAAGGGTAACAGTCATGATTTTGAAAAAGTAAGTGTTGAGTCTTATTTAGACGAGTTAAAAAAGCGGTTCGATTTCCGTTTAAAAAAGAACAAAATCGAACTTGATTATGATAATGTTGATCAAACGTGGGTTGTTCCAAAAGGGTCACTAACTCATGTTTTTTATAATTTGATAGATAATTCAATTTATTGGATACAAGACAAGCAGCGCAGGGCAGCCTATGATAGTACCTATCAAACAGGCGGATCAGACTCAATTGTTATAAAGGGGGTAAATAAGGATGTTATACATTTTTATGATACGGGCACTGGGGTGCTTGACCGCTATGAACATACTTTGTTTAACTCCCTAGAATCGGGCAAAGAAAATGGACGGGGCATGGGACTGTATATAGTAAAGAACTTCCTTAAGTCTTTTGGCGGTGATATTGAGCTTTTACCTGATAGAAATCAATATAATCACAGATATATTTTTGAAATAAGAGTTAACAATAACGATTCCGAAGATAATGGCTGATTTTCTCCAGATTATTACGGGCTTAAAAGCAAAGTATGTCGTTCTCATTGAAAATGATTTACACTATGAGACGAACGGCGACATTATATTGGCCAAATACTGCCAACTTTCTGATTTTCAAAGAAACCGATTAATTAATACGCTCACCGCTTTGGAAAAAAAAGAGACGGTGGCATTAATCGAGGAATTCAGGACTGGCTTTGAAAAACTTAATCACGTTGATGAATTAAAGGTAACGTTGGTTCCTGATGAGATAGCAGAGTATTTAAAAGCTGTTGATGGAACTGCCCTGTTAACAGAAGCTGTATCTAAAAATCTTGCACTAGTCACTACGGAAACGAACGTGAATGAAGCTTTTCTTAGAAATGGCATTTACAAACTTGGTGATACACGCTATGATGTTTTGTTAGAGGAATTTGCTAAAGTGCCAGGTTTAGAAATGACTTTTTACAAATCTAAGCCCGTACCTGCGGATATGCCTTCATTTACGGAAGAAATAAAGCATGGCCTTTCCCAGACCGGTAGCAATTACTATATAGCCGTTGTTGACAAGATGCTTGGAGAAGGGCAAGAAGAATCGGGAAAAGCGTTTATAGAACAGGATTTACTGGTTAATAATAAAACTCATGGCCTTAAAAGTTTAGCATTCCTATTCACTACTCAGGCCAATCCGACCCACCCGGAAACATATAAAAGTTATTTTGTACGTGAAGTTTTGAAAGGCAATGAAAATCTTATCCAAATTATTGCAGGATATCTGACGGATAGTGCTTACGCGACGGTTTTCAAATCCTTTCATGACGATTATGTTGCCAGTGCCGGCAGTGCTTTAGCGATGGCTCTTAAAAACCAACAAAATGTCAAGCATGTCATAAAAAAATCTATAAATGAAGGGATATCACCATTTGATTCTTTGAAAGCCTGGTTTGACCAAATTGTCCAACATCATATTGATTTGAGACAAATAGAATCAATTGATTATTATTCTTCGCTTACGAAGTTTTTTGACCAACAATCGCTTTTAGATCATGAAGGCTTAAAGGATTTTGGTCCTGATCTTGAGAAATTGAATTCTTTTGAATTGTTTGATAGTTATATTAATGAAAAAGGATTGCCAATTTACCCGGGTGATATTTTTCTTAAAGAGAACGAATATTACATTTTAACGGGGCAAGTATGCGACCTTTTAATTCGTGATTCAGGTAACCGGGGGGCTAAGATAGCTGAGTTCTTGAAAGTCAACTTTAAACCCTACCCAGATAAAGACGAAGAGAAATTTAAAGTCGAAGTTGACAAAAGTGGTAAAAAGGCTATTAGAATTCATCATTTTTATGATGAATTAACACAAAGCTATGGCATAGCCGAAATAGAAATTACTTCTAAAAATACTTTCTACGGGGATTTTGCGGTTTTAGACTTGTGTCATTTTAACTCATCAGGAGTCTCTCAACTCCTAATCGATGATTTTGATGAATATAAAAAATATCATTGGATGACAGATGAAAAACTAAAATATTTAGTAACTTCGCGCGACTACTTGCTTGGACAAAAAGATAATCTGGTTAATTCTAAAGGGATTTTAGAGTTAAACGGTAATGTTTTTAATGCAGGTAACCTTGTAGAAGCCGAAGGAAAATTAATATTTGGTTTTAAACGGGTATCCAGGCTAAAGGGGCGGTTTTACGATTCGCTTTACCAGCAGGTAATTAATTATAAAGCTAGGATTGATCTGAACTTGATCGATCAGGCGATAGCAACCGACATCCCAACTAAATTAACAATCAAGTTTAGAGCTTCAAGTGAGGAACAGGTTATCAATACGACATTGAACAGGGTTAAAGGCCAAAAGCACTTTATTGAAATAGAAGATATTTTAACCAAAGCTGACGAGCGATACAAATCTGCGTTGGCGCATTACAGTTCTTTCTCAGTTGATCCTAAATCTAAAGAGTATCAATTAACGGTAGACGAAAACAATAGTAGTTCAACGCTGGAGTTGGAGTTGCTGTATACCGACAAGGATATGGCAAATAAAGTTTTGGGCGAGTCCGTTGGCTTTTCAAGGCTATTTAAAGAAAAGTTAGAGAATAGGCAATATCATTTTATTGATAACCAAGAGGTTGGAGAATTAAACGAGGCTGGGACAATAAGTTTGGCAAACCTGCAGAGGGGAATTAAGTTAACACAAAATAATACGACATTAACTATAAGTAATGGCAGACTGCAAGCAACAACTGAATAATTCGACATTTTCGATATTGTCCCTTTTTTCAGGTGGCGGTTTTTTAGATATCGGATTTATAAATCAAGGATTTCAAATAGTTGAAGCCGTTGAAATTGAACCTAATTTCATAAAATCTTATAATTTCGGAATGGATAACTATTTTAAGTATTCAAAAAATGCTTTTGTCAGTCAAAAATTAGTCAAACACATTACAATACAACGTCCAGTTGATGTATCAAACGAAAGCGAACAAAATAATTTAACAAAAAAGTACGCCGGTATTTCGGGATTAATAGGTGGGCCGCCTTGTCAAGATTATTCGGTTGGCGGTAAGAATGCAGGTATTGAAGGTGAAAAAGGGCGATTGATCCATAGCTATCTCGGACTGGTAAAAAAAGTACTTCCGCAATTTCTCTTTTTTGAGAATGTTGAAGGTTTATATAAAGTTAAAAGGCATAGAAAAGCTTTTAATGCTTTTGTTGAAGAATTGGAAAATTGCGGGTATGTAGTTTGGCATGATATTCTCAATGTACTGAACTACGGTTATGCGCAAGACCGTCCGCGTATAGCTTTAGTAGCGTTTAAGAAAGAAATTATCGAACGGCTGGTTAATGCAGGCTATAAGCTGGAAAAAGATAACTTTCTTCTTAAATCAAACGGCACGGAAAAATTTGTTTTCAAATGGCCTGAGCCTGCATGTAAAGAGCCGAAGATGTTGAAGTGGCCTCAAAAAAGTAAATTCGGAAAAGATCTTGAGTTAACTGTACCTGTTGAACAATATCGTTTATGCGTAGAAAATGCCTTCTCAGGACTTCGTGACAATTCACCGAATCAAAATGAATACTTCAATCCAAAGTCTTCACGTTTTTCGATAATTGAAGAGGGTGATACAAACAGGAAGTCGTTTAAAAGACTTCATAGATTGAAATATAGTCCAACGGTGGCATACGGCAATAATGAAGTTCATTTGCACCCTACCGAGGCCAGAAGGCTAACAGTTCGGGAAGCGCTACGGTTACAGACGGTACCTGATGAATATGTATTGCCAAAGGAGGTATCGCTAACTCATAAGTTTAAGTTGATCAGTAATGGCGTACCAACAGCCAAAGCAGAACTTGTTGCTAAAGAAATAAGAAGAACTCTAATGATTTATAATCAACTTGGCGGACATTTGGAGTAAAGAAAAGCGTAGCTATGTAATGTCGAGAATCCGGGGCAAAAATACCAAGCCGGAAATTTTATTACGTTCATTTTTGTTTAATTCCGGATTCAGATTTAGACTGCACAGTAAGCATTTACCAGGTAAACCCGATATTATATTAGCCAAATACAAGACGGTTATTTTTGTACATGGATGTTTTTGGCATTATCACAAAAAATGTCCAGAAGGCCGGATACCAAATACAAATTCAAAATTTTGGTCTGAAAAGTTATCAAAAAATATAGAGCGGGATATAAAAAACCAAACGCTTTTAAAAGCGCTTGGCTGGAACGTTATTGTAGTTTGGGAATGCGATATAGAAAAGCGCATTGAAGAGATCGGGAATGAATTGATAAAAAACATCGTTAGCCGACCCTGACTGTTAAAATTGCCGTATCTTTTAAAATGCTTTAATTGCGACAGCAACGCCCGTCTGCCGCGAAGCGGCAGCGGGCGACCCGGGCTTTGGGACTATATTTCGACTATTAAGCCGTCCTGACAATCTGCTGCTTCGGCTTCCGCATCCGTGCGGTTATCGAATACAAGCGTATTACCTTCCGTGTCAGTACAAATTGTGGCATGCTGTGGTCCGCCGTGCATTTCTAAAACTAAATATTGGCTATTAAGTGACATGGCATGTTTTACGGGTAGATAAAACATGGTGATCGCTTGTAAAAAACGTGGCGACTTCGCCCTGTGCAAAGCGTACTGCTCCAAACAGTGATTGGTGAATATCGCTGAATAACCGCCGAAAAGTTGTTCAGTAAACATATTATTGCTTTTTAAAAGGCTCTTACCATAACGCTTAACTGTTGCGCTGACCTGTTCAGAAAGGCTTAACCATTGATGGTAACTTAAAAACGGATTATTCCAGTTGGCTATCAATTCGTCTTTGTCCTTTAGCACCTTGTCTGCTATATCCTTGACATATTCTAAAAATTCGGGTATCTCGTTTCTAAATAAGTCAAACATCACTTTGGCTTTATCTACATTGGTTAATTGCTCTATCGTTTTCATGACCTTTTTAAATTTAATGGTGGAAGGATAAAGGGGCATTTCTGCCCCTATGGATTAGTTTAAAATGCTACTGCCGTGCTTCGCAAAGTCGGTACATAGATTAAAGGCAGCCTGATTTTTCTGTAAACCCGTGCCCTGCATAATGGATTTGAATTTGCTTTGGTCATCCCTGAAATTCCGCACATTTTGAAAATAGCCGGTCACTGCATTGTACATGCCGAACAAAGTGCCTTTGGTGGTATTTTCCTGCTGTGTGGGATTGGTCATCGCATAGTCGAATACGCTTGAAACGATGTTGTTAAACTGGCTGGTCAATTCCTCCTGCTTGCCTGTTTTTACCAGTTCATAGGTTTCACGGTTTGGCGTCATGGCTAACTGTATCAGTTGCTTTAACTGCGGGTCAGTAATTCGCACCCTTGACCATCGGTTAAATACCGCTTCCAGTTCTACCGATAGCTGATTGGTGATACCCAGCATTTTGTGCGCCTGTTTGAGTTTGTCGGTCGCACTGGCGGTGTGGCGTATTTTAATGCTGTTGACATGGTTACGCAATGCTGCGTTCAACGTGTTCTGACACACCACACGGATAGGCGTAAAAGCAATGGTAATGCTTTCCGTGCCATCATGCGAAGTCGTTAAAAACAAATACTTCTCGATGCAATCGTTTCGCCCGACACGGATATAGTCCGGCAGTTTGGCGGTGATAAAAATGCGTTCGCCATTTCTGCCTAATGCACCGGCCGTTTCGTAAAAAATACCGTCCTTACCGCCCACGATGCTATCAAAGAAGCTGAAAACATCTACATTTTGCACCACTTCATAATCGCTACCGACTACACCCAATACGCTATTGGTATCGGTGCGGACAGTGGCGAAATGGTCAGGTACATGCGGTTCGTTGCTTGTCCTATTAGACGGGTCGTAGGCATAAAGCGCCCATTTGCTTACCTGATAATCCAACCCCGCATATTGCAGGGCTTCGGCACTGGTCGGGTAATCCGAAATGATCTGCCCCAAGCCGTGCCATGCTTTTTCCTTGACAGAGAAAAAACTGTGTTTTCCTGTCTGCTCATTATAATTGATGTTATGTGCCATGATGCTAATTATTATAAGTGTCCAAAAATTCGTTAAACTCAAACTGGAATAATGCAGGGTTAGAAGTGGCTAATTCCTGCGCATAGCCCACCCAAAAGATTTGGTTGGTTAATTCGATAAATAACTCTAACATTGTTATAGTGATTAGTGGTTTGACCATTAGCCAAACGGCCTGTGTATGGATAGTACACAGGCCGTTGCCATTGATAACTCACGGAATTACGATAGTGCTTTCGACTTCGGCTAACTTATCCACGCAAAGCTGTCTAACCTCGTGGGCGACATAAGCGATAATAAACGGGTTCTTAGTGACAAACTCGTTGCCGTCATCATCCGAAATTACCAACTCGCAACGCTGAAACTTGCTGTCACTTGCCATATCGTCTTTATCGTCGCTCTGTGCAATAGCAAAACTGTCAATATTGGCAATCGTATTTTGCAGCTTTTTCTTCTGCGCTATCTTCTTGCCCAATTGCTCAACAATCTTTTCGGTCTCTTCCAACTTACGGGCTTGCTGCGCTGCAAACTGTTCTTTGATTTCCTTTTTGCTCGGCTCTTGCTGTACTGCAGGTTCTTCCTTTTTAGGCTGATCCGCAGGGTTTGCAGGTTCGGCGGGTGGCTGCGGTTTAGTTTCTTCCTTTACTGGTTCGGGCTTCGTTTCCTCTTTTTTCGGTTCGTCCTTTTTGTCATTAAAAGCGGTGCTAACAGGCAAGTTATTGATTTTCTGCCCGTTGCCTGAATTGATGTTGTTACCTACTTTGTTTACTATACTGCTACCGGTTTTTACTTTGGTTTCCATTGTCTTAATTTTTTAAATTTTTGATGCTTGTTTTTACTTTAAATCCTGTGATGTTCTGCGGTCTGTGCTGTTCCGTCTGCCCGGTGGCGCTCTGCCTGTCTGCGTATTCATATCCGTGTTGCTTATTAATCCAGTCACCCTCGGCAGTAGCCTCGGGTGGCTTTTTCTAAGCAACTCACCTAATAAGCCGGGCAACAGCGGCAAGGCTTTGCGGAAAAAAATACCTCGCGAGCGCAGCGAGCAGGGAAGATTTTTTTGCAGCAAACCCGAAGGGCTCCGGCCTTGTCCGATGTGCCCGGCTTATGAGAACTTCGCTGCGGAAAAAGCCAGCAGAGAGAATGGAAAAGGGTATAAAGCTTAAAAAAACAGGAAAGTGGCAATATGGGCCGAAGCACCGCAAGAACGAGGATGCGAGGTGCATGTTGCCCCAATGCGGTGAAGCGGCGAAGTGAAACGGAGCGGCTGGAACCGCTGGCTATTGTTTATCTTTATAGTTCAACAAGCCCTTGCTGCTTATTCGTAACTTAGCTACCCCATGTCTAAAAATTCACAACTAAATATGCTTCGCTACTGGCGTAATACGCTGGCCGACGCGGCGCGCATCGTGATTGAGGTGGAAAAAACACTGAATCAGCAAAAAGCCAAGATTGACCTGACCAGCGGCATGGTAGATGTTGCACAAACTCTGGCCTTGCTAGATGCCTTTGAAAAACGGACAAACGAGGATAAAGGCCGGCTTAGCACCAATGATCCAGCCTGGGAAAAAGCGGAGGAAGTGCCGGTGTTTGTTGCTCCTTTCCGGGTAAGTCCTGTGCCTGAATACACTACGCTGACAGGGGAAAAGGGTATTTTTTATCCTTTCTGGTTTCGGGCGGTACTAACCAGGAAAGGGCAGCTCAAACCGGATGAAGATACTTTTCCTTATATACCACGGGCTTACCTGGAACCGCAGGTTAACCAGGAAGTAAACTTTGTTTTTTCGGATGTTGACCGCGTAGATGAAGCGTTTAGCCGTCCGTTTAACGGCCAGCCGGGATGGATAAATTACCGGGATTATATCTTATCCATGTTCAAAGCGATAACGGGACAGGAACCGGAGACCTATTCCCAGGAAAACTTAGCGGTGACGATGGAGTATACTATCGTGATCAATGATACCTTGACCGGACCGGCCGATGGCATTATCAGTTTATATGATTATATCATTCAGCAGAAAAAGATCCCGTTAATCCTTAACGCACTTGTGGAACGCCAGGAAACACCACTGAAATCCTTGCTTTCAGGCGCAGCATTTGAAAAAGCGGCAGGGGCGCATCTAGGCCAGATGGCTTATGAATTTCCCTTGTCCAAGTCTCAGCGTACCAGCTTATACCATTATACAACGATTGGGCATGGCGATACCCTGGCGATCAACGGGCCGCCAGGGACGGGTAAAACTACGCTTTTACAAAGTGTAGTCGCTACAGAAGTAGTTCAAAAGGCCATTGCGGGTGGTGATCCGCCGGTAATACTGGCCTGTTCGGCCAATAACCAAGCTGTGACGAATATCATCGACAGTTTTTCGAACGTTAAACAGAAAAAGGGGGCGCTTTATGAACGCTGGCTGCCTGGTGTAGACGGCTTTGGCCTGTACCTGCCGGGAGGGAATCGCGAAGTGCAACCACATATCCCGGTAATCAGGCGGGTACAGGGCAGGTTAAGTGGTGCACATACCGAAAAAGAAAATGAAAGCTATCTGAATCAAGCCGAAGCGTACTTCATTGCCCACAGCGGACAGATCGGCAGCACGGTCACTACAATCATCGGGAGCTTACAACAAACTTTGAAAGCAAGCCGGCAATTACTGGTTGACGGAATAACTATCTGGCAGGATTACCGGCAATTCAAAGCTCAATTACCGGAATTAGGTACTTATAGCTTGAGTTACTTGGAGAAAGCGATTAAGGAGTTAGAGATCAGTTTCAGCAATTACCTGGATGCGGAATCGATATGGCTGAAACTATTTTCCTTTCTAAATTTCGTAAAAGAAAAACGTGCTACGCGCGCTAAACAGTTATTCCGTGATTGCCCTATGGCTTATAACGCGGTAGATTTTTACCAGATCAAATCTATCCAGCAATTCTTTGACCAGAAGCTCGGTTTAATCGAGCAGATTAAAAAGGCACAAAAAAATTGGGAAGAATGGCAGCGAAAGGCAAATGTCAATCATGATCCTGCCGAAGAAGTCTTTTATGAACAACTGGAAATGGGCCTGAAGTATGATATGTTCTATACCGCCGTGCATTATTGGGAAGGGCGCTGGTTGATTGCTACCCGTTCGGCACTGCAAGAAGACCGATTAAGCCGCAATGGTGAGGGGGCTGCAAAAGAACGGTGGCAACGTTTTGCCATGCTTACTCCATGCTTCGTATCGACTTTTTACATGGCACCAAGATTCTTTAGTTATTCCAAATTTATCCAGGCCGCTCCGGGGCAAAATACATGGGAAACACCGCCGCTACTGGATTTTATAGATCTGCTCATTGTCGATGAGGCCGGGCAGGTGTCACCCGAGATCGGCGCGGCAAGCTTTGCCCTGGCCAAAAAGGCTTTGGTAGTGGGAGATATTTTGCAGATAGAGCCGGTATGGAACGTGCCTAAAAAAATAGATCAGGCCAACTTATACCGTTATGAAGTGATCAACAATTTGAACGACCAAGCCGCTATTGAAGACTTATATGGTAAAGGATTCTTGTGTAGTTCGGGCAGTATCATGCGGCTGGCACAAAAAACCTCTTATTATCACCTGTATCCGAAGCAGGCACGCGGGATGCTGCTCACAGAGCACCGCCGCTGTTTTGACGAGATCATCAGCTATTGTAATAATTTAGCTTATGATGGCTTACTGGAACCTATGAAAGGCCCGGCAAAAGGCGGACTGTTGCCGCCATTACAATTTGTACCCGTTAAAGGCGATTCCCGTACCAGCGGTATCAGTCGGGCAAATCAAGAAGAAGCCCAAGCCATCGCTCAATGGATCGCAGCCAATCAGGATACTTTGATCAAGCATTACGGCATTCCACTCAAAGATATTCTGGCCATCGTGACGCCGTTTACCGGGCAGAAATTCACGCTGCGTAACACGCTTCGAAAAGCCGGGATCAACATGAGCGGCCTGACCATCGGTACGGTTCATGCTTTGCAGGGAGCAGAACGACCGGTCGTGCTGTTTTCGGCAACCTATGGCGCTAATGATCAGGGTAAAAGCTACTTTTTTGATGCCGGGCCGAATATGCTCAATGTTGCGGTTTCCCGAGCAAAGGAGACTTTCGTCCTGTTTGGTGCACAGGAAATCTTCCAACGCTCCGGACAAAGTCCCTCCATGCAGCTTTTCCGGCATATACAGCAATTTGTGAGCACCAACAAATTGTGAGCACTAACAAATTGGTCGAAAACAACAATAAAGCCCTGTCGACCAGCGGCAGGGCTTTCCCAAAATAGTTAAGCGGTTAATTCAGTTTATTTTGCTACGTTCTTTTTTTCCGTCACGTCCTTACGCAGATCGGTCGCCAATACTTTGATCTGCTGCAAGGCATTGCGGAAACGGGTACCGGCTGCGTTGTTACCTTTCTCATAAAAGGCTGTTCCTTCCTTTTCCGCGGTTTCTACTAATGCTTTTAATTCTTTGATTTTGTCCATGATCTTTAATTTTTAATGTTTAACAATATGAGTTCGTTTCAAAAGGCGGCAAAGATAAACTTTTGGTTTATACGGCCATGCCTTGTTCCTGTTCCTTCTGCTGGCCTTTGCCTTTTTCGAGCTTGATATTTTGGTCAAGCTTCGGCACTTTGAGGAACTGTTCGCGGTTCTCCGGCTTGCGGTCCTCGCGGAAGAAATTGAGCTGGCGGTAGCGTGGCGCGGCTTCGAGGTATAGCTTCATTTCCTGGCCGTCCTTTTCGGTAGTAATCAAAGGCCTATTGCCGTTTTCCATATTACGGATGAGCTTTTCAGCTTTTTTCTCATCGCTCATTTCTTTAATGTTATACCGTTCCAGTTGTTCCTTGATATCGAAATTGTAAGAAGGTACATGATACTGATTGGTGGTATAATTCTGGTAGCGGTCTTTCGGGCTGTCGAAGTCCAGCTTGATCCAAGCGGCATAGGTATCGCCGCCTAAATTCAACAAGTCGTCCCGGAATACGGCGCGGCCCTGGATAAGGTTAGCAGCCTGCTCTACGGTAAAACCCTTGCCGCGATCCACAAAAAAGGTTTGCGTTTGCGCAGGTGTGCGGAAAGTCTTCTGGAAATCTTTTTCCACGTAATCAACCTTACCGGCTTTCATTGCCGCCAGTTCGGTTGAGTGGGCGGCATCCTTACCGGCAGTCAGTTTGCTGTCGCCTTTTTGTTCCTTGAAAAAGGTGATGGCCTCGGTCACATTATCAAAACCTTTCGTCAGGTTCTTGCCCGGCACTTCCGGGTGGGGACTGACCACAAAATAACGGTGGCCTTCTTCCAGCGCCTTGCCGGTATTGAGCGCCACATCGAATTTATTGAGATAGTAATTGTCCGACTGGCCGGATTGCCGGAAATGCGAAGTCACATCGACCAGGCCTTTGTTGCCCCTGATCTGTTCGTGCAGGGTAAAATCCGGTTTACCCTGTTCCATTTTTTGCTGTACTTCTTCGATGGCTTTTTGGCTAAAGCCTAATTTCTTCATCTCGTCCTGGATGTTTTGCAGATTGTTCCTGTTCATTTCAACGGTGTTTATGGTTAATGAATTTGACCTTTTAAGTTCTTCCAGCAGTGCATCGACGTGCCGGTAGTGTACCTGGTAGCTTTGCCCGGGGCCGGGTGATTCATAATAGGGTGCTTTGGCTCCCAGGTATTGCATCGCGTAGCCGAACGTGTCAAAAAACACGAAATGCTGCGGCTTCAATTCCGCGACGGACGGCACCAGCGGAAATACCACATGGTTCATCCCCATATCTTGTGCATCTTCCAGCATGGCGATGATCTCGCCGACATAGCTTGTTTCCAACCGCATGACTTAGGATTTGTTGACCCTGAGCAATATCGGCTGCCCGCCATGCAGTTTCACACGTATGCGCCGTGCTTTCTTGCCAAGCAGCCCTTTTGCCGCCGAAATGCCCGCTGTCGCCGCCTGTGTGCCGAGCGAATAGTCCGCCGACAGGAACTGCATACTCTCCAGCGCATCCGCCGTGCCGCCGCCCGCTGCCTCGCTTAATTCCGCTTCCGGGGCCGGTATGCCCGCTAAGCCGTCCAGCGAGAAAACGGTGAAATTGACGGGGATGATGGATGTTCCCAGGCGCACCGTTCGGATGTCCAGCAAAAGCCGTTGGTTGGTCACGTTACATGCCCCCGAGAGCGCCTGTCCCTTTGCATAATGGATACCTGCAATGGTCACGCTATCCGCCAGTTTCAACCGCACCACACCACCGGGCGCTATCTTTTGATTGCCGTCAATAAGAGCGGGAATCGCTTTGAAAGCGCTGTCCGGCTTTTTTGCAGCCTCGTCTTTTTTCAGTTTTTCACGCACCAGGCCGGGGTTTTGGATCTGCTGTATCTTATCTAGCATGGAATTGAGCTGCTGCATTTGCGGATCAGGTCCGGCGGTTTGCTGTTTCTGCCTGATCAGTGCTTCCAGCCTGACCAGTTCCGCGGTCTGTGGATCGGGCTGTGCCGCATCAGCAGGTGGTTTCGCGGGTTGCGGCTGGCTGATCTGCCGGTTGATTTCGGCCAGTTTTTCCTTGATCCTGGCTTCACTGGCAGCAGCACTGTTGGGATTTGTCCCAGCCTGTTTGTGCATCGACGCCGTGTCCCAGCCCAATGCGGCAAACGCGCCTGCCGCCGAATGCGACCGGGCCGCCGCGCTATTCCGCTGCGCCTGGTCATATAAACCCATTTTGTCCGGCGGCGCGTTCTTCCCAAGTTTCGCGCCCGGCAGCGTTGTATTAATGCCCTGGTTAGCCGCCGACTGTTCCGTTCCCACCGTGCGGCCACCGCCGAGCGCGTAAAAGCCCAGCGCCGAGAACAGCAGCACGAAGAGCGGCATGACCAGCAGCATCGTTAATTTTCTTTTTTCTGATGTTGTCATATCGTTTTGAGTTAAAAGTGAATAATCGCATGGATGAGCAGCAGCAAACAGCCGCCGCCGAACAGCAGGATGAAAAGCGCCAGCGCAATGATCTTGGAACCGCGGTTCCAGTACTGCGTTTTGCGAAACAGGTAGTTGGCGACCATTCGCTGCCGCTTCTCCATCCAGTTACGGCAGGTGACCAGCCATTCCGCATCCGGTCTGCGCACGGTTTTTTTGCGTTTAAATAACATCATGGCTGACTGTTTTTAACCTGTTCATCCTGATTTTGCAGGATCTCCCATCCCTGGATGAGAAAGCCATGCGGGTTATTGTCCGTTTCCGTTTTCAGGTCGCTGACCTTGCCCTGCGTGATCAGGCTGCGCGTGATAGTTGAAGTGCTCCTGATCAGTTTTTCGGTCGCATAACAGGTAAAACCATAAGGATAACTGTTCAGGTCGAGCCGGATACTATCTACCTGCACCTGCTGGTTGATATTCCCGGAAACCAGATTGTTGAAATAACCGGCCTCGCGTAAGTTATCATAAGCGGTCTTGGCGCTGCCATCGGCCAAGTAAAGCGCTTTGGTGATGGTCGCCTGTATCTGCTTATCGTCAGGCACCAGCGTAAAAAAGTCCTCATGGAAAGTCTTGATGTGGTCACGCAGTTCCACCGGCAGGTTGGTCTTCCGGTCGGACGAGACGGCTTGCAGCACCTTACCATTGTACAGGATGTGTACCCGGTTTTGCGCCCGGTCAACCAACTGGTAGCTTTTCCAGGCGATGAAGGCACTAAGCAATACGCACCCCGCCAGGAACAGGTAACTGAATAGTTTAATGTGCTTAAAAGCGGTGTCGATATTTTTGAAGTGTTGAAACATGATTATTTTCCCGATAATTTGTCTTTTTGATAATTAGTGCCGCCGCTGCGATAGCCTTCCCTGAAATCTGCGGGTGCATTCAGGATATTGCTTCGGGCCTGCTCCATCCGGTCGCCCAACGCGGCGCCGCCGGATGCGGCTGTGCTGACCGTGGTATTGACCACCGAAGCGGATACCTGCGTTACGCGGTTCAGCAAGCCGTTGCCGCCATGCGCATGGATGACATAGTTAGCCACGCTCGGTACGCAGAAATAGCCGACAATACCGATACATAAAAACACGAGGTAACAGGTATCCGTCGGCGAAAAGAAGGTGTCGCCGGAGCTTTGAATCTGGTTAATATCCAACTTGATCATCTGCTGCTGCACCTGCCCGATGATCGAGCCGAAAATATTGGCGATAGGCAGCCACAGGAAGATATTGATATAACGGGATATCCATTGCGTGAGCGTATGCTGCAACCCGTCGAACACCGCAAAGCCAAAAACCAAGGGCCCCAATATTGCCAGCACGATCAGGTAAAACGTCCGTATCGTATTGATACAGAGGATAGCGGCCGCGTACAGCACCTGCAAAATCTCGCTCATCCACTCTTTAATGTTATTTTTAAAATTGTAGGCCTCCTTGTCCATCCAGAATTTCACGTCATTGCCCAAAGCCGAAAAAGTGCCCTCGTTCTGATCGTTCGGGTCATCCGGATGCGTATAGGCATACCACTTCGACCGGTCGCCATTACCGTCATCACCCACATACATCTGGTAAGCCGATGAATTTTTAATCGCGTCTTCCTTTTGCTTGAGCAGTAAGGCGATACTGTTATTGCTGTTGGTGACCATGCCCTGCGTGGTGGCCACGATAGGCTGCATGATCCCGTTCATCAGCGAAATGACCATCGGGAACAGCATGATGCACATGCCCAAAGCAAATGGCCGCAGCAAAGGATAAAAATCGATCGGTTCGGCCTTTGCGATCTGCCGCCATACCCGCGCAGCGATATACCAAAGGGCGGCAAAGCCGGCGATACCACGGGCCGCATCGATCAGGTTGCTGCATAAGGGGATCATCTGGTTATAGACGTTATTGAGCACCGGCTGCATTCCTTGCAGGCTACTCGTAATGTCCTGGGCGCTTGCCTGCGTAGCAAATGCACTTAGCAGTAATAGAAAACTGCCGCACCATAATTTCTTTTTCATGGAAATAGTCTTTGAAGGGTACCTACATCATTCTGTTCCTTTTGCCGCTGAATATTGAGCAGTTGTACTTCCGTATCGAAATGTCGCAGGAAAACCAGTTTGCTTTGCGAATCGTCATAGAGATGGTCGATGGCCTGCAGGCGCTCGGCATCGCTCATCCGTAAAGTCCCCGCCGTCAGGATGTTTGCCAAATTTGTCAGGTTATCTACGCTTTGGCTCAACAGATGGCTGAACACATCGTTCAGGTAGATCAGTTCCGAAGCGCTGAAATGCCCGCTGTTGCCGGCCATGCTATAAGCCGATTTCGCTTCCGAAACCATATCCGCCTGGTAAGTCATAATATCCGCAATGCGCCCGTATTGCCGGACCGCCGGGCTGATCTGCTCCAGGCTATTCAAAAAAGCCGAATGCAGGTTAAAATTTCCTTCGGAAATATTTTTGACCTCGTTATAACCCTGTGTCAGGATGGTATAACCGGTTTCCATATCTGACAAAATCGCCTTGAACTGTGTCAGCTTTTCAATATCGTAAACCAATTGTTGGATGTCCTGCGCGGTGGATTGGGCTTTGCTTCGCTGCGCAGAACCAAGAATCAAGAAACAAGAACCAAGACAAGCGATTACTAAACCTTTCAGCTTTCGCCTTTTTGCTTTTAGTTTAATGATTTTCATACAAAGGATTTAAGTTTAAGAATTCGTTTTGCTCAGCATTTCGCTGCGCGGCTAACAGTCTGACCTGATTGCAGAAATGGCAGGTAAACTCATATTGGTCTTTGATTTCGTCATCATCTTTCGCTATGCGTTTTATCCGCTCATCATCGCTCATCGCCAGTTTCCCGGCCGTCAGCGCATTTTGCAGGTCGGTCATCGTTTTGGAGCAATCGGACAGTACTGTCCGCTGCACCGTGCCGATATAAATTTGTTCATCCGGGGTCAATCCATCCAGGCCGGATAAGGCCACAAACTGGCTGATGATGCTTTGCTGCTCTGTCTGTATGCCACTTTTGTCCGCGTATTGCGCTACGACCGGGTTGACCAGGTTAAGGGAGTTATAGTAGCCGGTATGCAAGGCGTATTCGCCATTCTTCCAGTCTTTGATCGCCCACCAATCGTTATGCAACTCATTATAACCCTGCCTGACCGAATTCTGGAAAGCGTTAAGCGCTTCGATCTGCAATACCAGGTATTTGATCTGTGTCTTGCCCTGCTCGAACCATTCGGCGAAGGTTTGCGCTTTTGCACGGTGAAAGCTGAAAGCACAAAGACCAAAGCAAAACGCCATGCAGAGGAAAGCTTTCCGCCTTAACCTTTCTGCTTTATGCTTAATTGATCCCATAATATTGTTTTAAAGTGAGCACTTCGTTTTCATCCTCAGCCCGCTGGATACTGAGCATCTGGTTTTGGGTGGTGAACTCCTGCAAATCGTTGTAATTGGTATCCATGTGATCGGCAGCCTTGTTGACGAGTTCCAGTCGCCTGGCATCCGGCATCTGTGTTTTGTTCGCATGAACGACCACCAGGATCTGATCCAAATCCTTGATGCTGGCCTGTAAAATGCCCGAATAAACGTTACTCACGTAACTC
>NZ_DATCRU010000058.1:0-4869 GCF_036568825.1 Mucilaginibacter sp. | reverse complement strand
AGGCACCCCCACGAATTTGTTTGTAACGAGTTCTGGTGGTTGCGTTCAACTAATAGGTAGCGCATCAGTTGTAAGCAGTAACCTTACCACAGGTACAGGCACAGGCCTTCAGGCAAAAATCAGCACAGCAATTGCCGGCGCACAGCACAAATTGTTTTCAACTGGCACCTGCCAGCCAGCATCGGCGGTACGTTATCATGGGTAATGATATGCGAAACGATAAAAGCCACTTTAAAAGTGGCTTTTATCGTTTTAAAAGTTAGTATCCGCTATTTTGGGTGAGATTGGGATTTAAGAGTAATTCACTTTGAGGGATTGGATATAGTTGCTGGGTGCTTAACCAGGCGCCTCCCCCTATTTTCGTTGGAGTAACCTTGGACATAACAGAGTCTATTGCACCTGTTCGTTTAAGGTCAAACCATCTATGTCCCCATTCGGCGAAATATTCGATTCTTCTTTCTTGCATAATTTTGGCAAGAATATCTGAGGCGGATAAAGTATATGATAGAGCGGGAAGACCAGCGCGTAATCTTATTTGATTTACATCATCAATTGCACCCGAAAGGTTACCATTTGACTTCAGTCGCGCCTCTGCTCTAATCAGGTATTGTTCTGCCAATCTAAGCACTGTATAATATTCAGTTGCTGGTCCGCCGACCGACAAATCTGGAGGCCCTAACTTGTACTTGTAAGGCAGATAGTATTCTGTTCCCTGATAATTGGTACTATCAATCCAATGTACTTTTCTTTGATCTCCTATTTCAAAGCTTGAAAGTAATTGAGGGCTTAAATAGTAATAAGGGTATGATCCACTGTACGGTATTAGCGAAAATCCTTCTGCGGTCAAATTATAAGGAAAAATGGTGGTGTTTAAATTCCATTGCAAAATTGCTTCTTTGTTATTTTTTAAGAAGGTGCTATCCAAATTTCGGACCAGCCCGAAAAGTGATCCGTTGTTTAAGATAGCTGTAGCTTCTAATTCTGCGGAATCAAATTTATTTTGATATAAGTATACTCTTGCCAATAGGGCTGTTGCTGCCCACTTGTTCGCGCGTATCTTTTGATTTCCACTAATGGAATAATCCGCCAAGAGAAGTTTTTGTGCATCGGTCAGGTCGCTAATAATAGATTTGTAAATTTCTGATACAGGTTGCCTTGGGAGAAGGCTGTTTGTTTTATACGAGGTAGTCAAAACTAACGGTACATCTCCAAATAGGTTTACTAAATTAAAATATGTAAGGGCCCTCATAAATTTAGCCTCTCCTATAATTTGATTTACTATACTCGAAGGTATGCTATTGGATGATTCCACCCCTTCAATACAGGCATTTGCGTTATAGATAACATTATATGCGGGAGTCCAAAAATAACTCTCGATTATACTGTTTTGGGGAGTGATAGAATTTGTATATAAGTAATTAGGATCGATTTGATTAAAATCGATTAATTCATCCGCGGAAGAACCGGTATAAATACTTAATGCGCCGTCATCAATGAAGAGCGAACTGCCAGTACTGGATGCGCTTGTGTAGAGTCCCATTAGGGCAGATGTGGCGTCTGCACTGTCCGCAAAAACCTGTGTGGTAGTTATCGTACTTGTAGGAGGATCGATTGATATGATCTTGGTACAAGAAGCTGCCTGCTGCAAAAGTATTATTACAATCCAGCCGAATAATTTTAGTTTGAATAATTTATCTTTTCGGTTCATCTTATTGTATTTTATAGTGAGAATTGTACGCCGCCAACATAGATTTTCGCGGGAGGCATTGCCCCAAATACTGGTGTCTCTGGATCTAATCCTTTGTACTTAGTTAGTAAAAACAGATTTTCTCCGTGAATGAAAATACTACAACCTTTAATTTTAGAATTTTTTAGTATTGATTGAGTCAAGTCATATGAGAGCGATACATTTTGAAGGCGAATAAAATTTCCATTTGTGTAAACACCATCTGAGTATTGACTGAAATTGAAATTGGTAGTGCTTTGCTGAGTTGTGAATTTCGCAAACTCAGCATGATCACCTGGTTTTTGCCACCTGTTTAAGACCTCTGTTGGCACATTTGAATAAACACCCGGCGCGGCCATAGTTTTATATATTGACGGAAGGAATTGCTTCCTAAATCGAAAAAACAGATCCAAATTCACCCCCTTATAGTCGAAATGAGTTCCAAAGCCTCCATCAAATTTTACGGTCAGGTCCTTTACGAATAGATCATTGGCGGTATCGTTTGGATTTGTATTGATGTTTCCGTCGTGATTTCTATCAGTAAATGTGTATAATCCTGTTTGGGGGTCAACTCCGGTATAATGCAAAAGTCTTGCATTTGTTAGAGGTTTGCCAACTGTGAATTGAGATGCGTATGGGCTTTGTGCTAAATTAGGAAATGAGATAAGTTTATTCCTATTAGCGCCGATATCAAATGAAGCACTCCAATGAATGTGCTCGGCTTCTATAATTTTCGCTTTTATTGTACCTTCAAGACCTGTATTTTGAATATTTGCCTGAAGATTTTGTGTGATATTTGAGAAGCCGGTTTGAGTTGGCAGGGGTGTTGAGATTAGCTCATTACTGGACCGATCTCTATACCAAGCAAGTGATATTAGGAGTCTATCTTGGAAAAAACCAAGATCAATAGCTGCTTCCAATTTTTTATTTACCTGCCATTCTAAATCAGGGTTTGATAAATTGGCTGTAAGATATGCAGGACTGCCATTAATATAAGTATTTTGCTGGCTTGTCCATGCGGAGAGAAACTGATAATCTCCGATATTGTCGCTACCAGTTACACCATAACTCCCTCTTATTTTTCCAAAGCTCAAAAATGACAGATTTTCTTTAACCCATTTTTCATCTGAGAATAACCATGCTGCTCCTACTGCACCAAAGTTGCCAAATTGTCTACCAGGGCCAAACCGTGAAGACCCGTCCCTTCTTGCTGATACATTGATTATGTATTTGTTTAATAAATTGTAATTGATCCTCGCATATCCTGCAATATATTTATACTCCGAATTATTATCTGCGGCTTGTTTGACAGGTGCGTTGGCAATGGATCGGATCAAATTGTCATTTACATATCCTAAACCATTCAGGATGTTGCCATCCTGCTCTACGGATTGAAAGCTTCCTCCAAATTGTGCATTAAGTGTCCCTTTCCATATAGCTTTCTTATATTGTAATTCAGGCTCGATGATGGCATTCGTATTATTGTTATTGCCGAAGCTTGAACTGCCGGTTGGGTTATAGGCGGGATTTTGTGAGACGATAGGCGTTAAATAGCTTTGTTGTTCATGAGTGGTTGAATATCCTAGCCTAGCTGCTATACTTAACCCCCCTATTACACTATACTGAATATGTATTCTGCTATTCAGAAATCCAGTTTTGGATTGGTACGGCTGAAGTAGTACTCCGAAGGGATTTGAATTTGGGGTCCATCCAGACCAATTTATTTTACCTGGTGCAGAATAGATTTTGGGCAGATCTGGGGGTAATGTGACCTGCCCCGGATATGATTTAATATTTATATTGGAATACGAGTATGTACTTGTAAAAGAGATGTTTAATCTTTGATCGAGGCTTAGATGTGTTACGTTGAATTGAGCCGATGATCTTTGGTTTGCACCGCTTGCAGTCATAATGTCCGTTTCTCTGTGGAATGATCCGCTCAGGCGGAGAGAATTTTGTTTATCTCCGGCGGTTAAAGAAGCCTGCGCATCGGCGGTTCGTCCAATTCCGGCCCATAACTCATTTTGAAGGTCCGTATACCGTGTAGTATCCCAAGTTAGTAGATCCCATGCGTTACCCGTATTGGGTGTAATATTGTCGTTTTTGAAAGCTTCCCTTCGGACCATAAGATATTGTTGAGTATTGAGCATACTGTAATGCTTTGTTACTTTGCTAGCACCTTCATAGAAGTTTACATCAAATGCGGCCTTGCCGGACTTTCCCGATTTGGTTGTAATCAGGATTACTCCATTGGCGCCTCGACTCCCATAAATAGCGGTTGCGTCAGCATCCTTTAAGACGCTCACGCTTTCTATGTCATTCGGATTTAGGGAAAATATGGGGCTTTGCCCTCCTGCTGGACCAGTCATTCCATTCTGATTGAACCCGGTGGAGCCGCTCGCATAATTTCCACCTTTCCCAGATTCTAGGACCGTTAGAGGAACGCCATCGATCACATACAGTGGTTCAGATGGGCGGGTGGGGTCTAGCTGGGTTCGGCCCCTAATTTCCACTTTGAATGGAGCTGAGGCATAACCGTTGACCTGTTGCACTACCATTCCAGGAACATTCCCTTGCAACGCTGTTAAAACATTGGCTACGGGTTGTCTTTCGATCTCCGCCGCAGAGACGGTGGAAATGTCTGAAGTGGTCAGCCGCTGACTCGTATTCCCGTAGGCTTGCACAACGATCTTGTCGAGATCGTTTTTTGCTACCTTCATATATATAATCTGGGCAGTGCCGTCCTTGATCTTAACTTCTTGTGGTAAATATCCAACATATGTGACGATCAAGGTGCTGCCCGCCTCAAGCCCGGGAAATTGGAACATGCCTTTAGGGTTTGTTATGGTTGCCCGATTGGTACGTTTATCTACTACGTTAGCTCCCCCCAGCGGTTGCCCTTGTTCGTTAAACACCGTACCAACGGCCGTAACGACGGCTTGGGGTTTGTCAGGGTCCAGGGCCGGAGCCTTCCGTTGGATGACCACGGCTTTCTCCACGATTTCATAGGTAAACGGCTGTCCCTGAAAGCAAAGGTCCAGCACATCCCGGATACTGGCATTTTGAACGTGCAGGGTAACCCGGCTTACCGAATCCCCCACCTGGTCATTGTACAAAAATTCGTAGCCTGTTTGCCGCTGGAT
>NZ_DATCRU010000057.1:0-11519 GCF_036568825.1 Mucilaginibacter sp. | reverse complement strand
GTTTTGAACCGCCATTGCCGCAGACGTATAGGTTCCAACCTTTTTCGGTGGCTATTACGCCAAAGTCTTTTGATTGGGCTTCAGCGCATTCGCGGATGCAGCCGCTTACGCCGCCTTTTATCTTGTGCGGAGCGCGGATGCCTTTATATCTTTCTTCAATTTCTATGGCGAACGATACGCTATCGTGCAAACCGAAGCGGCACCAGGTGCTGCCCACACAACTTTTTACGGTACGCAGGGCTTTGCCATAGGCGTGGCCACTTTCAAAGCCGGCATCGATAAGTTCTTCCCAAATCAGCGGCAGGTCGTTCAAGTGGGCGCCGAACAGATCGATGCGCTGCCCGCCGGTTATTTTCGTGTAAAGGCCATATTTTTTTGCGACCTGGCCCAATACGATCAGTTTGTCGGCGGTGATCTCGCCGCCCGGCACACGTGGAACAACTGAATAGGTGCCGCCTTTCTGAATATTGGCCAGGAAACGGTCGTTGCTATCCTGTATTGTATCCTGCTTCACAATTACATCGTTCCACAGGCTCGAGAGTATGCTTGCTACCGCCGGCTTGCACACCTCGCAGCCATCGCCTTTGCCAAAGTGATCCAGCACCAGGTCGTAGCTTTTTAGCTTATTTATCTTTACCAGGTCGTATAGTTCCTGTCTTGAATAGTCAAAATGCTCGCATACTACATTTTTGATGTATTGACCATTGGCTTTCATAGTGCCTGCAATCAGGTCTTTTACCAACGGTACGCAACCACCACAGCCCGTGCCGGCTTTAGTGCATTTTTTAATGCCATCAACGGTAGTGCAGCCATCATTTACCGCATCGCATATAGCAACTTTGGTCACAGCCTCGCACGAACAGATCAAAGCATCATCAGGCAGACTTAGAACACCTGCGCCTTCACTTGCGGATTCCCCTCGCGAACCTAATATCAGGTCCTCCGGATTTGGTGGTAGTATGATTTTGTTGTTAACAGTCTGCAGAAGCATGTTATAAGCTTCTGCTTCGCCAATAAGGATGCCCCCAAGCAGGTATTTGCCATCATTGCTGATGTTGATGCGTTTATAAACGCCTTTGTGGGTGTCTTCAAAAATGATGGTCCGGCAATCAGGTTCGGTTACAAACGCATCGCCAAAGCTGGCCACGTCCACGCCGATTAGCTTCAGCTTGGTGCTCATGTCAAAGCCGTGGAATGACTTTTCTGTATCAATTAATTGCGAAACCACAACATCGGCCATTTCATAACCCGGCGCTACCAGGCCATAGATCATGTTTTCATATAGCGCACACTCGCCAATAGCAAAGATTGACTCGTCGTTGGTTTGCATCTTCTCGTTTACAAGGATGCCGCCACGTGAGCCTGTATGCAGTCCTGCCAATTTGGCCAGCTCATCGCGCGGGCGTATGCCTGCGCTGATAACCAGCATGTCGATCGGTAAAGAAGTATCGTCGTTAAATCTTAAAGCGTTTACCTGGTGTTCGCCCGCAATGTTGGCAGTGCTCTTATTCAAGTGGATGTTTAAGCCGAGTTGCTTAAGCTTAGACTGCAGCATGGCACTTCCGGCTGAGTCAATCTGTCTCGGCATTAATCGCGGGGCGAATTCTATTACGTGGGTTTCGTTGATGCCAAGGTCGATCAGCGCTTTGGCAGCCTCCAGGCCAAGAAGGCCGCCGCCCATCACGGCTCCCCTCTTTGCATTAGCTGCGTAGGCCTTAATCAAATCAAGGTCTTCAATGGTGCGGTATACAAAAACGCCTTCTTTCTCAATTCCCGGTATGTCCGGTACAAACGCCGAGGAGCCTGTGGCCAATACCAGGTAGTCATATTTTAGGTTTAATCCTTTTAGGGAGTGAACTGTTTTTGCCAGTCTGTTGATCTCTTGTATCGGATCGTCAAGATGTAGCATTATATCATTGTCGGCATACCATGACACGGATGAAAGCGAAAGATCTTCCGCCGATTTACCGGCAAAGTACTCGCTTAGGTGAACCCGGTCGTATGCGCGGCGTGGTTCTTCGCCAAATACTATAATATTGTAGTTAGTTGACCTGGCTACAAGCTTTTCACAAAACTTGTAGCCTACCATACCGTTGCCAACTACAATGATGGTTGGTTTCGACATATTAGTTTTTTAAATGTTAAAGCAATTTTTTTCAGTAAATGCACTAAAGTTGCGACCAGAAATGTATTTACAATAACAATATTAGTCAATTTTGTGATGTTTAACAAGAAAATGCCAAGAATTAATGTTGTTTTCAATCATTTTTATGATAATTGTAATATTTAATCAAAAAATGACTCTATTTTTTAGATAATTTCATGACTTAAATCATATTTATTATCTTGTTTTGTATATAAATTGAATTTTTGACCTGATTTTATTCATCTAAATCAAAAATTGTCAGAAATTATAGAAATATGAAGACTAAAAATGTAATTCCTGAGTTGTTTGTAGTAGGAGCTGGCCCCGGAGACCCTGATTTGCTGACTATTAAGGGATATAAAGTGCTGGAAACTGCCGAAGTGGTGTTATATGATAACCTTGCAAATAAAGAATTACTGAATATAGCCCCCGCTTATGCCGATAAAATATATGTAGGCAAGCAGCCTTATGGAGAATATACCCCGCAAGAGGCTATACTGGAGATGATAAAGCATTACTGCTTTACAAAAGGCAAAGTAGTAAGATTAAAGGGGGGCGACCCGTTTATATTCGGCAGAGGGTTTGAGGAGATCATTTATGCAAGGCAATTGGGTATCAAAACCCATTTTATTCCGGGTATAACCAGTATGCAGGCTTGTGGATTGGAAGATATACCGCTTACACACCGGGCAATCAGCGAAGGTATATGGGCAGTAACCGGTACCAAAAAGGATGGCACATTATCAGCCGATTTGCGGTTGGCTATGCAAAGCAATGCTACTGTAGTTATTTATATGGGAATGAAACAATTGGCATCCATTGCCGATACTTATATACAGGAAGGAAAAGGTGATACGCCAGCAGCTATTATACAGCATGCATCGCTAAAGCATCAAAAGTCGGTGTCAGGATTGGTTAAGGATTTGCCTGCGATGGCAGAAAATAATGGATTGACCTACCCGGCTATTATTATAATAGGATATGTAGTTGAATTGAGGGATATTTTAAATATGAACGATCATGAAGGTACGAATTAAAGGAAACTCGTTGAGGTACAGGCTTTCGATGACTGATGTGGCACGGTTTGCACGCGACGGCTATATTGAGGAAGTAATTGATTTTGGAAGGACGCAGCTTACATACGCTTTGCAAAGAGGTCCAACCCTCAGCCTCGAGGCCGAGTTTATGAACGACAAGATCATCGTTTTTATGCCTTATAGCTGGTGTGATGAATGGGTAGAAACAGAGCGGATTGGCTTTGAACAGAAAGGGCCGCTTTATCTGCTGATTGAAAAGGATTTTCAATGCCTGGATAATGTCGCTGAAAATCAGAGCGATAATTATCCTAATCCCAGTTTAGTTTGCTGATAGAGACTGTTCAACCCCGTTTTTGTCCGTTTGGGGGTCTCTTCCCAATTAATACTCAATTGCATTAAGTAGATTTACATTAATGCAGGAATATTTACCCGTAAAACGCTTAAATCGCCTTAGCTGGTTATTGTCGGTAATCATAGGCATTATTTTCTATTTCATTATTTTACGTAATGATACAGAGAAGCATGTATATTACTATACGTTCTTAACCATGCTGGGAATTGTGCTGGTAGGTTACAGTGATGTTATTTGTATGGCCATTTTAGCGAATAGGATCCCGATAAGGTCGAAGAAATTCAGATATTATCGTCTTTTAATAACCTATACTGCCAGTATAGTCATTTATTTACTATTACGTCCGGTTTTTGCATGGGCGGGAGATAGGCCAGGTTCATTTTGGGATATAAATTTATTACTGGCGTTTATCGGATCGGGTATTGTGATTAATGCAATGATCATCGTAATGCACGATTCTGTATTATCATACGAACACAGACTGCAGAGTGAACTGGAGCTTTCTATGTTAAAGGCGGCAAATGCCGAAGCGATGAATCTTGTTTTAAAGCAGCAAATCCAGCCTCACTTCCTTTTCAATGCATTGAATACTTTGAAAGCATTGTATCATAAGGATACACAAGTTGCGGATACCTATATTGTGCATATGGCTAATTTTTTAAGGGCCTCGATATTTCACAATTCATCTAATATATCGGCTTTGGAGGATGAGGTCAAACTTTTATCCGACTACCTGGAAATGCAGCGTATAAGCTTTGGTACGGCGCTGGTATGTACGATAACTTTACCCCAAGACTCACTAAAAAACTTTTCATTGCCTTCGTTTTCTTTGCAGCCATTGCTTGAAAATGCCATAAAGCATAATAATTTTACGCAGGAAGAACCGCTGTATGTAAATATCAGCCAGGAAGGAGATCGATTGATTGTCACCAACAATTTGCAGAAGAAAAAAATCAAGGTTGCCTCGGCGCACTATGGCCTTGCCAATCTGGCGGAAAGATACCGGCTTTGGTCGGGTGATGAAATAATTGTTAAAGAAGGTGGGAATATGTTCTCGGTAAGCATTAAATTGTTGAGCAATGAACATAGTAATTATTGAGGACGAAAGGGTAGTTGCAGACGACCTGGAGCTAAATATCCGCAAGTTGATTGATGAACCCACGGATATCATACAAATCAAGTCCGTAAAGGAAGGCATTGCTTATTTCAAAAACGCTGAAAGCCCTGATTTGATCTTTAGTGATATACAGCTTGGTGATGGTCTCAGTTTTGAGATATTTGTTGCCGAACCAGTTTCTGCCCCGATCATTTTCTGCACCGCTTATGATGAATATGCCCTGGATGCATTTAAAGCAAACGGTATCGATTATATTTTTAAACCATTTACCACAAAAACCCTGCAGGATGCTTTGCAGCGATACTATCAGCTCAAAAAAATATTTTCTGCTGAACAGGTGCCGCAATATGAGGCGTTGATGCAATTGCTGAGTGAAAGGGAGACGTCAAAATTATCTTCTGTACTGGTTTATCACCAGGACAAAATTATCCCGGTTAAGCTAGAAGATATAGCTATGTTCTACCTAGCTAACGAAACAACTCATTTATTAACTTTTTCCGGCAAAACCTTTTACCCCAATAAAACCCTGGATGAACTCGAGAAACTTAGCGGAAGCACCTTTTTCAGAGCGAACCGTCAGTTCCTGGTTTGCCGCAAAGCAATCACTGATGTATCCAACTTCTTTTCGAGAAAACTGTCTGTGAACCTGAGCATCCCTTTTGCAGAGAAGGTGATCGTAAGTAAAAATAAGGCGCCTCAATTCCTTAATTGGCTTACAAAAGCCTGAGGTGCTTGGATATTTCTTCAACTTACACAATCCTGTTTTCTATATTTTTTTGACTCCTGCCTATTTCCGCTTCCGGTTTCACTTTGCCCGCTTCGGTCAGCTTTTCCTTTCTAAGGGCCTGCTTTAGGAACATTTTTGCCTCAAATAATAACAAATGCAGCATTGTGCTGCATCAGTATGTCAAACTTTAAAGAAGAACTCATGAAAAAACTATTGTTAATTTGTTTCGTTCTGGTATCAGTAAAAGGATTTAGTCAAACCAAAGGTATTTTTGACAGGCTGGAATTCGGCCTAAAAGCAGGCGCTAATGTTACAAATTTTACTAACGCCGATTTTCCATCTGATCCGTTGATCAGCTTCCATGGCGGAGCAACCGTAGCTTTTAAATTCACAGATAATTTTATGGTGCAGGAAGAATTCTTGTTTTCGACCCAGGGAGCAAAAATAAAAGGCGGCTCACTTGGTGACCAGGATCTTAAACTTTACTATATGTCTGTGCCCTTTCTTTTGAAATACCGTACTCACGGGTTTTATCTCGAAGCCGGTACGCAGGTTGGGATTAAAGTGAAGGAAGACGTTGCAGGAATCAACACCAATAATTTTGCTAAAAAGCTGGATTTGGCTGCAGCCGGTGGTATAGGTTACCAAACCAAAATGGGTCTGGGTATTGGCGCCAGGTATATTTACGGGATATCGAAAGTAAGTGATTTTAATATTTCGAATATCACTAACAACTACAAAAACAATGCTGTCCAGGCAAGCATATTCTACGTTTTTTAACCCTTTCTCCTTGATTTCAATCCAACTAAAGCTTATCCCGGTTGTACTCGACCGGGATTTTTAGGTAAAATATCTTTTTATGATAGAGATCTTTAAAACCGACGTCGAAAATACGACGCAGGCAGAAACTTTGCTTTTGCTGCTAGGGCATTATTTGCCAGGTGCCGAAATAAACTTTGATCTTGAAGATTGCGACAGGATATTAAGGGTTAAAGGCGAGAGATTTTGCTCCATATATATTATTCAGATACTAACATTTAACGGTTTTAAATGCCAGGTATTGAAATGATAAAAGTGGTTTGAAATTTCCTATGCCGGTAATTTTACATTTCGACTTAAGCCAATTCACACATAGATAAAACCTATATTGGAATAAAAACAATTGATTTTTTCTATCGGAAGTACTGTTTTAACTTTGGGAATAAGCAAACCAAATTTAAAACTATGGAAAACTCAGCTAATGACATCAGCAAATGTCCATTTCACAATGGCAGCATGAAAAACAACGTTGGAGGTGGCGGCACCAGGAACCGCGATTGGTGGCCAAATCAGCTTAAGCTGAGCATCCTGCGTCAGCATTCGGGTGCATCTAACCCGATGGATAAAGACTTTAACTACGCCGAAGCTTTTAAAAGCCTTGATCTGGAGGCTGTAAAACACGACCTGCACGCTCTCATGACCGATTCACAGGATTGGTGGCCTGCCGACTTCGGTCATTATGGGGGCCTGTTCATCCGTATGGCCTGGCACAGTGCCGGTACCTATCGTATTACCGATGGCCGAGGCGGGGCAGGGCAGGGGCAGCAGCGTTTTGCACCACTAAACAGCTGGCCTGATAATGTGAGCCTGGATAAGGCGCGCAGGCTGCTTTGGCCGATCAAACAAAAATATGGTAACAAGATTTCATGGGCCGATCTGTTGATCCTTGCCGGCAATATTGCATTGGAATCGATGGGTTTTAAAACCTTCGGATTTGCCGGTGGCCGCGAGGATGTGTATGAAGCGGATGAGGCCGTATACTGGGGTGCTGAAAACACATGGCTGGGTGGTGATCTGCGTTATGCGCACGGTGATGAAGGCGTGGAAAAAGCCGGAGGAGTGCTCGTATCCGATGATGATGCAGATGGTGACATTCATTCGCGTAACCTGGAAAAACCACTTGCCGCTGTACAAATGGGTCTTATCTATGTAAACCCGGAAGGCCCTGACGGTAACCCTGACCCTGTTATGGCTGCCAAAGACATCCGTGATACTTTTGGCCGTATGGCAATGAACGATGAAGAAACAGTTGCTTTGATCGCAGGCGGACACACCTTTGGAAAGACCCACGGAGCTGCGCCATCAGATAATGTAGGTAAAGAACCTGAGGCGGCTGCTATAGAGCACCAGGGTTTTGGATGGAATAATAGCTATGGTTCAGGAAAAGGTGCAGATACTATCACCAGCGGACTGGAAGTGATCTGGACAAAAACGCCAACTAAATGGAGCAATGATTTTTTTGATCACCTGTTTAATTACGAATGGGAGTTGACTAAAAGTCCGGGTGGCGCTCATCAATGGGTAGCAAAAAATGCAGACGCAGTTATCCCAGATGCATTCGATTCCAATAAAAAGCATGCACCGAGAATGCTTACTACCGACCTTTCATTACGGTTTGATCCGGAGTATGAAAAGATATCAAGACGATTTTATGAGAACCCTGATCAATTTGCTGATGCGTTTGCCCGCGCATGGTTCAAACTGACACACCGTGATATGGGGCCGCGTGCACGTTATTTAGGCAAGGATGTTCCTGCCGAAGTATTGATCTGGCAAGACCCGGTTCCTGCTGTAGATCATCAGCTAATTGATCAGAATGATATTGCTTCGTTGAAGTCAAAAGTCTTAGAATCAGGCTTAACCGTTTCTCAACTGGTTTCTACTGCCTGGGCCTTAGCGTCTACTTTCCGTGGCGGCGATAAACGTGGTGGCGCTAATGGTGCCCGTGTGCGGTTAGCTCCTCAAAGATATTGGGAAGCAAATAATCCTGCACAGTTAAATCATGTATTAAACACCTTGGAAGGCATTCAAAAACAATTTAACGATTCGCAAAGCGGTAAAAAGATTTCACTTGCTGACCTGATTGTACTGGCCGGTTGTGCTGCGGTAGAGAAAGCTGCTAAAGATGCAGGCAGTAATATCAATGTACCGTTCACTCCGGGCCGTACGGATGCTTCTCAGGAAGAAACTGATGTTGATTCTTTTGAATATATGGAACCAAAAGCTGATGGTTTCCGCAATTACCGTAGTAAATCAGCCCGTGTGCGTACGGAAGAGTACCTGATAGATAAAGCACAATTATTAACGCTGTCAGCGCCTGAAATGACTGTGCTGGTTGGTGGTATGCGCGCATTGAATGCCAACTATGACGGTTCACCTCATGGTGTCCTTACTCACCGCCCCGGGCAATTGACCAACGATTTCTTTGTCAACCTGCTCGATATGAGTACTGCATGGAAACCAACCGGCGAGGAAAGGGAACTATTTGAAGGACATGACCGCAAAACAGGGGGCTTCAAATGGACTGCCACCCGAGCTGACCTTATATTTGGCTCACATGCTGAACTGAGAGCTATTGCAGAAGTATACGGCGAAGCTGACGGGCAGGCTAAATTGGTAAAAGACTTTGTTGCCGCATGGAACAAAGTAATGAATCTTGATCGTTTCGATCTGGCTTAAAATAGACCATAAATTATTGTAAAGGCGGATTATTACAGTCCGCCTTTTTTTGTTATTAACATTTGTGTAAATTATTGGTAACTAGAATGTTACATAATACAAGCGGGTAGATAATATAACAATTTCTTAACCTTAAATCTTCGGGATTTACGCGGCATATCTATTTCTTTGATAGAGAGAAATCCATACATCACAATTAACCATTCACAAAAGCTAAAATTTATGCTCCACGTATTAAGTTCTATCACCCTCCCCCTGATTGGTGAAGTTAGCTTAAGCACTTCATTAACCATCGTTTTTATGATATGCTTGCTGGCAGTTGTTGGCTTTGAATTTGTAAACGGCTTTCACGATACTGCGAATGCTGTTGCTACGGTTATTTATACCAAAGCGTTAAAGCCGGTTTATGCTATTCCCTGGTCAGGTTTTTTTAACTTCCTTGGTGTGTTCCTCGGAGGTGTTGCCGTAGCAATGGGCATATTAAAGTTATTGCCACTCGACGAATTAATGAAGCTGCCTGTGGCTGTAGGCGCCTGTATGGTGCTGGCTGTACTGCTCGCCGCTATTATCTGGAACCTGGGCACATGGTATCTCGGTATCCCTTGTTCAAGCTCCCATACTTTGATCGGGGCGATGATCGGCGCCAGTATAGCATTTACCTGGTATTACGGCGGTTCGGGTGTAAACTGGGACAAGGCAAAAGAAATAGGTTTATCACTTATCCTTTCGCCACTGATCGGTTTCGGTGCAGCTGCATTACTGATGTATTTCCTGAAACATGTGGTAAAATCAACAGCATTATTTCATATTCCGCAGGGCGAAAATGACAGACCACCAATACTGATCAGGGGGCTGTTGGTGTTAACCTGTACACTGGTTAGCTTTTTCCATGGCAGTAATGATGGTCAGAAAGGTGTTGGTTTATTAATGCTGATCCTGATAGCCTTTGTTCCTGCAAAATTTGCGGTGAACCATGCTATTTCAAACGACAAGATATTATCATCGCTTAATAAAACAGAGCAGATAGTTAATCAAAAACTTGCTTCATCCGATGTGATAACCAAAGGGCTGATCCTGCATCTTGATTCCGCTATAGCCGGCACTAAAACTCGGCTCGCAGCCGATACGGTGAAAACTTATAAATTCCGCAAACAGATCAAGAATGTAGTAAAAACTATTGATCTGGTTGCAGCCAGCAAAAATGCTAATTGGGCAGCAAATGATATGACCGTGTTAAAATCAGCGTCAAAAGACCTGAACGGCCTTACCGATTTTGCACCGGTATGGGTAATTGCAACTATTTCTATTTCATTAGGTATTGGCACGATGATCGGTTGGAAACGTATTGTAGTAACCATCGGTGAGAAGATCGGTAACGAACATCTGAACTATGCGCAGGGCGCAACTTCTGAGATCATTGCTGCATCAACCATCGGTTTGAGTACTTCGTTTGGTTTACCTGTAAGTACCACGCACGTATTATCCAGCGGCATTGCCGGATCAATGATGGCTTCAGGCGGTGCGGGTAACCTGAACAGCAAAACGCTGAAAAATATAGCTTTGGCATGGGTGCTTACTTTGCCGGTTGCTATCATTTTGGCACTGTTATTATTTATGTTCTTCCATTTATTCATTTGAAAATAATTAGTAAAAACATTAATTTAAACTTGTTAAAGACATGAAACAGATACTTGTTGCAACTGATTTTTCAAACGGCGCTGCTAACGCGATGGAATATGCCATGGATCTGGCTAAGGTGCTGAATATGGGAGTTTGCGCTATCAATGCTATCCCCTCAATGGAAGGTGTGGGCAATAATATATACAACGCAGTTTTTATCGAAGACTACCACAATAACAAACGCGCGGCCCTGAAAGATTGGGCTGGTAAAATTGTTGACGATAGATACAAGGATGTACCCGTGACCACACTTTGCATGGTTGGCTCTTTAAAAACTGTATTGAGCGAATATGTGAGCCAAAATCATGTAGAATTACTGGTGATGGGCATGATAGGATCGACCGGAATTACCGGTATTGTGGGCAGTAATGCCAGCAGTGTTATTGAAGTGATCAAAATTCCTACGCTGATGGTTCCGGTGGAAAGTAAATTCCCTGAAAAACCAATGATCACCCTGGCAACCGATTACGATACCAGGCTTTCGGCTTATGATGTGAACGCCCTGAATGAAATGGTATCAGCTTTCGGTGCAGAGAAAATGAATATTCTTTATGTATCAGGTAAATCTGAGGATAAGAACCTGGAAACAGAAGAAAGCAGAATGCGGGACCTGATCAAAAACACTACGCTCGACTTTAATTATGTAACCGGAAGCAGTGCAAGTGAAGGTATCCTGAATTTTGTGCAATCAAATGATACAGACATCCTTTGCCTGGTAAAGCACCATCACAATGTGGTTTACCGCCTGTTTAATCGCAGTACGTTAGATAGAGTGTTAAATAAATCAGTAAAAGCTATATTGGTTCTGCACGAATAACACTTGATAAAGAAAATGCAAAGGCGGATAGATCTGAAGTGCACCCCAAAAGTTGGACAAACTTAATTATTATTATCATAATGAGCTCGGTATTTAGCCGGGCTCATTCCTTTTAGATTGAGCTTGATTCTGTCGTTGTTATAAT